>OMIW01000088.1 GCA_900299205.1 Pseudomonadota bacterium
CGCTGGTATACCAGCGCGAATAGTCAGAGAGATACCCGATGCAGGGGTACCAAAAAGCTCCCCTCCCCGAACGGATCCCGAGAAGAAGCCGGGGATTTTTTTTATTCCGCTCGGGATGATAGCTATTTGAGGGTCAAGAGGATCTTGCTCAGGGTACGATTCATCGGCATAAAGGAGCGCTTTTCCTCCCACGATGATGTCATCGGCTCGGCGATCTCGAGGTACTTCAAATCCAAATGCCGCCGCCATGGCGACCCGCTCCTCTGGACTGTTATCTCGGTCAAAGACATTTCTGTCGAGTGTATAAGCTCCATCGAGCTCAACGCCAACTCCTCCGATAACATCTCCTGCCTTATAAAGGGGTATTCCCCCTGGATCCGCTGAGAGCCCCAACGGAAGAGGCCGAGGACCGACCGATTGCTTGAGGATGTCTCCACACGGCAACTGAGAAAATTGAACGCCAAAGAGAGGCCCCGCTGGTTGTCGCCGTTCCTGCGGATAAAAATGTTCCTGAACTATGAGACTCGCTGTTCTCGTTGAGAACGCTTGCCCCTGACTCGAGAGATACGCTCCTGTCCCTGCCTTTGAGATAGCGGCTAAAACCGCGGGTACCTGTGCGCCCTCAAGACCTCCCACCGCTCCTAATTGACCGTCGATTCGGGTATCGGAACGCGCCCCCGGCATCACGTACACTGCCAATACATTTCCGACTCGGTCGACAACGGCCAAAGTCGCCTTTAAGCCACTCGCCGAGGCGGCCGAGACTCCCCGCCGAATCACCGAATGAACCTCATCAACAGAGATCGCCTGGTGGGGACACGAGCCATCACACCCCCCATCCTGTCCACCATTAGACGCTCCCCCGCCCCCGCATCCGGATAGAATCGCCGGAACGGGCAATAGTGGCAGGGTCAGAGCCCAAATAGTCTGGACAAATTTTCGGTATGTAACACTCTCATACATAAGAAACCTCTCCCCCACATCATCAGCCTACCTCTCTTGCCCTGGCGAAGGTGTCTCGAACGCTGATTCCTTTCCTTCCCCATCTCCGTGATACCGATGACAACTGATACACGCTGAGCCGAGACCTCCGTGACCCTTTTCATCTCTCTTGATGCCATGACAATCCTTGCATTCCTTCATGGAGGGAAGCAAAACATCAGTGCTAACCTTCGAGGTCTCAACTCCTTTATGACAGGAGTCACAAGAGAAGGATTTATGAGGACTATGATCGAAGTTTGCTCGGGTTAGCCACCGCTCAGTAACCTCTGGCTGTTTGACCTCGTAGAATGTTTCAAGAGGCCCGATAAATTGGGCCGAATCAGCCCCCTTCCCACCTTCAGAATCAATTTCAGAAATATGGTGACAGAGGTCACACCCCGTCTTCGTAAATAGCGTTTTCTCAGCTTCCCGCGTCCTTTGAATAACAGAGCTCGCTGAACGGCCCGCTATTTCCTGAGTTGCCTGAAAGGCGGCATGTCGGGGGAGCATCCGTTCCCGACCTTGGTCTGAATCTGACGAACCCCGCAGGACCTCAGCTCCAAAAAGTTCGTCCTTCGCGTACTCACCAAAAAGAAAATCAACAACCTCTTGAGGGGAAGCATGGGGAGCTATCGTCTGCGGACGGCCTTCATCAAATGTGAGAGGATGGCACCGAGCACAGTCCCTCTCGTATCGAACTTCCTGAAAAAGTCTCCGATCATTTTGCTCATGGTGACAGTTCGAACATTCGAGCTG
The DNA here is from genome assembly GCA_900299205.1 of Pseudomonadota bacterium. GTDB lineage: Bacteria > Bdellovibrionota_C > UBA2361 > UBA2361 > OMIW01 > OMIW01. The sequence continues at coordinate 1,738 of OMIW01000088.1, forward strand.
CTCCTTCCCCTCTGGACCTCGTATCGGTTCCTTCAGATGAACTCGGTGATTAAAAACCAAAGTTCCCGGGTCAGAGAGTTTTCGTATACCGGGGTGATCTTCAAACGAAGCAACATCTCGCAACTCCGTTCTTTCCCCCTTGCTACTCAGGCTGGCGTGACAATCGGTGCAGAGCGAATCTCTGCGAATCTTCAGATTCTCCTCACCGTGATGCTCATGGTGACAAGAGATACATTGGTCTTGATTCTTCCCCGATGCAGGGTGAAACGAGGGATGATCGCTTAATTGGTGACAAGATTGACAGCTTGCATTTGAGACCCGCTCAAACGGCTCCTTGTGACAACTCTGACAGTCGGAGCCGAGAAATGTGTGTTGACTAGAGAGATTTCCCACACTCCAAATCTCTTTATTTTTCCCCTTAAGGGGTATGACGAGAAATGCAAAAAAAATAACTGCACAGAGCAAAGCAGAGAGAGATGCTTTGCACGGCATACACCCACCAACGAGGAGCCGCCTTCCCTGTTGCAATTTTGGATCGTCTCCCCGCCCTGCCACTATATGCCTCCTGCTCCTTTATCGCCTGCTTCTTGGACACCGTGACAACTCACACAACTGAAAAGATTCAGCAATTCATCACTCACATCTCGATAGTACAAAACGACAAAAATGTGAATCAAAACTGCTACCACCGTTCCAAATGCTATCGGGATATGAAAATATAGCCAGATCTTCAGAAGTGCCTGTGCACGCATTTCACGCTTGAGTTTGTGCAATAGCTCAAGTCGCCTGTCAATTAATTCAACAAGCTTGTGACCCGCCTCGACCTCTACTTCTGGCAGCTCTTGAATCGCAGCTGCTGCGTTGGCTACACTCAAGACAACCTCACGACGCGGTTTCAACAAAACAGCCCAAACTGAGGGAACCGTTCCTGTATTCAATTTCTTAAGTAGCGCTGCCGTTGAAGGGCTCTTCCCTTGGGCTAATTCCGCAATCTCCCTTCCCACCTGCTCAATCTGGTCAAGTAAAGTCCCGAGCGATGCCCCACCCCGGTTCGAGGGCGTCTGATATGGTACTATCCGATAATTGGCCGCGCCCCAAATTCCTGATGCAATGGTCACTAGCATCAATCCGTAGGCGAGAGTGTGAACATTTATCCCTATCTGAAATCCGCTATGAAGGAGAACAAGATAGGCTAGCCCCACCCCTATCCAGACGTGAGCCGATAGCCATCCTTGAAGAGTGGTTATCTTCGAACGGTACGAACGCTTCCGTACCCCGAACCACATCAGATACCCGATTAAAATCGCCGAGAGAGCACCCACCGTGTATCCGAAGGTGGTTCCTCCATTCCTCCCACCGAGAGGTTCTTCCGAGAAATACCATCCAGTGAGCCCCGCTAACACGAGCCCCGTAATCCAAAACCATCGATGGTGCCTGTAGGCGATGAAACTGTCCTGACTCAACGATTCAGGCCTCCTTTCCCTTCATGATCGATAAGAAGGCACTCGGATTCACCCGAAGAGCCGCTCCCGTGGGGCATGATCTGACACACGCTGGGCCACCCTCAAGGTGATGGCACATATCACACTTTGCTGCCTTGGCCGGGCCCTTTTCTTTTGCTCCCTTCCCTCGTAATAACGAAAATAGGGAGAAAAATCCCGCGCGAGGCCGCTCATATACCATCTGAATGACCCCATAAGGACAATTTCGTGTGCAATTACCGCAACCAATGCACGAATCTCGAATAATCACCTCCCCGTTGGGCTGACGACTAAGCGCATCTGGTGGACAATCCACCATGCAGAGCGGGTTTTCACAGTGACGACACGATATAGGTATCTGAATCGATGCAAAGCTTTTTCCGCCCGTCCGATCAAGCCGACTGTACCCCCCATGAGTCGCTGCGCACGCCGCCTCACAATTATCACAGGAGACGCATCGGTCCGAATCGATAACAAGAAAATTCTCTGCATCCGTCACTCCCTGTGTGAATAGGAAGTCCAGCAGCTGGCCCTGAGCCGTATTCTGGTTGACGACCGCATTTTCTACTCGACGGGCTCTTGCCACTCCGATGAATCGCTCGTATTCGCGAGGATTTGCCCTGATGACATGAAGAAAGTCGTCCTTGGAAAGGGTAACAACTTCGCACGGAACCACCGCAGTTACCGTGGCACTTCGCTGCATCGAGTCTTCGGAGAGCAGAGCCATCTCTCCGAAGTAATTTCCCGCTGCGATGTACGTCTGCACAACGTCTTGCCCCTCCCTGTTTTTTCTCGATATTTTGACCGAGCCTTTTCTCAGGACGTAGAGCTCATCACCGATATCTCCCTCACGAAAAATGACATCGCCACGCTTGAAACGACGGAACTTTATTCGATCGAGGAGTGAAGCTAATAAAGCCGGCTCAGACTCCTGGAAAATTGATGTCTGAAGAGCTCTGAAGAGGAATTCTCGGTCGATCTTTGCTTTAACCGCATCACTTGAGCTCATCAACTTCAGAATTTGCTTCCGAGGACTCTCAAGAAATAGTCCATCCTCCGCCGCCCGGACCGTTGCAGTTCGTCGACGGCCCGAAATGAGCCCCATTTCTCCGAAAAATTGCCCCGAATTTACGGACTTTCTTTTCTCCGCTGATATCTCAATATCGACCGATCCAGAGATTATGCTAAAAAAAGTATCGGTGTAATCATTCTTCTCGAAGATTACTTCTCCCGCTCTCTTTGAGTGCAGGGTTGATTCAAGGATGAGCTCTCTCAGTTGGGGTTCACTCAGCTCCTCAAACAGGGGCATCGCCCCGCGGAGAAAACGCAACTTCTCCTCGACAGAGCCTGTCAAAAGCTTAAGGCGCTCCTCCACCATCGGTTGATCCGCTGGCACAATCGGTGCCCCACGGATATGTTCGATAACCTCATACCCTTGGTTCATCGCTTGCTTTATCAACGGATACCCGATGAGAGCACCGATGATGTAGAGTCCCGGCACCGTTGATTCATAAGAATCAGATACCACTGGCGAGGCAGTGGGGCCCGGGTGAGAGAATCCGATACCACACTTCTCGAGAAAATCGCGCGGCATGACGCACCCGATTCGTACGATAACCCTATCGCAAGGGATAGTTACATCCTCATGAGGAGTCGCAATCGTTATAGAATCTCCGGTAACCTGCTCGATTTGAGAATCGTATAAACATCTTATTTTCCGGGCATTTATCGCCTCAAGAATATGCGCCACATTTGCATCTTTTGCACGAGCGAACTCCCCCGAACGATTGACGAGCGCGACCATGTTTTTTTCACTCAGGGCTAACGCATTCTCGATCGCCGCATCCCCCGCACCAACAACAACGATGTGCTTCCCTTGAAAGGCATCGGGGTCCGATAGGGTATAGACAACGTGGGGCAGGTTCGCACCTTTGGCCTGAAGGAGGCGAGGAGAACCCTGCATACCTATCGCAAGCACAACCTTTTCGGCAGTCACTACCCCCTTGTCATAAACTATCTCAAAAATATCCCCTTTTTTTTCGAGCCTTTTTACCTCACCCCTCTCAACATTAATCGAAAGCTCCTGCGCCTGTTGGTTCCAAACCTCGAGAATCTGCTCGCGTGTCCCAGCCGCGAAATCAATCTCAGACCGGAGGGGGAGCCGCTGAGGCTCAGCCATAACATGCTTGCGGAGCTGATAGTCGAAAATCGTGTTACCTATCTCCCCTTTCTCAAGGAGAATATGCGACAGCCCGAGGCGGGCCGCTCGTGCTGCTGCGCTCAAGCCTCCTGGGCCAGCGCCCAATACTGCGACGGTGTAGTGGATCGGTGCCGTGTTGCTCACTCCGATTTCTCACATATGAAGGGGGAAAGTACTAAGTCTCCTCAAAGCCAGCGATGGGAACTTGATGCTTTATACCGAGATGAGGTCTGATTTGTAAATCCTCTCTGACGAGCTGTTATCAACCTTCCAACCGCTCGTCATGGATATGGCAACTTTTAAAGCTCAGGGCTGGAGATGATTAGCTCTGCCGTGGTAGGGTCGACGTGCACGCATCAATCCGGGCTGCCCCAACGTATATCAATAGTTTCTGAAAGCTGGTAACCATGCCCCCTTTCCGAATTCATCACCTCTCTCGACCTGCTATTCAGGCTCTTATATTGGCCGTCCTCGCATGCGCCACTACCCCGCCATCTTCAGGGGAGACTCCCTCCTCCCCATCAATTCAATCGACCGCCCCCCGCTATCTCGGGGTAAGCTCCTGTGCATCGTCGAACTGTCACGGCTCCTCCCGCCCTCGAGAGACCTCACCCGTCCTCCAGAACGAGTTTTTCTCCTGGTACAAAAAGGATGAACACTCAAAGGCCTACAAGTCCCTCCTCACACCCGAAGCAAAGCGCATGGCCTTTCATCTCGGGCTCGGTGCTCCCGAGAAGGAGCATCGTTGCCTGAATTGTCACGCGACGAATGCTCCCGCTCATCTTCAGGGGGAACGATTTGCCCTTTCGGATGGAGTGGGTTGTGAATCATGTCACGGAGCGGCTGACGGGTGGATTAAGGCCCATGTAGAGAAGGGAGCGACGCATCAGAGCAACATCGCCAACGGACTGAGAGATCTCGACTCCCCCGTCGCGAGAGCCTCCCTCTGCATCGATTGTCATGGGGTAACGGGGAAAAATGGCCTCGACCACACCCTCTACGGAGCTGGTCATCCTCGGATTGAATTTGAACTTGATAGCTATCAGGCCGTTATGCCTCGACACTGGCGCGAGGATGATGACTATCGCGCGCGAAAATCAACAGTATCCCGAACGACGGCTTGGCTTCTCGGTCAATACACCCTTGCAAAGAATGTAACAAAGCTCGCCAAGGCCCAGGGTAATTCTCCTGATTTCTCCCTTTATCAATGCTACTCATGTCACCACGACTTTTCAGAAAAACAGTTTCTTTGGAAAAATTACCGAGGAACTCCCGGAAAGCCGCCTCTTAACGATGCCGCCATCGATATTCTCGCAACCACCCTCAACCGTCCTGCTACTCAGTTGGATCATTCCCTCGATACCGTTCGCCGAGAACTTGAGGAGGATGCCATTTCGGCGAGGCAGAAGGGTGAAATGCTCCGATCTTTATTGATCTCCCTCACCCGACCAGCAGACTTTTCCCTCCAATATGTCGAGCAGGCGATTATGGGGGTTTCGGTTCTTCTTTCAGAGCTGGATGCCGATCCTGCGATTGCATCGATGACCCCTCAAGAGCGGGCGCTGTACAAGGAGGTCGAATCCTCCCGCACTGTAAATCCTGACCGGGTCCGAGAGCTTGCGCTCCAAGCCCTAAAAACAATCGGTAAGCGATAATTGGCCCAATAGGCTCCAAAATAAGGGCTTTATCCAATTCCCCACTCTGCAGCCCGCGCCTTAACCGCTTCAAGGTTCTGTCTCCAAACATCCTCTCTTCGGGTACGACCAGCAGATGAGTACCATTTTTTTGACGAAACAAGAGCAAGGAGATTCTGCCAGAAATCTACCTCTGAGGTCACCGGAACCTCCTGCCGCTCCAATCCGACCTTTTCAAAAAAGTCGCTCCGACCGAGATTTCCAAGGTCAGCATCGAGGAGGTACCCCGCGAGAGGAGAGCTGGGAATCTGGACCAGCATCCCTCGATCTCGAACTAGCTTAGTGTCGCGAATAAGCCTGCCCACTCGCCCGACCTCTTCATCGTTATAGCCACCATCAGCCCGCATTGCGTGTTCCGCTAACCGTGCTCCGCGCTCTTCGTGATCGATACGCCCCTCAAGAAAGCCCGCATCATGATAAGCCGCTGCGACCTGAAGAAGATGAAGGTCACGCTCTGGAAGATTATCTTCGACAGCCAGAAGCGTGGCATCTCGAAGAACTTCATACGTATGGGCCGCGGCGTGATAGGTAAGATTTCGAGGGAGCGACTCGGCGAGAGTTTTAAGAATATACTGGACAATCGGAATACTCGGGACACACTTGCCATTCTCTTCCTGAGAAGATTCAAGGTTCATTCTTTATCTGCCCTAAAAATTGAGGTTCACTGCAAGTTTGACCATCGGCTCACGCGCAACGATATCTTGGAAGTAGCTCTGCTGATCAAGATTAAGATCCTTTCCGAGGATGTTATCAATCTCAGCGAGGACTACTCCTTGCCGGGTTGGCAACCGATAGCCTATTCCAGCCCCGAAGAGCCATCCCCCCGATGAGTCCCCCTCAACAATAAGGCTATTTTCTCTTCCCTGATACCGATAGGTTGACGTCGCCTGAAAGAAAAATCCATTAGGCAGAAAGTATCGGGAGAATCCCTTCGCTCGATGATCGCGAATAGCCGACCCGTTGAACTCCTGCTCGACTTCCCGGCCAAATCGATAATCGACGCCACACACCCACTGAGAACTCAGAATCTGGTACCAGTAGCTATTGAGAAGGTCTTGGTGGATCTCGGTTGATCCAAGTTGATTAAATTGAACATCTCTTTCTACCGTGAAGTCATCAAAATTTATCTTCAGGTCATATATTCCCACGCTGTCGGCTCTCTGCAGCCACCGACGAACCCACTCTGCTCCAATATATCCATTTTTCCACGGCTGAAGATCCGCGCCGGTCCCCAAATTTCGGGAAAAAGTCCCCGGATTATCATTAAATCGTTGCGATATCCCGCCGATCAAAGTCGGTTCGATACTCGCAAGGTCGACGTTTACCCCCTTACCGAGCGATTCACCATATCCGATTCGATACATAGCCCTTGTGCTAGGACGAAAGATAATCCCCGCTTTCGGATTTACTCGAGAGCGAGTCTCAGTATCCGAGGTAAAGGGTGCCTCATCAAATCCGCTCCACTCGACTCGTTCATAAGAGCCTCCCAGATTAACAAACAGCGAATCCGACAACGTCACTGTTCCGAGATACGACAGCAACTCACTCCGAAGATTTACGGGTGCAGAACTCTCCAGAGGGATATCACTCTGATCGAGTAAGCCAATATTATCCTCTATTATAGTTCGACGATCGATATCATCCCGCTGAGTGGTTGCACTTCTCGCGGTCAAAATCGATGTCAGCTCACCCGTTCTTGCAATAAGCTGTCCCTCATTTACCCAGAGCGATGTGTATTGCTTAACATTCGTGTTGACGAGCGCCTCAATATCGACCAATTCCTCATTTCCGCCTGAGATAAGGGTGTACAGCAAATCATTATCTAAAGAGAACTGATCCAACTTCTCTCGGCCCCGTTCAAACGTACTCTGAAAAATAGCGGTTACGTCGGGAGCGAATCGATGCAGCCCACCGAAGCTGAATGAACCACCATCGAATTTAGTATTTTCCAGACGATCGCTCCCATCATCAACGATACCTCGTCCCTCAAGAAAAAACCGATCGCCCCATGTAGGCTGCGCTTGAAGCGAAACCCCGATACGTCCACCAGCAGTTCGCGGGCTCGAATCAAGACCATTCGATACAATTCCCGACGCAGAGAACCCAGAGACAAGGTTTCCGGATTTATTGGCCGTTATCACCCCCGTCCTTCCCATATCATCGAATGAGTCATACCCACTCGATATTCCTGTCCTCCAGCCATCCCGCTCAAAAAGCGAGGAATACTCATTAAGGGAAACGCTCGATCCAATCGAATCAATTACATTGATACTGAGAGGGGAGAAGAGATCTGCTATTCGACGCTCTGAAAGACTATTATCGGCCGAAAAAACATTTGATTGACTCTCCGAGAGAAGCCTGTGCGCACTCGCATTTCGATAGTCTGATACCATCGCGGATATCGCCTCTATCTTGCCTCGCTCTCCGAATCCAAGCTCCCGGTATGTTCGTGAAAGCGATGCACTCTGAACAGCTGCATCCTCATCCAGAAGAAATCGAGATCGATAAACCGACCTTTTTTGCGAACGATCACGAGCTTCTTCGATATCACGGAGTGATTCAACGGGCCGATTCTGAGCGAGCTTCATAAAGCTCCGATACAGATGTGGCGTGGGGTCGTTGGAATCAAGCTCGATTGCTCGTCGATACTCAGGCTCGGCCGGTTCGTAGGTATCTGCCTCGAAATAGCTCTTGCCGAGATAACTACGATAAATCGCCCGCGAAGGCTCTAGCACCGTTGCTCGCTCAAAGTGCGCCCGTCCTCCTTCGAGATCCCCTCCATGAACCGCCAAAAGACCCAGACCAAGGTGTGGTAAGCCAGCCCCCGATTCAGCTTCAGCCGCTCGCTCGAAAGCAACCTTGGCTTGATCGAATGACCGATCCGCCATCAGAACGAACCCCAGCACCGTATCGGCGTACCACGAGCGAGAGGATAGCTGCTCAAGAGACGTCCGAGCTTCTGGTACCCGGCCAAACATAAAAAGCAGCTCAGCCCGCCGGGCGATGATATCGGGATCGCTTGACTTATTGACTTCTCCAAGAACCGCGACCGCCTCTTCAAGGTCGCCCTGCTCCTGAAGAGAAAAAGAGCGGGCGATCTTTACCGATGGAACCGACGGCGCCAGCACGGCAGCATGCCGCGATATAGCGTTTGCCGCCTCAGCACGCCCCTGCATCAGCCTCACAACGGATAACGTAGCAGCACCAATGCCGACCACCTCTGAGGATACTTGAGAGCCTACCTTCTCAGATTCACACGGCACGAGCGCCTGCTCGCCCCGTTCTGCATCTCCGAGGGTAACGAGCAATCGACCTCTCAGAACAGCGGCTGCGGAGCATCCCTCCCCCTTCACGGCCTGAAGCTCCTGAAGGGCTCTTGAAAAGTCTCCCGTTCGAATCGCTTCGACCGCCCGCCGCTCCCGATCCCCACCACGCTCAAGGACAGAGAGATCTTCTTCCCCTCCAATGAGCGGTGCGAAAAGGCTCCATTGAACAGTTCGTTCCGAACTCACTATCCCAAAGAGCTGCGGATTTACCCCCTTTTGGAATCGAGCCCCCTGCCCCGATCGGAGCGAGGCCTCACCGTCACTGCTTTTACCCTCAACCGATCCCGAAAGCACCCTCACTGTCGTCCCGTTGCTGTCAATCGCTACCGTGAACTCGGTCCCCCGAATCGCAGCGGTGACATGTTCGGTAACAACCGAGGGATGGCGCTCAGAGTGGCTAAAAAAATGCATCGCTCCTGCTAGAAGTCCGAGAGCTCTTTCCTCCTCGGGAAATCGCATCTTGGCTCCTGAGGGGAGTCGGACATACGAACCATCAGCGAGTTTAAGAGCTACCCGCCCAGGCTCGCCCACTCCAATCTCGTCACCAGCCCTGAGGACCATCGACTCCGTCGCGGGTATCACATTACCCCCTCGGCTGATGGTCGCCGAGCCCTGGAGAGAGAACACGATCGCCGGGCTTTCGACCTCTGACTGTGCCGCCGGAGCGAAGCACACCGCGAAAAGAAAAATGGAGACGCATCGCCCCGGAAAACGGAACCACTTCTTTGTTCGCACCGTAAGGCAGACCATACCAAAGCTCCTGGCTGAATAATAAATATATGCGGGACCTCGCTAGAACCTCCCGAAAGGGTAACGCAAAAGTATCCTTTTACTCTAGGCGGAATCTGTGCAATTAATCCGACTTATTAACACAAGTTCCTCCCACTCTCTATGATTGGGAATCTCGTAACTTAACCAAGACGATCTCCTTTATGGTGCACCCATGAAACTACCCTTGCGCATAGCGGTATCAATCGGTGCCGCCGTAATCGGTGCATTTATCGTGAGCACCTCTTTTTTGGAAGATCTCGACATTCGGCTATCGGACCAGATACTGAGGGTCCGTGGAAAACAAAAGCCTCCCGCTAAAGTCGTTGTCGTTGCGATTGATGAGACGAGTTATCGCGAGCTAAATATTCCCTTCGGCCCCCCATGGCCACGGGCGCTCCACGCTCAATTGCTCAATCGGTTGAAGGAGTTCGGCGCAAAAAGGGCAGTTTTCGACGTCTTGTTCATGGGTGAAGGTGCTGATAGGGCTGCTGATGTCGCGTTAACCGCTGCCCTGAAAGAGTTGCCCACGGTTATTGGTGTTGAAGCTGCCGTTCGCCATGTTTCAAACCAAGCAGGTGGCTACGAACTCGAAGAGATCGAGCTGCCGTTTGAGCCGTTCCGGAAATCAGCAAAACTCGCTCTCGTCGGACTGCGGGACGTAAGCGGCGTTATCCGCAACTTCCCCGCCGCTCGCTCCGAACAGGAGTCCCGATATCCCTTTCTCGCAGAGGCGGCTGCTGGACGAGGAAGACAAGACCCTTCACCGAAACCCGGCCCACGGGATTTGATCCGTTACTACGGCCCAGGGAGAACGGTACCGATAATTTCTTATTGGGAGCTTCTCCAGGATGAACTTCCGATCGATCGCGACCTGTTTGAGGATGCTATCGTTTTCGTCGGGATACTCCTCCGCTCCGACACCGGCGCTGCGCAGAAGGATTCGTACCAGACCCCGTTTGGTGGTTCTATGATGTACGGTGTTGAGGTGCACGCCACGATCGCAAACAACCTCCTCACCGAAAGCTGGATATCACGACCGAGCAAGGCCGTCGAACTCATCGGCCAGGCTCTTCTTATTGGAGCCCTCGCCTTCCTCGGCACGACAATAACCCCAATAGCCCTCTCTATTGCAACCATCTCATTGATCATTACCTGGCTGGTGTTGGCTTTTTGGGGATTGAGCACCGGATTCTTTCTGTGCGGAGGAAGCACCGTCCTCATCGTGGCACCGACCATCCTGCTTGCAAGCACCGGCTATTCATATCTAAGTGCCCGACAATCGGAAGAAAGTCTAAAATCTGCCTTTTCCCTTTACCTCTCCCCTGAAATGCTTCCCGACCTTCAACGGGAGAAAGATGGCCTCAAACTCGGTGGAGAAAAGCTATGGCTAACCGCCCTTTTCACCGATATCGCCGATTTTACCTCGATAACCGAGGAGATGCCTGCGGAGAAGACATCTGAGATGTTAAATGCCTACTTCACCGAGGTAATGGAGGTTGTTTTTCAAAACCAAGGGACCCTTATCAAATTTATTGGCGATGCCGTTTTTGCTATTTGGGGAGCACCGGTAAAAATAGCAAACCACGCAGAAATGGCGGTTAAAACGGGGCTGGCTATTCAAAAAGAGGTGACTAAATTTAATTCAACCCAGAGATTTCCAGCGCTTATCACCCGTATAGGTATCAACACCGGACCCATGGTTGTCGGCAATCTCGGCTCAAAAAGGCGCTTCGATTACACCGCAATCGGTGACTCCGTTAATCTCGCGGCTCGACTCGAGGGGCTTAATAAATATTTCGGTACTACCCTTATTTTCAGCGAGTCTACCAGAAAGGATGCGGGTGGATTTGCAGGCGCTGTCGAGATTGGGAAGGTACGGGTCAAGGGCAAGAGAGAGGCAGTTCAACTGTTTACCATGTTTGATCCTCCTCTCGCACCCACTGTTCTTGAGTCATGGAACCGAGCGTGCGATGAATTTTCCCAACTTCGGCTCGAATCTGCTGAAGCCGGTTATCAGAAGGTGAAAAGTGAAGAGCCACGGCTCGGTAAAGCCTGCTCCCTTTACCTCAGTGAGATAAGACGATGGGCCGATTCACCCCCTTCCCAGGGGTGGAGTGGGGAATTAGAGTTTGATTCAAAGTAGGTCATTAATCTTACTCATTAATCGCCAATCACCGCCAAATACGTTGCATCCCATTCATAACGTGCGATACTGTTTCGTACGCATACCGCCAGAGGACGGACAGGTCTCTGCTTCAAACAATCTGCTGCGACACTCAACAAAGAAATCGTCTCCCGCTCACGACCTTAATCGTTCACAGTTTTAACTAAGGACGGATCTCTCATGATGGCGAATAGACCCCGTTACCGGACATCATTGACTGTGCGAACTCATTGCATCAACGAGTTCGTCGACACTCCAGCGAAGACGGGGCACCGAGGATGTGGATTGAGACGCCGGATTGTGCCCATTCTATCATCCTCAATCACTGCGGCATTTCTAACCTCACTCTGCCAAACCCCAATCCGTGCCGAAAACAAAGGCGACCCCAAGCAGTATTCTACGGTTAATAATTCTCCAACCACCCCTCCGAACGGTAGCAGTGTGGAAGCTGCCCTTCCCCCGAACGGAGATTTCATCGTTTTTCAGTCGTCAGCCTCAAATCTCGTTGAAGGCGATACCAATAACGCCTCTGATATCTTCCTCAGAAAGATATCCTCCAATGCGGTCACTCGGCTGAGTGTCACATCAGCTGGCGATCAAGCAATCAGTGATTCTCTCGAGATTCCCGCTGATTCAAATTATCCCGCCGTCAGCCCGATCCTTTCAGATGGAACCTACGGCGTAGCGTTCGCTTCTCGGGCACCAAATTTAGCGACCTCCGACGGATTCGCAAACCCAACCGGATTAAGCCAAGTATATCTAAGAATTCCATCCCTCAAAAAAACTGTTCTTATCTCTCGCGGGTTAAATGGGGCCGAGGCAGGAAATGGATGGAGCTATGCCCCGTCCCTGACCGCCCTTGAGGGGCCAATAACGCCTCTGATATCTTCCTCAGAAAGATATCCTCCAAGTCGTTTTATCGTCGTCTTTTTGTCAACTGCGACGAATCTCCTCAGCTCCAACTCCCCCCAAGCGCTCAAAAATGGTGAAGCAAATCGCGCCGAGATTCAGGGGCCGACCGGAATATATGTAGCAGAAGTTAATATATCGAAATCAAAGTCTGTATCAGTAAAGATCGTAGACGGTACCGACGGTATAACCTCAGGTTCATTCTTCGCCGCGGCAATCAGCGGTAATGGGCAATACATCGTCTGCAGCTCAGATACCTCAGACTTAACCCCTAATTTTTCATCTAATAGTAGCCGACAGATTATTCGTTTTGATCGGGAGAAGCGGCTGGCCGAACTGATAAGTCGCAATCCCGCTGGCGAGCCTGGAAACGGAAACAGCAACGTGCCCTCAATATCTTTCAACGGCGATAGAATTGTGTTCACCACTGAGGCGAATAATCTCGGCATCGACATCCCCGCCCGCGGGGGAGAGCCGATGTTCGTTCTATGGAAAGAGGTCGGCGACTCACTCCATCTGGTAAACCAAAACCGATTCGGCTCTAAGGGTAACGGTCTATATTCTCAGGATTCTCAGGAAGATCCGTTCGGTCCCCAAGGTAAAATTAGCTCCGATGGTCGGTTCGCCATCTGGTCGGACAAGGCAGATAACCTAGTCGAGGGCGATACGAATGGTGTCGCGGACATCTTCCTTAAAGATTTCGAAGAAAACACGATTAGAAGGATAAATATATCGGGTGGCCAGGAGCTTGATGCCCAAAGCACCTTCCCCGTGATTGGGGCGAGAAATTTCAGCCCCAGGGTGGATGACTTTTTGACAGCTTTTCAAACCAGAGCAAGCAATGTAGGCACGAATTTCCCGGATCCCTTTTTCGATTCGAGCAATATAGATCGGGTATTCTTGATCACTTCGCCGTTTTTCCAGGGCCCTTTTGGAGGACCGTCGTTAAATCGGGCAAAGCCTCCGACTGAGGCGCGGACTCTTGAGAACAATGCCTCGCCTTGGACACCGCCCAGCATCGAGAATAACGAGAAAAAGCGGGAAATAATCATCAACCTGATTAAGTTTCAACTTCCCAAAAAGAAGAAACTTATCGAGCAGTTTGTTCTTTCAGCGCGCGCCGTCGAAGGTTCACTAAAAGTCGGAAAGGTTGGCTATGACGTCCAAATTGATCTGGTAAAAGGTAAAAAACGAAAGAACGTCATCAGGCGGCTTGAAACTCGAAACCGAGTAACGATTCGCAAACTTCCTCCCGGAACGTATGTCGTCAAGTATCGGGCTATCGGTCGAATTACAGCAAAGAAAACGGTCCAGACGAAGTTCAGCCCAGAGGCTCGATTCGTCGTAAAGAAGTAGAGGCCAAAGGCTCAATCGGGGGCGGCAAAGTGCTCAAGAGTTACTAAAATTATTTATTCATATGCAGATGGGGTATGGTCTCTGTCGAGTTTTGTGTACGGGAGGGTGACATCTCGGGCAAAACGGTGACAGAGATAGTTCAACGGGTGGTTTCTGCTATGAAGAATCCTCGAGTTGAGGGTCGAACGCTAGATTCGGTTATCGCCCTTCGCACGTTTCTCAACCCTACAATCAGTGCCGGCTCGGTATGATCCTCGCCCCTTGTGTCAAAGATTTTTATCCTCTCATTTGCCGCAGTTTCCGAACCTTTACATTCTTGCCGAAGTACGACCTCGGTCCTGTTAAAACTTAGACTTACCCCAATTAGATTCAAGAGAGCTCCAATTGGAGGATTTAAAAGTAATCCATGTTCCTTCTTTCCCTTTTTCTGCTCGCTATTCTCTCTACTATCCTTGGCCGCCGATTATGTGTCGGACGACTGAACACCCGGGCAGATTCTCTGGCACCGGTCCTTGGCTTTGCGCTGATAGCGATGATCGCGATGATCGCGATGATCGCATCGACCGCCTTTATTCTAAACATTCCACCAGCAGTCCCAATCGTGATTATAACGGGTGCCGCTTTTTTCTCTTACCGCAGGGTCGCCCAAACGGAGGAATTTTATCGATTGCCATATCAGCTTCGATCATTCGTTATCGCCGCTATTATCATCGGTACTCCATACCTCATTCGGAACGGTTTCAACGACGTAGTAACCGGATATCACACCTGTAATGATCCTGTTATCCATGCGCTCCTTAGCAAGGGGAATGCTATCGATGGTCAGGTCCATGCAAAGCTCTACCTAAGCGGGAGAATACTACCTTACCCAGTGGCCGCACACAGCGTGATAAATCTTATCTCACTTATGCCGGGAACGGATGTAAGAAATCTCGTTTTCGGCATCGCCCTTTTCAGCCTCGCTTTGTGCGTGTTCCCCCTCAAAATTCTCATTACCGAAAGTCGGGGGGTATCGACCAAATCGATACTCGATGACATTTTCGCGGGATTGGCAGCTTCCACATTCTACAATGCCGCTGTCGCTTATCACGGCTTCTTGCCCCAAGTTACATTTGTACCCTTCGCTCTCACTGCTTTAATACTCTTGAGAACCGAAGCGCAGGAGTCACCTCAGAAAATTCGTCCTTCTCTGGCCCTATCGGCTCTTTCAGCAGCAGCAGCCGTTGCGTCTTATAGTTTTGCGGCAGCTATTGTGTTAGCCGTCGGACTCGTTATTTCGCCCTGGGGAATCGGTGTGCGACGACATGTGAAACTAGGAATGACATTCACTGCCCTTGTAATCATTATCATGGGTGCGAATCTCATTCCTCTATTCGAGCTTGCGAGGCAGGTTATCAGCTATTTTTTCGACGCGAGTAAAACCCCTCCCATACTTCGCGAGAGCAGTTCATTCGGCAACCTGGTCGGATTTCTCAACCCTCTGATGTGGACCGGCCTCTGGTGGGAGCAGGACTATCGCATGCAGAGTATTAAAGACCCAATCAGTCAAATTGTACTTTTTTTTAGCGCATCGGCGTTTACCTCTCCGCCCGTGGTATCAGCGACCATTCGCCAGCAGCATCTCTGAATGCTCGCCTCTTAACCTGCGGAGCTCTCGCTTATCTTGCTATATTGGTCAAAACAGGGAGTCCCTATTCAACGGGCAAAATAGGGTCTTTTGTGGCGCCCGTTATTACCGCGACCATGATTCGAGGGGTTTTCACGATCCCATTTTGTCGTATAATAAGATCCGTTGCTCTCTTGTCGCTCGCTAGCCTTCTCCTCGCCTCTAACATTCACCTTCTGCGCTTTATTTCGATTCTGCCGGCAGAGGTCATTCACGCAAGCACCCAGATTGCCCGCGACTTTTCAGGGAAAAGACTCCTCATTTTCTCCGACAATGATTGGCTCCTTTACACGATTGACAGCGAAACTGTCGATATTATTGGGCTGCATTATTTGCCGGACAAACTGACAGATACACCGTCCCCCTCCGCCTACGATGCGATTGTCTTTCACCATCTTGACCCCGTTCGCAGTCGATATACCTGTCTGCAAGAATCAGAATATGGTCCCTTTGTCGTTTGTGTTCAGACACTATCCAAAGAATTCCCATCTTAACCATCAATTCCTTAGCGCTTGCGATGCGTCGAGGAGGTCGTTTCCGACCTCATGAGGTAGCTTGTTTAAAAAACGTTTGAGCGGGTGCCGTTGGCAGACAATCTTATGTTTAAAAACGGCCAACTTCGTTTGATAAAATCAAATTTAGGAAAAACCGCTGCCAAATAAAAGATAAGGTTGCTCTAATTTTCATGAGCCGCTGGCAGATTCTGAGAAGGTACTCTGCCAACAACAAAGAGATTCGGCTCCTTACAGAGTCCATAGGCGGAGAAGAAAATATCACCTTGCCTCCACGATGGCTTGCCAAATAAATAGTAGGCTAACCACTGCATTACCTTGTACTGGTAGGGACAAAAGAATGTCCGCAAAAGTAGGGTTATCCATCTATTAGTAAAGAATGGGTGTGTAAGAAGACCGTTTACTTCATAAACGTCGACGTCATAAATCTGATTGTCATAGAGAGCATGGGCTACACTCCTTTTTGTGGTAGGAAAAGTATGAGTGTAATCAATATTCCAAAACTCCATGCCGAGCTTCTCCGCATCTGGGACCTGAAATGCGATTATCCCACCCTCAGCGACATGCTTCTTTGCCCAACTCATAAACGCAAACTGTGATTCTCCTCCCCCCAAAAGATGCTCGAGCACAAAGGCTGCGTAGATAACATCGAATTTTATCGGTATCGTTGGAAGTTCTGGGACCTCACCATAGAACTTATTTGTTTCGGGAATGTCACCAAGCAAGTTTAGAATGTTGGGATTTCTGTCGAGCGCAAAGTACTCAATGTTGCCATCCTCAGCACAAGCTCGATGAAAGTACCCTTTTCCCGGACCGACCTCCAAGATCTTCAGCGGCCTGCGACGATCTGTATCTCTTAACTGCGACCTCAAAAAAGAGACGATACTTCTATTTAGCCAAACCATGAGTCGACGGATCGCAGGAGGATGCTCTTGTGAAATAAAGATATCGTACAGTGCCATAGTGTTCCTCTTACCTTAAGAATTCCGCTTAAAAGTCTCTAGCTTGGCCTTCGCTCTTTGGAGGGAGACAGTTCATCGTACAATGCCAAGAGTCGAGTCGTGGCTTTTTCCCAAGAAAATTCGATTTTCGGCCGAAAGTTAAACTCCCCTCTGAATGCGAGGCGGATCTTGTCAGCAAGATCGGTCGAGGAACGACTACGGAAAAAAAGGTGTTCACCCGAAACAACCTCCGGTAAAGAACCTGCATCACTCGAGATTATTGGCGTACCGATTGCAGAGGTCTCAGCGGCCGAGAATCCAAATCCCTCGGTAATCGAGGGACATATCACGCTATAGGCCCCCCGCACATACCCCAGTAACTCGGAGCGGCTTACCGAGGGAACGACTTTTACCCGCTCTTTTAGAATGCTTGAAGCGATCTGCTCCTCGAATCGCTGTCGCTCTCTTTTGGGATGAGCTCCCAAGATGAGACCAAAAATAACATCGGCTGGGATATCCTCAATAATCAGCTTCAGGGCGTCGAGCAAGACGGGAAGACCTTTTGTCTTACCAGGACGGCCAAAGAAGAGAAAGACTCGCGAGTTTGTGGGTACATCGAATAGCTCAGCTGGATTTCGCATCGGTGGAGGCGATTGGTACAGAGAGTCATCGATCCCCAAAAGTATTGGGACGATTCCCTTTTGAGGAATACCAGCCGCCGATACGTCATTCGCGGTTGCTTGAGATATACAATGCCAAGCTTGGAATTTACGTCTAATAACAAACCGCTCGAAAGCAAAAAAACCCGCCGCGATTAAAGGATTCTCTCCGAGTTGAAACCATCGCCGGCCGAGGCACTCTTGAACAGTCAGGACACACGGCTTGTTAAACTTTTGTGAAACCGAGAGGGTAACAGGTGCGGCGGTGTAGGTAGTGGTATGGACGATATCCGCCCACGCTATGTGTCCAATAAGGTCGGCAGACCTTGGATAGGGATGGCCAAAAAAATCACGCCATGAATGATGCCATACCGCAACTCGATTGTATTCAGACTGACCACTCACCCCGCCGCTATCACTCGTCACTACCCGAACCTCGCACCCCATCGCGACCAGCCGAGAGGAGAACTCAAAGAATTCGGTTTCTACTCCACCGACATGAGGAAAAAAATGCTCAAGCACAAAACAAATCTTCATGCGAATACCACACTTATCAGACGGGATGACAATCGGAGACCCCGAATAGAACGAGGACTACCACGCCAGAAAATGTTCGGTATGACGATAGTTTCTTTGGGCGATTAATCTTTGGTGAGCTAACGAAAGTGGAAGCATAAGTCGGATTTATTTTTCTTGATTCACCATGTGATCACTACGGGCCTATTCTCAAATATCGCTGCAAGGGCTCCTTGGGTAGGCTTAGTACATCGAGAGCGATAGCTTCTAGTAACAGTTGAACGCCGATAATTATCGGTAGGACGGCGAGCATGACCGTGCCTGTTGGCGTTGGTGTTCCGAGGACGCTATGCTCGTACCAGTGGTAGCCACCGAATAAAATGCCGAAAACGACCAACAGCAAGCCCGATACTAATTCAACCGAGCCAACATTGAAATCGCGAAGGAAATAGTTATAGCCTATTCGCTTCAAGAAACGGGTAAGATGTTTACGAGGAAACTCTCGAAGAACTTTTACTATCCGCAGACTGCTCTGCTCATCCCCATAGACCGCCTTCATCGGGATCTCTTTCACGACGGCTCGAATGGTATTAAGGCGGAAAAGGATATCAGTTTCAAAAAAATACCCTCTGTCGATTTTATCGAGGGCTAACAGAGAGAGGGCAGATTGGTGAATTGCGGTGAAGCCATTGGTCGGATCCATTATAGACCAATAACCACTTGATACTTTCGTAACAAACGAGAGGACCGCATTTCCAAAGAGGCGTACCGATGGCATCCCCTCAAGATTCTCGAGGGAAAAGAAACGATTTCCTTTTGTGTAGTCAGCTTCACCGTTGAGGATTGGAGCGATGAGAGCGGGAATGATGGCTGGGTTCATCTGCCCGTCGCCGTCAAGTTTTACCACTACCTCGTAGCCATCGTGCAGCGCCTGACGGTAACCCGCCATCGTGGCACCACCAACACCCAGATTTATTTCGTTGAAAACGACCTGAACCCTGGGGTCCGCACAATTTGCTTGCACGAACTGGCCCGAACCCTCAGGACAGCGATCGTCAACGACATAAATCTTCTCAACGATCGATCCTATCCCCGAAAGTACCGAGAGAATGTGCTCCTTGACCCGATAACTCGGTATCACTACGGCGACGGAGCGGTTGACACCTGCTCGGATACACTCTGAGGATGGCTCACGTTGCTGGACTAACTGCACAATCACCTCTCACCGCTAGAATGGGTGATGACCGAACATCAAATCACCTCTATAAACCCTAGGCTCAACTAGGTAGCTCAGCGAGCTTTTATCATTTTTGTCGGACTACCTCCACTCCGAACCACCTATCTGAATGCCACCCCGAAGGTCAATAACCGCTCGGCGTGGCATAGCACCCCGTCTACCACTGCAGAGAGCCAGCGGTCTGATATTCCGTGACCCGTGTCTCAAAGAAGTTCTTTTCCTTCTGGAGGTCGATGGTTTCGCTCATCCAGGGGAAGGGGTTCTTTGAGCCGTATTGGGCTTTGAGGCCGATTCTCTCGAGGCGTCGATCAGCGATGTGCTGAACGTACTCGCGGAACATCGGCGAACTGAGGCCAAGGATGCCGCGTGGGAGGCAGTCAACTGCGTATTGGTACTCGAGCTCTACTGCCTGTCGGACGAGATCCACGATATGGTCCTGGAACTGCGGAGTCCACAGATCGGGATTTTCTTCTTTAATCCCATTGATAAGATCGATCCCGAAGTTCAGATGAATCGTCTCGTCTCGCAGGATATATTGGAACTGTTCTCCGATCCCGGTCATCCTGTTTTGCCGATGGAATGAGAGGATCATCACAAATCCGCTGTAGAAGAATATCCCCTCCATAATTACATAGTACCCGATCAGATTTTCGAGGAACTTCTGAGCTCCTGCGGTCGTCGCGGTCGAAAAATCAGGCGCCAGAACATCCTGGGTCAGCTGCATCTCAAACTGATCTTTCTGGTGAATCGAGTTGATCTCGTTGTACATGTTAAAAACCTCACCCTGGTCGAGTGAAAGGGATTCAACAACATAGTGGAAGGTATGGGTGTGGACTGCCTCCTCAAATCCCTGTCGAAGAAGATACTGCCGACACTCCGGATTTGTGACGTGCTTGAAAATGGCTAGGATTATGTTATTTCCGACGAGCGATTCTGCCGTCGAGAAAAATCCGAGATTTCTCATGATGACAAGCCGCTCGTCCGGGGTGAGTTTGTTTGACTTCCACAGCTCGATATCCTTACCCATCGCTACTTCGGTCGGAAGCCAGTTATTTGCACACCCGTTGAGGTAGTGTTCCCATGCCCATTTATATTTCAGAGGCATCAGCTGATTGACATCCACGGCACTGCAATTAATCAGCCGTTTCTTGGTCACATCAACCCGTTTAGCCCTCTGCTCGGTTACACCTTCCCCACGCCGGTTGCCCTGATCGCCTTCTCCGGTAAAGTCCAACATAGTTTCTCCTTTTGTTTCTTTGAAGCTTTGGTCTTGTTTTTGACCCTGAGACCCATCCTGAAAAACCATGGATCGGTTTTCTCAGGACCGGCCTCCTATTGGCAACTCTCGCAGTCACCATCAAGGTTGCACGATTTTGGCATCTCTGGCGCTGACGCCTCGGACTCTCGGACGATCTGTATGTTCGAAGAGGCCGATTTGTTTTTCATCCATCGAGGTTGTACCCCTCGGCGATTCACATCGGTGGTCGATTTTTCGATCTGGGTTGCGGCTACTGATCGGAGATAGTAGGTCGTTTTAAGGCCTCGTTTCCACGCTAAGGTATACATCTCATGAAGCTTTCTTCCACTCGGCTCCGCGATGTACAGATTCAGCGATTGACCCATGTCTATCCACTTCTGACGTCGGCTTGCACACTCTATCAACCAATCAGCATCAATTTCAAATGCGGTCAGGAACAGATCCTTGAGCTCATCGGGAATCCGCTCTATCTCGGCGATTGATCCATCGAAATACTTCAGATCGTCGATCATGTCTGCGTCCCAGAGGCCTCGCTTTTTCAGCTCGGCGACGAGGTAATGATTATGAACGATGAACTCACCCGAGAGGTTACTCTTCGAGTAGAGATGTTTGTACGCCGGCTCTATTGACTGGGTGACCCCCACGATATTCGAAATAGTGGCCGTCGGGGCTATCGCCATCGTATTGCTATTCCGCATTCCATGCTTCTTGATGGATTCTCTGACAACCGACCAGTCGAGACGGGCACCACGATGTACTTCCAGATAGTCACTCCCCCGTTCCTTCGCA
The DNA here is from genome assembly GCA_900299205.1 of Pseudomonadota bacterium. Lineage (GTDB taxonomy): Bacteria > Bdellovibrionota_C > UBA2361 > UBA2361 > OMIW01 > OMIW01. Next base: position 23,217 of record OMIW01000088.1, read on the forward strand.
AGTAGATCAAGAGAGTCTATCGGCAGAATCCCCCGTTCCCACTGAGAGCCCTGATACGAGCCATAGCTTCCCCGCTCGGCAGCAAGTTCGCTCGATGCGAGTATCGCATAGTAAGAGACCGCCTCCATCGAACTGTCGGAGAACTCGACTGCTTGGGTGCTGGCGTAGCTGATACCCGCCTCATACAGAGCATCCTGGAATCCCATGATACCGAGACCAATCGGCCGATGGCGAAGATTGGCGTTTTGCGCCTCAACGATTGGATAGAAGTTGATATCAATCACATTGTCGAGCATGCGCACTGCCGTTCGCACCGTTTTGTGGAGCAGCTGATGATCGAGGGCGCCGTCCTTCATGTGAGCAGCGAGGTTAATGGACCCAAGATTACAGACCGCCACCTCATCTGCGGAGGTGTTGAGAAGAATCTCGGTGCAGAGGTTCGAACTGTGGACAACCCCCTTGTGCCCTTGCGGTGACCGAATGTTGGATGGATCCTTGAAGGTGATCCAGGGGTGTCCCGTTTCAAATAACATGCTGAGCATCTTTCGCCACAACGCGAGAGCCTCAACCTTTTTGAAGAGCGTTATCTGGCCCGATTCTACTAAACTTTCGTAGTGGGCGTATCGCTCGTCAAAGGCCTTCCCGTAAAGGTCATGGAGGTCGGCAACATCACTTGGACTGAACAAGGTCCAGCTCCCGTTTTCGACCACTCGCTTCATGAAGAGATCGGGAATCCAGTTGGCGGTATTCATGTCGTGAGTGCGTCGCCGCTCGTCACCGGTGTTTTTCCTCAGCTCAAGGAAGTCCTCGACATCGAGATGCCACGTCTCTAGGTAGGCACACATCGCCCCCTTCCTCTTACCTCCCTGATTGACCGCAACCGCTGTATCGTTGGCTACTTTAAGGAAAGGAATAACACCCTGGCTGCGACCATTTGTGCCTTTGATTCGCGCCCCCGTTGCCCGCACATTCGTCCAGTCGTTACCCAGTCCGCCGGCCCACTTCGAGAGCTGTGCATCGTCCGAGATACATTTAAAAATGTGGGAAAGATCATCCTGTACCGTTGACAAATAGCAGCTCGACATCTGCGAATGAAGGGTGCCTGAGTTAAATAGTGTTGGTGTGCTCGATACGAAGGTGAATTGAGAGAGCACATTATAGAACTCTATCGCCCGAGCCGTTCGCTGAGATCCCTCGCCCAAGCTCAATCCCATCGCAACCCGCATCCAAAAGAACTGAGGAGTTTCGAAGCGAACATCGGCTTCGTGGAGGAGGTATCGGTCGTAGAGGGTTTGAAGCCCAAGGTAGTCGAACTTGAGGTCGCGGGAGAGGTCTACCGCCTTTGCAAGCGCTGAAAGGTCGAAATTACGCAACTCCGGATTGAGCCTCTCGACATCGATTCCCCGTTCAATAAATCGCTGAAAGTAGCCTCGATGAGCCTCTTCAACCTTCGGTGCGTGAGCGGAGATACCAAAGGTCTCCCGGTAGATAACATCGAGGAGGAGCCGTGCGGCAACGTTTGAATAGGCTGGATCACGCTCTATTCGGCCTCGGGCAGCGAAGATGTTCGAGGAGTCTATCTCGTCAAGGCGGATACCTTCGTAGAAGTTTTTCAGCGAGTCGCTGAGGATCTCTTCGGAAGATACAAGGTCCCCGAAACCGTGGCACGCAAATTGGATACGCTCCCGCAGCTCCTGCTCTGACACTAAGACTGTCGAGCCATCTGGTGCCGTCGCACGGAAGACCTCAGGCTCTCGCGTGATTGGCTCTCCACGCACCTCGCCCGTCACTGCCTCGGCCTGCACCTCAAGCTGTCGTTCCTCTGCCCGCTTTGCCCGATAGATGATGAACGCCTTCGCCTCCTGATAGTGGCCGGCAATCATCATTAGCCGCTCGACCTCGTCGAGAATACCCTCTACTGAGAGCGGAGTCGTTCCCTTCCCAAGCTCAACACACCGCTCAACGACCTGATCGGTAATCCGATTGACCGACTCCACCATCTCAGCGGGGGTTTGTCCCTCTACCTGATGGGATGCACGGAACGCCTTTTCTATTGAGCCGGCTATCCGCATCGGATTAAAGCGAACGAGGGTCTTTCCATCCCGCCGGAGCACCTTGAGATTACGAGGTGAGTCAGCTCTGAGCTGCTTGTGCTCATCACGGTACACAATGTAGCCTCGGGCAACGTCGTAGTGGCCACACCGCATGAGAGCCACTTCCACCAGATCCTGGATACCCTCAACGGTTACGCTATTCCCCCCATCACCTGGTGCTCGCCGATCGGCCACCCGACTAAGAAGGTCAGATACAACCTTATCGGTTACCTCGGCGACCTGGCCAGCAAGCTCACTGCCAAGCGGCTGCACCTTTCCGAGACCCTTCACATCACGGAACGCTCCCTCCACCGCTGCAGCTATCCGATCTCGTCGGAACGGCACGATCCGCCCATCTCGCTTCACCACGGTAATAAGCTGCTCTGTGCGGAGGGTGATATCTATTGTCCGATCAACCGTCACCCCTTTCGATGGCGTAGCCCACCCTGAGGTCACCTTGCCAGCGATTGTCTCAACTGAAGCTCCCTCAACGATTGCCCCGTCCCTTGTTCCTGTTGCTGACTCTTGCATGGTGCTGCGCCCTCGTAAAAACTGCCGTTTGGAATATGGTTTCTTATCCTGTCGAGCCCTCGTCTCAAAGACCGACTTTTCGACTTACTCGCCTCTTCAACACTACATATAGTATTTCGACCCCGTCTATTACTATATGTTGTGGTCGATTTTTCTCTCGGTGTCGAGATCTCCGGTCAATTAAGGGAGGTAAAATTTTTGTACCATACCGTAAAGTCTTGAAAGGACTATCAGGTTGCGGGCTGGAATAAATGAGACAGCTTTTCCTAATGATGGCCCATCGGAAATAAAACCAGGGTTTCCTCCAAGTGCCGAACATTTGGCTCTCTAAAGCTCGACGGCCGCCTGGGATACCTCAAGGCCGCCGACGATCTGACCGATGAATGAGGTGAGGAACTTTTCTGAAAAACAGCGTACACTACCGCCTCACCTTACCATTTGGTACTTAATTCAGGACCAAAAACACTACTGCTGAGATCTCATTCTCCATGATCACCGCCCTCGAAAAATCGAAGAACGATCAGGTCGAATCTTTCAAGGTTATCAATCATCTATTGTCAGGATTCCGCGGATCTCTCGAGTTTCAGAGATTCCTTCAGGGGTTTAGCCATCCATCCTTCGATGCTAACATTGTGGCCCGCATCGAGAAGATCCTCGCCAAGATCGATAGATGGGCAACCAACCTCCTCGGTGGCGAGGTTCTGATATCTCATTCGTGGAATGAGCCTGAAACCTTCGAAGCCCACGAGGCGATATCTTGTCTCCAAACCCTGCTGACCGACCTGACCGAAGTTGCCTCCTCAATCGAACAGATCCTTCGGATGAGGACTCACCTAACGGCGCTCAGGGATGCTCAATTCGTCGCAGCCGCGGTTGCGAAGGCGAGCCATGCGAACTATTTTTTCCTCCTGAATGTGGCCGACGCCGGTCCCTTAATAGGAATACCAGAAGCAGCTCAAAACGCCGCAGCAATCCTCGAAGATAGTTATCGAGATGTGGAGATGTCGGTCGGGATGTTCGGTTATCTCTCTGAAGCCGAGACGCTTGATCCAACGCTTGCCAATCAAATCGCAGAGTTTGCTGCTCCTATTCCCCCCCTCCTGAGAACCCAGGCTCACGAGAGCCTTCTCCTTGCCTCTTATTTTGAACCAATGGCGATTACCTACGAGCGGGTGGGTATTGCCGCGCTTGACCAAAGCCGGTGGGAAATCAGTGGTATTCCCCCTCGAGAGGCAGGCTACTGGCATGCGCGGGGCATCTCCCCCGAGGAGGCAATAGCGTGGAAGCTCGGTGGTATCACAACCGCAGCTTCGGCATTTGAATGGAGCGCTGCCAGATTTACCCCCTCGTCCGCCACTCCGTGGGCCGAGAAGGGCCTTCGCCCATCAGTAGCCGCTCAGTGGGCGAGGGATGGTTATAAACCTGACATCGCATTGGCCTATATCGACAAAGGAATCGCGGTGCCAAGCGTCATCCCCGGAAGACGTTAAACGCAGAGCGGGTTCTTGGCTCTAACGACCAGTGTAAAGCCCCCGGCGCTTGATGAAATCGATGAGCGTGGCGGGCATAAGCCCCATCACGCTCCCCCCCTCCTCAAGGACACCTCGCACGATAGAACTCGAGACCATCGAGGAGAACTCGCTCGATACCCATTCAAGTTGAAATTCCTCCAAACCCTTCGGTGCCACCTTACTGTTGTCACCACCCGCTTGAGGCCGTGGTATAACCACGAAAGAAACCTCTTTGCGCAACGCTTCTGCATGCCGCCACCGCGGGAGATCTTTCACCAGATCTGAACCGATAATCGCCCGAAATGTGCATCCCGGATGACGCACGCGTAACACCCGAAAGAGCTCAACTGTTCCAATTATGTCGGGCTCCTCAACCTCAATAAGTGAGACCTGTACCCGTCGCTCATCTGTCGGGACTCCTGATTCCACCAAGAGGCGCAACAACTCAAGACGCTCTTCAAGCGAAACGCGATACACTTTATCGGGACGATTACCCGATGGGACCAACCAGACCTCATCTATCGCCCCGCTGTTGAGGGCGATAGATGCCAACACAAGGTGCCCATAGTGAGGCGGATCAAAGGCTCCACCAGCAATCCCAATCCTGGTGCCGGTCGAAATGTCTTCTCTTTTCCCTCTCATGGTCCTCCCCAGTGACTCCCCGGCTTTTATCGGCCTCGCCTCGGTCAGACCGCGATAAAAGCACACGGTTGAATCTCGCTGCTCAACTCAGTAGAATCCCCCGCAGAGCCCTCGCGGGGGATGCCGTGTGTTCCGCTGTTCGCCTTACGTGCGCCCATCTTACGCCCGATTGCGTGCTATTTTTAAATTCTATGGGAGCTCTTGCCGCCAAAGCTCTTTGTTGTCAATCACCCTGCAATTTACCAGCGGAGTCTCAACTATGGTGTCATTCGACCTAAAAGGAAAGCGAGTGTTGGTGGCGGGTGTCGCTGATGATGCAGGTTTTGGCTTTGCGATAGCGAAGGCGTTTGCCGAAGCTGGTGCTTCCGTCTCAGTGGCAACATGGCCCCCGGCGCTCAACATTTTTAAGGGACTCCTCCAGCGGGGCAAGATAGATGCCGCCCGCGAGCTCTCAGACGGACGCCTCCTTGAGTTCGAGCGGATATACCCCCTTGATGCCGTCTTTGATTCTCTCGCTGATGCACCCTCAGAAATCACTGAAAGCCGTCGGTATAAAGAATGTGGTGACTTCTCAATAGCGGGACTCGCAGAGAGCTTGGTGAAGGACTTTGGCGACAAACCCCTCGACATAGTCGTTCACTCACTCGCGAATGGTCCCGAGGTAAAAAAACCGCTGATGGAGACCTCTCGACGCGGATACCTTGATGCCATTAGCGCGAGCAGCTACTCGATGATCTCTTTTGTTCGCCACCTAGCCCCCTTGATGCGAGAAGGTGGGGCCTTTCTCTCCTTAAGCTACCTGGCGGGGGAGCGGGTCATCCCCGGGTATGGTGGTGGTATGTCATCGGCAAAGGCAGCCCTCGAAAGCGACACCCAGGTGCTCGCATTCGAGGCGGGCCGTCGCTTTGGTGTACGGGTGAATTGCGTCTCTGCGGGCCCTCTGGCATCGCGGGCCGCCTCAGCAATAGGTTTCATTGATAGGATGGTCGCGTACTGTGCGAAAAACTCGCCGATTCCCGGGGCAATTTCAGCGACCCAGGTCGCTCATGCTGCCCTCTTTTTGTGCAGCCCATTAGCCTCAGGAATTACCGGCAGCATCGTCCATGTTGATCACGGCTACCACGCGATGGGTATGAGCGTTTCGGATAATGAGCTCTTTCCGGAAAATTCGGAATCATGAGTTGATAAAAGCCGAGCCTCTGAAAAGTTCGGCCCTTATGACGGCTCCAGGTACCTATCGCACCAACTCCTCACATCGGCCCCGGTTAACTCACATCGGCCCCGGTTAAATTGCAAAGGAAGAGTCTCGACGGCTCGTATACTTTGCCTTTAGGTGGCAGTGCCGGTCGGGTGCTGAACCGCGCCCCCCTGGCTCGCGGTGCTGCCATCCTGGAGCGCGATAACCCTTCGGGCAATCGCAGACAATGCCGCCATAATCTGGAGGTGCTGGCGATAGGTTTCAACCCCTCCTTCCTCAATCAAACCATCGTAGAGGTCATAAAAACTCATCCCCTCGGCAGCGGCGACTAGTCCTATTCTATTCTGAATCTCCTCCTCCGATACCTCGATACCAAGCCGCTTAATCACAAAAGCCGCACCAAGATTGCGACAGACGGCTATGCGCGCGGCCTCTTGCTCCTCCTCGAGATCGCCCTCTCCCCTCTGGTCGAGATATGATTGGGTTGCTATCCGCTGAACATCCTCGGAGACGTAGGGGGCGATAAGCTGCCCCAGAATGCCACGTAACCACTCTGATGCGCCCTCTTCCCCGTCCAATATCTGACCCTGGGTGCTCGCCTCTCGGGCTATTGTCACGCATAAATCATCGATAGTTAGCTCTGGAAGGGACCAACAGGCAAAGGTCGCCTCGACCGTAAATGGCTCTCCCTCTCGCCACGATGGTTCAAACGAGAATGTTCCCGGCGCCACGATCTGAAACGAATCGTAGGAGCCGAGAACCTCACCCAAATCTTGCAGGATCCAGTTCTGCATGGTATCCGTTGCTATCGGAGTTTTCCGTTTTCGGAGGATCTGTGGGGGCACTTTACCCGGACGAAATCCGGGAACGACGATGGAGGAGTCCTTCACCGTCTTGAGGGCATTCTTAAACGAGGCCTGCATCCACGCGCTTGAAATCTCGATAACCGCCCTCCCTTGAGGGACTATGGGATTGGCTTTATCAGGGACAGCCTGCCCCGATGTATTCCCTCGATCAGAACCACCCGCTGATCCCGTCTCGCTAGGGGCATCTATCGAAAGAGAGACGGCCAGATGTTTTTTGAACTCGTTGAGATCTGATTTCGTTGAACGCATAGTTGATCCGTAACCTTGCTTGATCCGTCACCTCGTTTTTTTATCACCTAGCTCCGCATCCCGACAGCCAATGAAATTCTCAATTTTCACCCCAACGCATCGATTTAACCACCTGCCCCGACTCGAGGCAAGTTTGCGACGCCAAACGCTCCAGGACTTCGAGTGGGTCATCGTTCCGAACGGCCCAATGCTCGGTCAAAAGCCTCCGGTCTCTCTTTCTCAGGCCCGGGTTGTCCCGCCCCGTGATACAACGCGAAACGAGATCGGCTACCTCAAAAAGCACGCCTGCCTCTCATGCCGAGGTGAGATTCTCGTTGAGGTCGACCACGATGACGAACTGACCCCTGATGCGCTTGAAGAGCTCGCTGCTGCGTTTGCCGATGGTGCAGACTTTGCTTACTCGAACTTCTGCAACGTCCAGGAGGATGGCTCAGCATACACCTTCGGCGAGGCGTATGGATGGCGATCACGCCCCTTTGAACTCGATGGAAAGCAGTATACTGAACAGCTCTCGTTTCCTCCCTCCCCCGCTGCATTTAGTAAAATCTGGTACGCCCCCAATCACGTGCGCGCCTGGCGGCGGGACTTCTACGCCCGCATCGGGGGGCATAACGAGTCGATGCGAGTGCTTGACGATCAGGAGATTCTCGCTCGAACCTATCTCAATGGGACGATCAAGCATATCGATAAGCCGCTCTACATTTATCACATGCACCCCGGAAACACCTGCTACGGAGAGGAGAACAAAACCATCCAGGAGCAGACGCTCGAGCTTCACGACAGGTACATCTACCCTCTCGTCGAGCGGTGGTGCGAGCTCGAAGGGTTACGAAAGATCGACCTCTGCGGAGGACACAGCAAACCAGCCGGTTATGAGAGTATCGACATCCAGAACGCCGATATTGTCGCAAATCTCGACGAGACCTGGCCGATAGAATCAGGGTCTGTCGGGGTGTTCCGAGCACACGATGCTCTCGAGCATCTGAGGAATCCGATTCATGTGATGAAGGAGGCTTATCGCTGCCTCGCACCAAACGGGTGGTTCCTCATCTTCGTGCCCTCAACCGATGGCCGAGGAGCTTTCCAGGATCCAACCCACGTCAGCTTCTGGAATTCAAACTCGTTCTGGTATTACACAAAGGCAGAGACCGCCAAATACATCAATACTCCAGTCAGATTTTCAGCTCAACCGGATTAAGAACTACTACCCAACAGAGTGGCATCAGACGCACCACATTCTGTACACCAAGGCGGATCTGGTAAAGCTGGTAGAGGGGGAAAGGCCGCCGGGATTGGTGGAGATTTGATGGTAGGGCCTGAACATCAAGCTCTGCACGCCCGAACTCCGCACATGTGACCGCCCTTGCGCCAAAATCAGCGGGAATTATCCCCGCTAGGGAACTTTAATTGCGCCCGTATTGATGCGAGGTTGTTTTGCGCAAGGCGGAAGTTTGGATTCAAATCAACGGAACGACTCGCCAGGCTCTCTGCTTCAGCCAAACGACCCAATTCTAGGGCGCAAACCGACGCATTGTTCAACAGCACGGAATTATCATTAAATGTTTTAATACCTATTTGCGTCAGCGAAATGCAATCAGCAAACTTCTTGGTGGCATACAAGTCGCGACTGGTGTTGATGAAATATGCTGCTGGCTTCAATCGAAGGGGAAATAAAGACAAAAAATGCTTCAGATCAGGTTCTTTCGCCATCTTTGAGAATAGCTCGTTGGTGGGAAATCTCTCCTGAGCTGATTGAGCCACGAGTTTTGCTTCACCTATTTTGTTCTGGAGGAGAAGTACATACAGAAGCATCGACGCGACCGCTTGATTTCGGGGATTAATGTCAAGAACCCGCTCGAACTGAGCCGCTGCCTCTGAAAGCTGTCCCGTTTCAGCGAGCCAACGCCCATAGAAAAAGTAACTGCTCTCAGCGTGCGGAGCTAGTTTCTGGGCCAAAAGGAAATGGGGTCGCCCTCGCTCTATTTCCCCAATTGCGGTGAGTGCTACCCCCAAATTGACAAAAAGGGTCGGGTAGTTCGGAGTATACTTGAGGGCCTCTTCAAATTCCAAAATTGCCCGCGAATACTCCCCTTTTGACATGAAAGACAGACCATAGTTCATGTGTCCACGACCATTCCGCGGACTTTTATTGGTTACATCTCTCCAAAAACTCTCCGCTGAACGCCACACTGTATTGCGCTCAAAGGTCGCGTAACCATAACAAGTTAAAGCGAATGGCAATACGAGCCCAAGCCTCCTTAGATAGAGAGGGTTTGAACGGAGAAGAAGGTACACACCGTAAAACATGCTGGGCATGAGGCCAATAAGGGGGAGGAATACCCGATGATTATTCCTTACTTCGGTGAGGGGGCTGATGCTTGACGTGGGACCAAGACAAATAAAGAACCAAACGATCCCGAAAGAAAGCTTCCGGGTCCTCTGGTCTCGCAGGGAAATTGTTGCGAAGAGGACTAAACTAAGACAAAGAAATAGGCCGATATAAATATTTGGGTCAGCCAGGTTTGCTACAACTTCCCAATCTGTATCACCGCTCAAATCGATTGGTAGGAATATCGTTCGAATGTAATCTGGAATAATAAAGAGCTGGGTCGCCAGATAGTGGAGCGGAGCAGCATTTCCAGACAAGACTTCGTTTTTAGTGGCTTCAGGGATTCGAAGGTACACGAAAAAAAGGGCAAATCCGAAAAAGAGAAGAAATGAGGGAAAAGATTTTCGGAGAGCAGAATAAATTGTCCTTGCCCCGACCTCTGCTTCGTCCGTTGTCACACAAAGGTACGCGAAAAGGAGGAAGGGGAAAACGTACGCCGTCTCCTTTGATAGAGCTCCAAGGAGCGGAGGAATGAGGTATAGTTGGTATGAACGGGCTGTGCGAGAATCACGATAGAGAATAAGCCCTGACAACAAACCAAGCGCAGCGAGGATTTCACCCCTTTGAACAATATAGTTAACACAATCAGCTACAATCGGATGAACGGCAAATAAAGCTGTCGCACAAAACGCCAGCTTATCCCCAGGGGCACCATCATCAGAGAGTTCCTTACGGAAGAAAAGAAACATCGCCGAGAGAAGTGCGAGAAAAAGGCCAAAGCTAGTAATATGAAAAACAACAGGAGAGAACTCGCCCGCAATCCAATAATCTATCGCAAATGTCGTGAGCAGCAGTGGTCGAAATCCTGGTCTATTCGCCACTCCGGAATTAGTGGAGGGATCGGTAAAAAAAGAGGGAATATTGGATACGCTCGTCACAAAGGGATTGCTGATAATCGCGGGATGATCATCAAACTGAAACGCGTTCCAAAAGTGGTTGGAATAGGGGATGAGGGTTAACAGCCAAATCGCCAAAATAACAACAAACGACTTTCGGAGCGAAGATTCGTGTGATTCTGACATGTTTCCTTGTTACTTTTTGCCGAGAGGGTCTCTGGCAAACGAGACGCGGTCATAAACCTATCGGACGAGCACGAAGGCCCCTCGGAACTTGAAATCAGGACGTTAAGCGTTTTGATAAGAGGAGTCAATCCGATCAGCCCTAAACATCAGGCCAAAGGAAGGTGGCGAATAGCTTTGAGGGCCCCTCACAGAGCCAGTCGATGGCATATCGACTTTGATTTCTCTCTGATAGGTGAAGTACCCTAGCACGTTATTAGGGTTCACTACCAAAAACCTATTTTCCCCGTTTTTAACCTCTTCCAACTAAATCGCAACCGAGGTAAACGGCCCCTCACAGGCCCCAGAGCATCTTTTGAATCTCACAACCACTCAGCCGACGAGACCTTGAGAGCCTCTTGGAAGGCTCTCAAGGTTAACGGTTCAACTAATCGCAGGTGAAACTAAAGGACAACTGCGCATCTGCTGGGGCGGTACCGTTCGTCGAAGATTTTAGACTCACGGTATCGGTTGATGTCAATGCTGCATTCGTGGTTGATTCGCAAGATGTGTCTCCGGCCGCGATGGTACAGCTTACACCGGAACCCACCGCACCATCCATGATCTCGAATGTTCTGGTTGCACTGCTAGATGGTGCGGTAGAGATGACCGCTCTCAAGTTCGCAGCATCACAATCATGGAGCACAGGCACTTCCACAGAGGTTTGAGACGTCGTGAGTGCAGAAGACTGCGTCACGCCTTGAGGATAAATATATCGCGTTCCAGTCGTGATTCCGAGCGAGTTCACCACCCCGAGGTAGACGCGACCGCCAAATGTGCCCGTTGCACCAGTTGCGCCCTGTGAACCTGTGGCACCTACGGTGCCTTGGGCCCCTGTGGCACCCACGGCTCCCTGCGCTCCCGTGGCACCCACGGCCCCCTGAGCCCCAGTTGCACCTGTTGCTCCGGTCGAACCCGTCGCACCAGTGGAACCGGTATCACCTTGTGCACCAGTTACACCCTGATCACCGGTTGCACCCTGCGCACCAGTTACTCCCTGGCCTCCCGTCGATCCCGTATCGCCCTGAGCACCAGTCGCACCAGTCGCACCAGTCGCACCAGTCGCACCAGTCGCACCAGTCGCACCAGTGACACCCTGTGAACCGACCGGCCCCTGAAAACCCGTAGCTCCAAAAGCTCCCTGAGCTCCCGTTGCACCCTGAGCACCGGTGGCACCTTGTGCACCTGCGCCCGTTGCTCCAACAGCACCCTGTGCACCCGTTGCTCCATCAGCTCCTGCTGCACCCGTTGCTCCAACAGCACCAGTTGCGCCCGTTGCTCCAACAGCACCCTGTGCACCCGTTGCTCCATCAGCCCCAACAGCACCCGTAGCACCCTGGGCTCCGTCTGCACCAACCGCTCCGGCTAAACCTTGCGCCCCAGCGCTACCCTGCGCCCCTTTCGCGCCCTCAGCACCAGCCTTACCCTGAGCTCCTTGTGGCCCCACCAGGTTGCGTCTCGTGACTAATCGCTCGTTCTGCTTACAAAACTTGTCCCGCTCTGCTACTTGGAGCGTTGTGTTGTCCTGGCAAAGGATACGGGTTCTTGTTTGAGCAACCGCATGGGTCGAAGAAAACGTAGCAAGCGAAACGACGGCGAACCCGCCGGCGATGAGGGGTTTCGTTATTTTTTTCATTCCTGAATCCTGATGTGAAGATTGGATTGATGCCTGATTATTTTTGTCTGGGGCCGATGGCCGAACTCTCGAGGCCGCCCTCAGCTAAACAAAAAAGCACAAGTAGGTCAACCGTAACTTTTTAACGGCAGAGCTATCGGTTAATGACCTGCTGAGCATGAGGGTTACCTCGGTCCCCCTTACGATGCAACGCGCTGACGGTTGATTCGTGGATTCAAATGATCCTATTTTCCCATAAAATGTCCGAATGAAAGACATTTTTAGAGTAAAATCTGACCTTAATCGGTCCCTTACTCGATTAAACCGTCAAGGCACTCATCTCATTTTGGCGATCACATAAGGGCTTAAAAGTCGTCCTGCCACGTAAGTTTTCGTATAACGGCTTTCTATATCCGAGCTCACGCGGTTTTCTTAGTAACAGATTCTTCAAGCAACTGCTCCGCGATACGATCACCCTTACGATTCGTCCGTCGTTGATGACACGGGCAAAAGAGAGGAAATTCACGATGAGTCATCTTCATCTATCCATCGTCCGGGTTGGCGCTGC
>OMIW01000089.1 GCA_900299205.1 Pseudomonadota bacterium
AGGACGTTTTCTGCGTCGACGACGTAACCCCAAAGATTTGGCCCGATAAAGATCCGGTCGATCTTTGCCATGATAGTTCCGTCGCTCAACACGGTTTCTCCACGGTGTATTTCACTTATCCGGTAACCTGTGATCCCTGTTTTTCCGAATTCCGCATTAAGAACCATTTCCCTCATTAACCCACTGACCTGGTTTGGGGGAGCATAGTCGAATTTCTTTTCCTCATGAGCTGGTTGGTCATCGTCGTCGTTCCCTGAGGAAACGCCTGAGGTGAGAGAGTCCTCTATCCTCACCATGTCGTCGCGAGGGTACTCAGGGGATGCTCTCTGTACGCGAATCGAGTAAGACTTGCCGTTGTCAAGTCTGACGATAATGGCCTCTCCTCCTTCTGTCAGAGTGTCTTGACCGAAGATAACGAGATCTGTTCCCTTCCGGTCAAGATTAAGACTCGACTGTTTCTTCTTGAATCCTCCGGAAATTACCCCAGGGAACTGGATTTGAGTCGGCTCTCCCGGCTTCACATAAACTGATATCTCGCGACCTCCGTATTCCAGGTCCCGAGCGTCCGCTACCTGATGTAATCCGCACACGAGAAGCCCTAGTAGGACCTTCCCGGTGAACCTAAGACGGGATGTATTCGAGACAGATTTTTTCCTGATCATTATTCGCGTCCCCCTGCAACCACTTGCGTCAAGATACATGTTCTAGTCACCCTGGTAACTGCTTCTTCTCGAGGTGAAGTCCTGTTACCACAACGCCGTACTCATTAAGGGCGTGGCGTGGCCGTGTTTCGAGAGTAACATGGTAGAGCCACGTCGAAGATGGAGCCTCAACCCCCGCGACAATTTTTAGTCTGTCCCCCTCGAAGGTAACGGTGGCTCCATTCCGCCCTCGTTCTAAGACCGTTTTCGATGGATCAGCGAAAAATACCTGAGTTCGCTGCGTTTGTTCGATCGCTTTAAGGTCGCCTTCTATCATCTGCTCAGTGAAGGTGCTTAACAATGGTTCGACAACTCGCTTCTCGGCCTCAATAAATTGGCTTCGAGCCGATTTTGGAGTGTAGCTTCCGATGAGGTTGACGAAATCTGTCGCCGCATCTATCAGAATCGGATCCACGACCTGGTCGATTGAGTACTGCCCCGGTGCGGGTTTCTGGGGAATGTTGAGCATGATCGTACGATTGCCGTATACCCACATCGCGAATATGAGCAACAGAAGAGTTGCGGGTATCTGGAGAAGGGCTATTGCCCTCCAAAGGTACGCTTGATCCTGATACAGCTCCCATAATCGAAGCGTATCAGCCTCACTTTTTGATTTTTGCACAGCGGCATCCTTCAGCACCGCGCTTGCACCTTTCTTGACAGTCGCTCTATCGCCGCCCATTTTTTCCCTCCGATGCGAGACCGATTGGTTGGATTGGATCCTCAATATCGTTAGGAGTAGACGGAAACACCCTATCGAGGCCGAGTTCTTGAAAACGACTGGTAGGGGCCAGTTCCTTCAATCGTGAGCCACTCCAGAAATCTCGGATAAGGGCAGGTGCTGGGATCCCGGGAGGGGCAAAGCCCATAAGTACCATTGTAAAGTTCCTCACCCCTCTCTCCTCATCGGGCACAACGAGTCGTATCGAGCGAAGCCCGACTGAGGTGAGCACCCAGGCGGTCAGCATAAACGGCATTCCTACTGACACCTCATTCTTGAAAAAAATCTCCTTAACGCACATGAACATCATGAGACCCGCCCCGAGCTCCATCGGCTTACATCCCATGAAGGTCCATCCCTCATTGAGTCCCTGAATTTCCTCACCATTATCCATCGATAGATTCCCCTCAATCCACCAAGCTCAATTTAAGGTTCGAGTTCTATCGTTCCCCCTCTGTTAACCCCGTGTCGCCCCCTTACGGGCGCTCCTGCCGTTTCCCATCCTGTTCCGCAAGAAGTCGTCGATCCGGAGAGAATTTGAGGCCCTCAGCGCCTGAGCGTGGCTGAGGATCGAGAACTCTTTCGATCTCGCGTACGCGGTCTGCCAGTGCCTCCCTCCACCCTCGGGGGTCGATCAAGGTTGATGGCTCGGCAATACGAACTCCTGCGTCGAACTCGGCGATGGCTGCCACGAGAAGTGACCGGGCTCTCGCATAGTGTCCCACGGCTCGGGCCGATTCTTGCTGGGAAGCGCCCCCCTGAAAATCCTGGGCCACACCCACCCTAGTCAGACAAACCCCGCACCCTAACAGCAATACGGTGCCGGCCTTGAAAAGCGTCATTATTCCGAACTCTTTAAACATCGTTGCCCCTTTCTTGATACCTCCTAAGGCTACGTTGTGAGGTATCGACCATCGATTTTTGCAACAAGAAGCCGACGATTGAGGCCGAGCCCAACGCCCACGTCACCCTTGTTATTCATCGGTAAGTTTCTTTTGATGCTCAACACCTTTCGGTGATTGGGGCTCAAGCCTTTGCTAAATCCGAGTCCACGTCACCCCTTGTTATGACCGAAAGACAACTTGAAGAGCTGTATCCACCCGTAAGTTGCCGGAAACTGGAGCACATAGCAGCTTAGATGTACCATAATGGGGGGGAGGCGTCACGGGAGACGGTTCGTTGACTCGAAGTCGGAGCTTATGGTCTGGCGTCGTTAAACCGATTAGATAGGTGGTATTTCTTTTTGAGAGAGGGGTTAAGTGTGGGCGGATCGGACTCCGCTTCTCTCACGCGTCAGCAAGATGCTGACATCCGAGATCTGAAGCGTTTTAATCACGGGGGGTGGAGTTTTTGGGGTACGTTAGCCCTTGCGGTTTCCTCTATTCTAG
The DNA here is from genome assembly GCA_900299205.1 of Pseudomonadota bacterium. Lineage (GTDB taxonomy): Bacteria > Bdellovibrionota_C > UBA2361 > UBA2361 > OMIW01 > OMIW01. Next base: position 2,811 of record OMIW01000089.1, read on the forward strand.
TGGCTGGGTGGCTGCTGGTGGGGGCGAGGCCGGAGGGGACCCATGGGATTCGAACGAACCCCGCTCTTCAGTCGGAGTGGGTTGTTGATTATCTTCAGCGTGAGCAGGCGCTCTCAGATTTCCTCTGGAGGTTTGGCATTCCCCCTGAGCGTTGGCTGTTTCTCGCGGTCTCGGATGCGGTTCTGTCGAGTGGCTCGGGTTTGGCCTCAGACGAGGCGGCTCTTTCTCAGGGACGGCTTATCGCGCTTGCCTTTCATCGGGGTCTGACAAATCTTTTCTTCGTGGTTCTTATCTCTTGGCGAGCCTGGTTCGCATTTATCCTTTGGAGCTGGGTGAAGAGAACGGCCGATCGCGGGGTACATCACGGGGAAAATCTCCTCGGTCAGATGGGCAACGGACGACTATTCTACTCCGGTGCGAGAGCGGGATTATTTCGAGTCGCGGACAATGGCGCGCCGGATCTTCAGGTTCGGGGCTTGGCGTGTCCACCTTCAGCCGCTCCTGATGCTATTCATAGCTCGCACCTTTATCAGGTCCTTGAGCGACATGGGGCGATTAGCGAGACGAATGTGACTCTGATCGGATACATTCTCGCCGACCCGCGCATTCCCGCATTTGCCTCGGGAATGAACGAGGATCGGGTGATTGAGCGGGTCTTTGAGGGGTGCTCGTTAACTGATATTGCCGAGGTCGCGCTGGAGAGGGCGCTTTATCTTCACGGTCATTACCTCGATGACTCCTATGATGACGACTCTTTCTATGAGACGAGCTCAGAGGATGGTAGTGATGCGGGAGGCATTTCGGTTGAGCGATATGCTGAGCGGCTTCTGACGGGATATCACCGGGTCCTGACGGATGCGCAGCGGGACGCGCTGAAGCGATTTACATCGGCTCAAATCGCGACGATAGTGCTCGCTCTTGAAGCGGGCAAAGTGCTTGCCTATGCATTTGAAGGTGGACGCTGGATCCGATCATCCCCCTTCCCGGAATTAGCCGCTCGTGCGGTGCTTCACTCGGTTGCGGCTTATGGGAAGGAACACTCTTTTTATGAGCGCGAAAGCATCAGGCAGGCGCTGATTTACGGCTCTCGATTTAGCCTCATGGGACCTATTCGGTTTCCTCTCACGATGAGTAGTCAGGCCCGGGCAGCCCGTCAGTGGGTTGAGCTACTTCTTGCTGAACCGCATCAGCTCGCCTCGACGATTGATGAAGTTGAGTTGGTGGGTATTGTAGCTGAGGTTCACGCCGAATGGTCTGCCAGACTCGCGGATGGACTTCAGCGTGGAGAGTCGACGATATTTCAGGGAACATGTGTGGGCCCATCGGATGTCGTCTTCATGCCGGTTTCCAACCTTCTCACTCAGATGAGAGAGATTCTCCCCCGAGAATGGATAGAAAGAATCGGAGAGCTTGTCGGCCTCGTGAGCCAAAAGCAACGGCTTGTCATGATGTCTGCGGAGCTAAATGCCGAGGGTGCAGAGGGCAAGAGCGTCCCCGCTTATCAGCGCATTCTGCCACCCTTGACCTTCGCTGAGCGTAAAACTTTGATGGAACAGTTCGGTCTAAGTGAAGACGATGTCAGGGATTGGTGCGCTCTGCGAGTCGTGTTTAATGCGCACGGATGGTTAGCGCGTCGGGTGGGAAATCGAAGCGTGCCTGAATCGTCGGTTATCTTCTGCGTCATTAAGATTGAGCACGACCACTTTCCGGTGAACGAGAAGGGGCGGGCTGGATTAGAGGCAGTTGTTCCTTTACGGGGGACCCGTTTGGAGGCTCGACTAGGTCGCGGTTGGGTGTCGCTGTTTCCCGAGGCGACAACGGCAAAGTTGGCCGACACGAGAGAGGATTTTAAACTTTTCCTTGAGGGCAAGAAGCGCTCTTCTTCATCGGTGGGAGAAGAGTCTGCTGAAACTGAGGATGATATTCCCAATGATGGGGATGAGCGGAGGTTATAATCAATGGCTCGAAGATACGCGAAGCAGGACTTTCAGGAGATTCGTCGCGAAGACCGTCGTAATGCGGTTCAGCGAAGCGTGTGGGCTGCGGCTGCGATGGGTGCCATCTGTTCTAGCCCCCTAGGAGATGCCCTTCCTCCGCACATGTTAGCGGCGCTAGGGCTGTTGCCGACACTTCTATTCGGTCAAACAGCAGGATTGCTGGCCGAGTATGCAGGGATCGAGCGAGAGAGGAAGGAGGAGAGCAACCGGAGGCGGGGTAAACAGGTTCTGGGGATGCCGCCTCAACGGGATGCGATTGAGCGGCTTGTCAGCGATGCTCAGGCGCGTGGCAAGAAGGTTGTGGATAGGTATTTAGTCGGTTTTGAGTTGGAGACTGGCAAGCCACTTTATGTTGACGATGATGATATCATCACCCATGGCTGCGTCTTCGCGAAGACAGGGGTGGGAAAGACTCTCTGGCTCGAGTCGCTTATGCTTCAGCAGATGGCGCGTGGAAGAGCGAGTGGCTTTACCTTCATCGATGCAAAGCGAGATTCGGGTACCCTCGCGCACATAATCCTTATGGCTCTTGTCACGGGTAGAATTGAGGATCTCATTGTTATCGATCCGTTTGACCCAATTCATGCCTACAATTTTGTGATGACTAACCAACGAGCCGATGTCAAGGCGAGAAAGGTTCTTCGAGCGGGGTTGCCGCCCACGAGCGATCAAAGCGCGACCAAGCACTACGACCGTCTTGCTGCAGATTCGATTTATCGGATCGTGCGGGCCCTAGAGAGTATGGGACTGGCATGGTCCATTCGCGATGTGGCGGTAGCGCTATCCGCGTTTAACGTCGCGTATCCTCAGCTGAGAAGTCTGCTTCATCGGATCGGAGCCCGGCAGGCGATGGTAGAGTTGGGACATCTTGCGGCGAGTTATCGAGATCTGAAGGGCCAGCTCGATATGCGGAGGATAACCGATAATCTTCGGGGCATTGCCTCAGAGTTGCACTCAATCTCAGCTGGTGATGCGGGATCGGTGTTTTGCTCCCGATATACTGACTTAGTTCTCACTGATGCAATTTTGCGGGGTAAGATAATCTACTTCATGCTACCCCGACTTGAGGAGGCGGAGAGTGCTGCGAGAATGGTCAAGGTTTTTCGTGAGGATCTAGAGGTTTCAATCGGAGAGATTACTTCGTCTCGAGTCTATAATCTTGAGGATCCGCACCTTGTGATTATTGATGAGGGTTCGTCGACATTTGGGCCGACCTGGGCAAACCTCTTTGAGCTTGCGCGTAAGGGAAGGTTTGCGCTCCTTTTCGGAGCGCAATCGACTGGTGGTCTGACGGATGCCTCGATTGGGCTGAGCGAGGCCTTTTATGAACGGGTCATGGCTAACGTAAACCTTAAAGTCATGATGCGGATCGGTGACAACAGAACCGCCATGGACATGACCGAGTGGATCGGTAAGGTTACGACGATGAAGAAGTCCATAGGGGCGGGAGTGACCATGGGCAAGAGTCAAAACTTATTCAAGGGCAATCTTGATTTCTCGACGAAGATGACAGGAAACGAATCCCAGAATATTTCCTTCTCTGAGGATGAAGAGGATCTCGTGAGTTCTGAGGAGCTCAAGCACGAGATGGCGGCTGAGAAAGGGCTTGCGTGGTTCGACCTGGGGGATGGTCGACCGGTGAAGGGGCGAGCCTTTTGGTTCAACTCAGAACTACCGGAGACCTGGGAGGGACGAGAGTTCCTCCCCCAACTTGAGCGATTCGATCAGGATGAGGTTGGGCTTGCTGATTGGGTTGATGAGCAAATTCTTGTCCGAGAGCAGCAAGAGTCTGCTTCGTCCGGCGCGGTGCAGCCGCCTCCGCGGGGAATGGGTCAGCCCGGACGGCCGATGGGGCCCGGGGGAGGGGGAATGG
>OMIW01000090.1 GCA_900299205.1 Pseudomonadota bacterium
ATGCTCCCCACTGGCGAGCTGCCGTTCATCTTGCTCACAACGGGTGGTTTGTATGGCGCGATGCTCTCTTTGGCGACCTATTTGTAGGGGCGGAGCTGCTTATTCCAGCACTCCTTACCTGGATAGCCGGCTCTGCGCTGGTGCTTCTCACCACCCATCGATCGATGCTCCTCGCGACGAGTAGTTGGCTCCTGTCCGGCATTGCCTTTGCCTCTTTCATCGTGGGGCGAGACCCCGTTACTTGGTCGTGTATCGCTGGAACAACGATACTCTCGTGTGCGCTCAGCCTTCCACCTCCGACCCCGAGAACCGCCCGACTCCTCGCCGTCGGACAACCGATGCTCATCTTATTGAGTGGCGCTTTGTCGCTGCAGTTTTTCCCCCTTATCCTTGGGGTCTCCCTCCTTAGTACCCCCCCCAAGATCCACCTCAGGCTCTCCCCCTCTGTCTGGGCAGGTATCGGTCTCGTCCTTTTGACGATCTTCTCCCTCACACCCGCCATCCCCGATCTCGATTATCCCCGACATGCCCGGGTCACCGATTGGGTGGAGGCAACCGACATGGTGCATGCCCTCGTCGGACCGACCTCTCCGATTCAGTTTATCGATATACGCGGCATTCAGAGTCGCCTCGTCACCTATCTCGCTGTGATAGCCTCATGGCTTGTAGGAGGGGTCTTCATGTCCCGACATCGAAGGACGGTGCTCGTTCCTCTGGTAGGTACTGCTCTTGTCTTTCTTGATACGCTCCCCATACGCCGTATCCAGGAAACAAGCATCCTTCTCGCGCTGGGTCGTCTCTTCCCACACGGCACATCGTTTCCGAGCGCATGGATCCTCGCAGGATACCTTCCTCTTTTGTGCGCAATCACGGTTGCGCGTTCGTCAGGATTCATGCTCCGGGCACTCTGGACTCTCGCCACGGTGGGGAGCGCGGTTATTACCATCCGTCTGCCCGTTCTGCCACCCCCGCCAGCTCCCGCGCAAGAGCTGATATCACTTTCCCCGAATCTTTTGTTCACCCCCTCTCGGGTGGTCGCCGAGCAGAGCACCCATCAGGTCGTTGCGACCATTCGGAATCAGGAATCGGTTATCCAACCAATGACCTCGTTCGATGCAACCATCACCGCCTCAGCGAACGCCTCCGATGCCGGGAAATTGATCGATCCACCTCCGGGCTGGCGATGGACCTCGGGGGGCGGAACTCAGAGGGGCATCGAATGGCTCGCAGTCAGAGTTGCCAAGCCAGAGCTGCTATCTGGAATCACTATCGATTCCGGCGATTATCTGAGCGACTTTGCGCGCGGCATATCAGTCCTTGGTGCCCCCTCATGCCCCCCCGATTGGGATCCCGCTCACGGGGAACCTATTCGAGTCGAACCCTTGGCGACGATCAACGATTGGCGAGGCCCCATCGCCGTGACCCCCAAAGGGTTACTGTACTATGGGCCCCTCACCAAGATGACCGTATATTTTAACCGACCGACTATCACGCAATGCCTCCTAATTCGGCAAACCGGAACAGCTCCCTACGACTGGTCTATTATGAAGATAGGATTGTGGCGAACGGCACACGGGAACGAGCATAATCACCCACCCAACAGGTGACCCATCCGAATTTGTTTCGTCTCAAGATATCGCGCACAGAGGGGATCATGCGGAACGAGCGACGGCACTCGTTCGGTGATGGCGATGCCATAACTTTCAATCGCCGATAGCTTATGTGGGTTGTTTGTCATGAGGCGAATTCGGGTGATTCCAAGTGCCTTCAACATCCCAGCAGCGACGTGATAATCTCGTTCATCCGGTTCAAAACCGAGCGCAGTGTTGGCATCCACCGTATCGAGGCCCGCATCCTGAAGTTCGTACGCTCGGAGCTTGTTACCTAATCCGATCCCCCGTCCCTCCTGACGGAGGTAGAGAACCCCTCCCCGCCCCTCTGAAACAATCCTCTCCATCGCCCCAGAGAGCTGGGTACCACAATCGCATCGGCGACTTCCGAGAATATCCCCGGTGAGACACTCTGAATGAATACGGATAAGAGGGGGTTCCTCATCATCAACAACCTTACCCCGAATGAATGCAAGGTGTTCCTTAAGGTCGGCCTCATCCTCGCACGAAATGACCCGAAAAGACCCCCACGGGGTCTCCCGCTCAACATCGGCAGTTATCCGCACCAGTGGATATCGAGCAAGGCGGTGCTGACGAATCTCTTCGATCGAGGTGATCAGTAGATCGTGTTTCTTCGCAAATGCAATGACCTCAGCACCACGTGAAACCGTTCCATCAGAATTAAGGATCTCGCAGATTACCGCCGATGGGGGACTTCCGCAGAGCCTGGCGAGGTCGAACGAACCCTCCGTCTGCCCTCTCCGCCCGAATACTCCCCGCTCGTCTGCAACGAGAGGCACGATACATCCCGGCACAACAAACGATTCAGGTCTTGCATCTATTTTCGCCACTTCGCGTATTGTGCGGGCACGAACCGACGCACCGCACGCAGCTCCACACGCCGGATCTCTTAGCCCCACGGTCACCGCGAAAGGGGTCCCGAACGAACTACGATTATCTTCTGTCTGAAATCCTAATCCGAGCCGGAGCGCCTGCGAGCGCTCGATGCTCATACATATGAGCCCGCCACACTCACGTATCATGAAAGTTACTGCTGAAGCTTCTATCCGGTCCGCGAGGAATACGAGATCGCCCTCGTTCTCTCGATCATCGTCATCAACAAGAACAACCCCTCGGCCCGCGAGTAAATGCTCGCATATGTCAGGTATCGCCGCACAATAGGGAGAGAAAAAAGAGCTCATGACGAGAACTGGAGTGACACAAATGGGGATGAGCTTTGATAACTAAGCCCCGAGAAGCTCCCAGTTCCCCCTAACGCTCATGCTCGATCCTCGCTATCGAGACTTTTAATCGTCTCTGCGAACTGGGTGAGGTCAGAAAACTCCTGATAGACCGAAGCGAACCGCACATAAGCAACGACATCGATCCCTTTAAGGAGGCCCATTACTATTTCACCGATCCGTTTGCTCGGTATCTCCTTTACCCCTAGCTCACTGACCCGTTGCTCAACAGATTGGAGGATCTGCTCAATCTGCGCAACTCCCACAGGGCGCTTTTCAAATGCACGGATCAATCCAGTGCGAACCTTCTCACGGGAAAACGGCTCCCGCCTCCCATCTTTTTTCTCTACGAAGGGAAGAAACTGTTCAATCCGCTCAACCGTCGTGAACCGCTTGCCGCACGCTTGGCATTCACGACGACGACGGATCGCTCCGTCCTCAGATCGGGTGTCAATAACTGAAAGGCGATCAGAACCGCACGATGGACAGTGCATCTCGAGGTTCTCCGAACACTGCTTCGTCGATTAGTGAGGCATCATCCCTCACAATTCGAGCGGAATTTTCCGTCAATACGCCCCCCTACCGGGCATCTCGCAATTCATGCAGAAGACATACAGACGGCACATCTCCTCACATCCGAAGCCTTGGATACGGCTTCGGGGCAAGCCACACGAGGGTCACCTCCCCTCGACCCATGTATCTCTCATGACTTGCCTCCGCTCAACCGAACTCCTGTTAGGACTGTTTGTTCTTGATGAAGGTAACGATGTCCTCAACAGTCTGAATCTTTTCTGCCTCCTCGTCGGGGATCTCCATTTCGTATTCCTCTTCGAGTGCCATCACGAGCTCTACGATATCGAGGGAATCTGCGCCAAGGTCCTCGATCAGAGAGGCTTCGGGCGTTACGTCGTCTACGGCGGATCCGAGCTGCTCCGCTACAATGCTTCTTACCCGCTCAGAAATCTCTTCGACCGATGCCATGATGGTTATTCTCCAGAATAAAAACGAAGTGGATCCCCCGATTGGAAGATCCTGCACTATCTTCAAAACGAATACGCAGCCTCCTGCGCCGTTTGGCCTCTCGCTACGTTCGGGTTCTTGCTACGTTTCGGGCAGTCAAGCCATCTTGACGAGCACTTTTTTCGGGGAATCTCCCCGAGAGAGGGTTAATTCCTCTCTCACGCTCAGCCACCACGCTGATACAAGCCGGACTCCCTCGGTTGAACGGACACCGCTCTCCGGGGTAGCCATCTTCTTTAACGGTCACCGGACGATAAGTCAAGTTTTTAGCTAGATGACCCACCCTTCGAGCCCGAAAAAAAACCGTCTACCCCCCGGCAGTCGTTACATGTACATCCCGCCGTTAACCCCAATAACCTGCCCCGTAATGTACGAAGCGGATGGCGATGCGAGGAATGCCACCAGAGACGCCACCTCGCGTGGCTCGCCGAACCTCCCAAGAGGGATCGCCTTGAGATGTTCCTCACGAACCCCCTCCGGAAGCACCTGAGTCATCTCGGTATCGATAAATCCGGGGGTAATCGCGTTCACCGTAACATTCCGGGAAGCGAGCTCTCGGGCCATCGCCTTCGTGAGCCCGAGCATTCCCGCTTTTGACGAGACATACGGCACCTGCCCTGCATTACCCATCTCCCCTACGACCGAACTGATATTGATTATCCGCCCCTCTCTCTGCTTCATCATTAACTTGGCAGCCGCCCGAGCAACGTAAAAGGCGCCCGAGAGGTTGGTCTGAAGCGTCTGCTCCCAATCGGCATCCTTCATCCGCACAAAAAGCCCATCCCGCGATATCCCCGCGTTGTTTACGACGATATCAAGCCGCCCTGACTCCGCTTTAATCTGCTCTATTGCTTTGTCAACTGCCTCGCTATCCTCAACCAGAAAGGGGACAATCTTTGCGGGCGTTCCCTTTTCCTCGCATAGCGCCGCTGTCTCCTCGGCGGCATCTGAACGGGCTGCATAATTAATCCACACCGTCGCCCCTTCAGCGGCGAGCGCTACACACACAGCCCGCCCAATTCCCCGCGACCCTCCCGTCACCAGAGCTATCTTACCCGACAACAATCCCGCCATTTTCCAGCATCCTCAAGAATTCAGTCCTAACCACCGTGAGCCGGCCCCACTCGCCTCAGCTAAAGAGCCCCCCCCGGACAACCGGCCCTTAACACTCACACACACCGTGCCTATTTTCAATGCTCCCCTGACAAAATCCAGCCTTTACCTCTGTACAGGGCGGACCTCAACCTCCTTGCTCAGTGGCCGGCACACTGCGATAATAAGGGGTCTTCATCCCACCGTTCTGCAACTCCATCAGGGAACTCATGTCGTCAGCAGCTCCGTTATCACTTGGTTCGCCCAATATCATAAACAAGCTTTGGTCTCTTCATTCGGTAGTCGCCCCCGAAGGATACCCAACGGTGCTCACGATTGATGGTATGCTCATTCACGAGGTGACTTCCCCCCAGGCATTTCAGTACCTTGAAGATCATCAACTCCCGATTGCATACCCCGATTACATCTTCGGCACCCTCGATCACAGCATCCCGACCCGACCCGATCGACACATCATCCGCGATGAGGTAGCGCGCTCTCAGGTCGAGCTTTTCCGATCGAATACCGCGAAGCGCGGACTCACGATCTTCGATTTTGATAGTGGTCATCAGGGTGTTGTTCATGTCATCGGCCCTGAGCTCGGGATCGCTCAACCGGGGCTGTCCCTCGTCTGCGGCGATTCGCATACCGCCACCCTCGGCGCGTTCGGAGCGCTTGCCTTCGGGGTCGGCACTTCCGAGGTGATGCACGTCATGGCGACCGGGTGTGTCCTCCAGTATCGTCCCAAAACGATGGAGGTAGCCGTCACGGGCTCACTCCCCCCCGGAGTTTCCGCAAAAGATATCGTCCTCGCAATTATCAATCGGCTTGGGGTCGGTGGTGCAAATGGTCATTTTATTGAATACCGTGGCGACACCATTTCAGGGCTCGACATGGATGCACGGATGACGATATGCAACATGTCGATTGAATGCGGTGCGCGGGGAGGACTGATCGGGCCCGATGACGTCACCTTTACATACCTCAAGGGACGACGATACGCCCCCCAGGGCGAACAGTGGGACGAAGCGGTCAGCTATTGGCGCTCCCTTGCGTCAGCCCCCGACGCATTTTATGACACCAGCATCTCAGTGAATGCCGCGGCATTAAAACCAATGATCACCTGGGGCACCAACCCCGCACAGTCCGTTGCAATCGATGAACCGATCCCTCTCCCAGAAACCCTCTCAACCACCGAACGGCTCGCACAGCAACAATCTCTCGCGTACACAAAACTTACTGCGGGCAAATCACTGCTCGGAACCCCGATTCAATGGGCCTTTTTGGGTTCGTGCACAAACGCCCGCATCTCGGATCTTCGGCTCGCTGCAGATATCATCAAAGGGCGACGGGTCGCCGATGACGTTACCTTTCTCGTCGTCCCGGGCTCCGAATCGGTCAGGGCACAGGCGATAGCTGAGGGACTCGATAAGATATTTATCGAAGCGGGAGCACAGTTTCGGATGCCCGGGTGTTCAATGTGCCTCGGCATGAACGATGACATAGTCCCCGCAGGGCAACGGTGCATCAGTTCATCGAATCGCAACTTTGTCGGACGTCAGGGACCAGGAAGCATCACCCATCTGGCCTCTCCCGCTACAGTCGCCGCGAGTGCTCTTGCAGGAGTAATAACAGCGTCGGGTGATTAGTGCCCGGGAGGAGGTGCTGAAAGGAACTTTCAGAGCTTCGCCGATATTGCCCAGAACGAATCCTCTATCGCTCATAATTTTACGATTTGCTTAACCGTTCCATGGAAACCTTCTCAACGCTCACCTCAAACTTCATCCCTCTTCCGATCGACGATGTCGACACCGACATGATCATCCCCGCCCGCCATCTCCGAAACACCGGCAGAACCGGCTACGGGGCGTTTGCGTTTGAAAATCTCAGACGCGATAACCCCACCTTCCCTATCGGGAACCCTTCCTATTCAGGAGCCGCCATCCTTGTTGCCGGCAATAATTTCGGATGTGGCTCATCTCGAGAACACGCTGTATGGGCATTGCGGGAGATCGGGATTCGGGTCGTCATCGCCGAATCATTCGCCGATATCTTCCGGAACAACGCCGAGAAGAACGGACTTCTTCCCGTTGTCGCAGAGCGACCGGTGATTGAAAAACTCTGGCAAGTACCCGTGGATAAGAGCGCAACCATCACCGTCGATCTCTCGACACAGACGGTCAGAAGTGACGCTCTCGATGCCTCGTTTGCCTTCACCTGCGATCCTTTTCGCAAGCATTGCCTCTTGAACGGGTTTAGTGACGTTGATTACCTCCTATCGCACAAGGAAGAGATAGCGCGTCACTTTCAGGTGGCAGGGACACGGCGGTTTTTGCGGGTTGATTGATCGCAGGAGCGGGAATTTCTTTGGAGGTAGCGTCTTACTACCCGTCATGCCTGTTCGACCGCGGCCCCGCCTCCCATAGCCGCGAGCCCCGCCTCGAGACGTTCTATCAAGCACTCTTTAGAAAAATGGTGCCCTACCCGAATCGCATTAAAAAACGCCCACTCGCTCGATGACCCGTGGCACACGATACCAAGCTTGGCGAGACCGAGAAGGGGGGCACCGCCATGAACCTCGGGATCAAGGCGGCTCTTGACCTGCCGAAGCGCAGGGCGCGCGAGTAGCATACCGAGCTTTGCTATGGTGCTGGTGGAGACTTCGTCTTTTATCGACCCCATCACCAACTTGAAGGTCCCCTCCATCGCCTTGAGGACGGCGTTACCGACGAAGCCATCGCAGACGACCACATCAGCATGATCGTGAACAAGATCTTTACCTTCAGCGAATCCGATGAAATTGAGGGATGAGAAACTTCGAAGTGATTCGGCGGCAGCCCGCACTACATCGGTTCCCTTGCCGACCTCACTACCGTTTGAGAGAAGGGCCACTCGAGGGTGCGCCAGTCCGTGCGCGACCGAAGCGAAGGCACTACCCATCACCGCGAACTGTAGAAGCTGTTGAGAGTGACAATCGACGTTCGCCCCAACATCAAGGAAGATGCACGGGCACAG
>OMIW01000091.1 GCA_900299205.1 Pseudomonadota bacterium
CTCAGAGCGCGTTTTCAACCAGTCGGTGCTTGTTTTAGGCGAGCGGGGTCAACCGACAATCACGGTCCTCTCGATTTTCTTCTCCCAATCGACACCCAAACTCCGATTGAAGTGGGTGATTGGGAGGACAATCAGAGGGTTGAAAGAGAAGTGGCTAACTTTAAGGAGAGATGGCCGAGTGGCTGAAGGCGCACGCTTGGAAAGCGTGTATAGGCTAATCCCCTATCGAGGGTTCGAATCCCTCTCTCTCCGTTCGTTACACCCGCCGGCAACCGATATTGGGTATTCCCAACGTCAGCAGGCGCCAGGAGGGGTAAGATCCGGCGGGTCAGGGCACAATTCATCAAGCTGATTGAATGCTTGTTAGCACATTGACTTTGATGATACTTTGATTCTGATGTTCCACCGTAACGGCGCGTCAGGGCTACGCCAGCACGATCGCCAAGAATCCTCTACCCGGCACCACGGCCAAGCAGGCCTATGACGTCAGCTATCCCCGCATCAAATGCACGGCTCAGCGTTTGTGCATCGGGCTGGCGGTAGGTATTGTTCCTGACCTCATTCGCAATTCTTGCCACCCTCTCTCGCTGCTCCACATCAAAATCCGTTCTGACACCGATCTTCACCGCATCGTCCGCCGTTGTCTCTGCCCTTACGACCTGCGAATCCAGTTCATTTGGTCGAGAGGTCGTTACTTTTTTCGAGGAGACTTCAAATAGAACGCCGCCCTCTTCTCCTATCTTCTTGATTTCCATCTTATTAGATTCTTATGGTAGTACCAAGAGGGGGTCAAAGCCGGGCTGATGCCCTCCGATTAAAGCGATTCACCCCCCAAATAAATTTCTCACCCGCTAACGGCTGCACATTAAAAAAACTTTAGAAAAAAATCGTCAGCTTTGGTTTTTTCTTTTTCGGCGAGACACTCTCTTGACTAAAAAACATAGTTGGTCGTAGAAAACAAACAATCAAGAACCCTGCAAGAGATATAATAGGACCCTTGTTTCGGCTTACTTTTTTGGCATTCCCGCAGCACTCCGCTCGCATGTTTAGAACTGGCTCTCCGCCAGTGCTTCCCCTACAAAAGTGACCCAGATGACAAAGATTAGAAAATTCCCCACCCTATCGGTCCAGAGGGTTGAAGGTGGTAAGGATGCTGTGAAGGTTGTTGAGGACCTGATTTCTCGTCTCGGTTTCAGCCCAGAGAGCTGTCAACGAGAGAATACCGCTGAAACAGCAAGGTGGATGATCCCGCTTCAAGATGATAAGGAGCTGGAAATTCTTATTGAAAATCTCAAGAAGCCACTCGAAACAACGGCCTACATCGGGGTCAATATCTGTACCGTTCCCTTACGGGGCTCTTTCGACCTGATCACCGCGGCGCTAGAGGTTGCGGACGGACTCATCGGGGTCAAGATTAGTCTGGTTGGTCATTACCTCGTACTGAGTGCCAGCCTGAGTGCCTCCGGCCTCACCGGAGAAGAGCTAGAATACTACGTGAAGCTCATAAATGCCCAAGAATCCTGGTTTCGTGAGGAGTTAATTGCAGAACTAGGTTGGGATGACATGCCAGATGTCTAGGAAAACAACGGACGAATTGCGATAATAAAACTCGATTAGCAAACCAAACACTGTGCGAGGGCTTTTACACCCGACCTTTTAAGTAGCTTCCCTCACATGCAATGTTTAAAGTAGAATAGTTGGAGTAGCAGAACAATCATTGAGCAAATTTCCGAGGATTCTTAGTGCGGTTAATCCGCAAGGTCGACCGCGATAGGTTCGCTTAATTCAATGAGAGTAACATTTCTTCGCTCATGGAAAACAAGACCTTATCCAACGTTTCAATTCCCCCCGCACTCTCAACTCCATTGATCATTGCGGGCATTATCGTCGCGTTGATCGTGCTGTTCAGCCTTCTTCCAAAGTTAGTAAGGCTTATTTCAAAGAATCGCCTCAGTCGAGAAGAAGAAGATGCCATCCTTCGGGAAGTAAACGAACTGGATTCCCGGATTCACGAGTTTGAAAAAAGAGTGGAAACTTTGGAGGATTTGGCCGCAGGCTATTATGCGTCTTTGATGGGGGTGCCCGGTTTCACGGTGAGGCTACAAACTCTGGCAGGATATCGCGACAGGCTCATCCAGCTCCTCGTTGATGTCGAGGCGCTGATTGAACAGAATCAGTACGCTAAAACTAGGAAAGTTTTGCAGTTTCTTCACGGCAGTGCTCTGATATCTGCCGAGTCGATTGGAAGTATTGTTCTTGCGGACGAAGGGATAGACCTTAATGGTTGGGAAAAGAGGACGACTCCGTTAGTAGTACAAAGCTGCGCGGATCTTGAGGCAGTCGCCGGCGAGATGGCAAAAATAAGGATGATAGACCCGAATCGAAAAAGAAAGCCCACTTTACTCCGACTTCAAGAGCTTCGTGACCGTATTCTTTTTCAGTCTTAGGCGCCCCTCGTTTATTATAAGCCTTACCCGCTAAGGGGTGGTTTCCTTCGGGTGGACCCTAACCCGAGCTTCAACCTTTTTGTCCCATCTCAACTCAGCTTTTTGCTCTCTCCGATCACTTTGGCTTAGGTTTAACCTGAGCATACCTTGACAATCACAACCCCCTTTGGATACTGCTTCTCCAAATTCAGCTCTCCATTAATTACCCCGTTTAAATCTTAGAATTTGCAAAAACATGGCACCAGAATTCGCTTTTAGCATGCAGCGTGTAGGTAAGACCTATCCGGGAGGAAAACAGGTCCTTCGGGATATCAGTCTCTCCTTTTTTTACGGTGCAAAGATCGGCGTCCTCGGCCTGAATGGCTCGGGGAAATCAACGCTTCTGAAGATTATCGCGGGGGTAGAGAAAGATTTTGTTGGGGATGTCCAGAGAACGGAAGGGCTCTCAATGGGGTATCTTCCTCAGGAGCCCTACCTTGATGAAACAAAAACGGTCCGAGAAGTCGTTGAGGAGGGGGTCGCCCCTCTAATGGCACTTAAAAAGAGGCTCGACGAAATAAACGAAGCATTCTCGGATCCCGAAGCTGATATGGATGCGCTGATTGCAGAGCAGTCCTCAGTCCTTGAGGAATTTGAGTCGCAGAACGGTTGGGAGCTTGAACGCACCCTTGATGTCGCAATGGAGGCTCTCCGACTTCCCCCCTCTGATCAACCTGTACAATTTCTTAGTGGTGGTGAGCGGCGCCGGGTAGCCATCTGCCGGCTGCTCTTGCAGCGACCCGATATTCTGCTGCTGGATGAACCGACCAACCACCTCGATGCAGAGTCTGTCTGGTGGCTTGAGCGATTTCTCAATGACTATGAAGGAACTGTTATCGCGGTCACGCATGACAGATACTTCCTTGATAACTCAGCTCAATGGATCCTTGAGCTCGACCGAGGACATGGCATACCCTGGAAGGGGAACTACTCCTCATGGTTAGAACAAAAGGAGAAAAGGCTTGCTCTCGAAGAGAAGCAGGAAACAAAGCGACAGCGAACGTTGGCTCGAGAGCTAGAATGGATTCGTATGAGCCCCAAGGCTCGTCATGCGAAGAGCAAGGCCCGTATAGCGAATTATGAGGCCCTCTTAGCGGAAGATACTCCTGAAAGAGTCGAGGAAATGGAGCTCTATATCCCTCCTGGGCCACGACTGGGGGGCAAAGTTATTGAGGCGACCTCGATATCTAAGGCATTTGGCGAGAAACTTCTCTTTGAGAACCTTTCTTTCACCATCCCACCTGGAGCAGTCGTAGGCATTATCGGAGGAAACGGAGCAGGGAAGACCACCCTTTTTCGTTTGATTACAGGACAGGACTCCCCGGATACTGGCTCGTTTGCCGTGGGAGATACGGTATCACTGGCCTATGTTGATCAATCCCGAGACACCCTGAATCCTAATCGAATGGTATGGGAAGAGATAGCTGATGGTCCGAATGAAACGGTCAAGCTAGGCTCCAAAGATGTGAATGCCCGCGCTTACTGCGCTCGATTCAACTTCACCGGCTCAGACCAACAAAAGAAAGTAGGGATTTTATCTGGTGGCGAGCGGAATAGGGTGCATCTCGCAAAACTCCTCAAAAACGGGGGAAATGTGCTCCTCCTCGACGAGCCCACGAACGATCTTGATGTAAACACCCTTCGTGCGCTTGAGGATGCCATTCTTTCATTTGCAGGTTGTGTACTCGTTATTAGTCACGATAGATGGTTCCTCGATAGAATCTGTACCCATATCATGGCGTTTGAGGGCAATAGCTCTGTGGTAATGATTGAGGGGAACTTCCAGGATTATGAGGAGGACAAAAAGCGCCGCCTTGGATCGGAGGCAACGCAACCGCATCGTATGCGATATAAGCCCATACATCATTAGCGAGGCTGCTACCGAACCTTTTTGACTTCAGGGGCGGCGAAGGGAGGGGCGGGGACGGCAGGTAGCCGGTATTTATCTCGCCTGCTTAACTCTTTGACCCGGCCCTGAGGAGGTGGCTGCCTTCTTTTTTTTCACATCACCCTCTGCTGAAACAACCCGAGGATAGCAGCGGGCTATAGTAAACGGTCGCTGCGATAGATCCTCTCCACGATGAAAAAGAGCTGCTCGATGAAGCTGCGAGTTTGAGATATATACCTCTCCCTTTTGCCCCCTAGCAAAGGAGGTTGGCCATGAAAAATCCTCTCCTTTAGTCAGGGGGTGATAACCACCGTCCTTATCCACAGCCCCTAACCCGCTATTGTTCACGTCAGAAACCAAGACAAAGTCAGAGCCCAAAGCGAGCAAACCTTGAGATGGCGGCTTATCCCCTTTGCGGGTCACTCGCTCACCTATCTGCGCAGAAGAAAGTTCGCGATCACGAAGGGCCTCAAGCGGCACCTGAAATACCGAACGACCATTCGCCGCGCCGAAAAGGAGATTGGTGCCCTCAGAATCAGCCATGAGACCGGCAATCCCCAAGCTTGGTCGGACCATCGAACCTTTTGCATCTGGGGCAAGAAGCGGTTCGCCCCGAACCACAAAATCACCTCCGTCCGCATTTAGTGAATAGTGATCCTCGAGGGCTCGCCAAGACTCACCCGTTTTAATATCAACCGAAATAATCGCTGCTTCCGCCTTACCTATAAAATCATGGCGCCCCTGGTCGGCTATGAAAGCGAAATCTCCCTTTTCATCAATGGCAACGCTGACAAGGAGGGAGTTTGGTTTTGTAACAGGTGCGGGAAGGTAGAGAATCCGGTGAAGGGCATCGGTTTGGAGGTTCCAGCCGACTAATTTCGGTTGGAGCTCGGGAAGATGTCCCGAGTCAAGTATCCAGAGAATCCCCCGATTATCAACGGCGAGAGAGAGGACTTTGGCGAGCTTTTCTGAGGGAAGATGCGAATCACTTGCCCAGCGAGAGGGAAACGGTCGGAAACTTCCATCCGGGAGGATTTCTCGAACACCAGAGTCCTCATTACGATCCCGAAGATGATTGGCTAGACTCACAAACAGCCTCTCATCCTTACTGATTGCAATACCAAACGGTCGAAGCTCTAGAGAGGCGACGATATCACACGGCGAGTTCGGAAGAGGACGTTGGATCGGAAAGCGATATTCCCCAGAGGGAGTTATTCGATCAAGAGTGAGGATATTTTTTTCTTCCAGTTGGTTGGCCGTGCCGGTCGGAGTCCCTCCGCCCTTGGGCTTTGCCCAACAACACTGGCAATTTAATTGCGCAACCAAAACCATCAACCCGAGGAAAGAACGAAGCCACGTTCTTGTGGGAACCAGATAATTCGGACAGGAGGCCATGGATACTCCGTGAGCGGATCGAATAAAAAGATGAAGTTTGTTCTACGAAAATATCGTGCACAACAAGAGTCTATACCACTCATATACTGAATCACAGATCCGATTGAACTCGGCCTTTTACGCCGAGTATTCACCTTTTCAGAATAGGAAAGGGGAAAACGTCGTATGGTCAAAAAGGGTGCATATGATACGATTCTGCGTCCTCACCCCTGATCGCAAAAGTTTCCCGGCCCTCCTTTTTAACTCAATTCATCATTCGGTTTTTTCGCAATGCCCATACCTCCTTGGCTGATCATCTTACCGTTTTTTACGACGTTCCTTCTTCTCTCTCGTAAAGGTGTCGCCCCTTCGTCCCTGCTTTTCGAGCGGCTGATTTGGGGGGCGGCCATGACCATTTCTCTCCTCACATTTCTCATGGTCGGGCTGATGTCGGGGCGAATCTGGCGGACGGATACGATTTTTTTGAGCTGTAGCGTGTGCACCCTGGTCGCAGCGCTCATACCCCGTTCATCCAAGAGAGTATTAACGGAAAAAGGGGGGACGTTCCCCCGAATATCAGTCGTCTCGGCGATATCAATTATCGCCGTCTGCGGATTTGCTATCATCTTCAGGTTGAAGCCCTCGTCCTACCTCTTTGGTGGCCAGGATCCCGGCGTCTATTTCAACACTGGCAATCTCATAGCCCAGCATGGCTCGCACATTTACACGGATACGACTCTATCACTTGTCCGAGATGACCCAACTTTATTCCGATATTATCTCGAAAACTCCTACCTTCACGCCGATCCTCGACCAGATGGTTCATGGTCGGGCAATCTGGTTGCGGGCCTCTATCTGCTCGATATTGAAAAAGGCGAACACGCTACGCAGTTCTATCCCGCAACCCAAACATGGCTTGCCCTCGGCTCTCTCTTGTTCGGAAGATTGTCAAGCACATGGATTCTTCTCCCCTTCAGTTTGCTATCCATCGCTGCAGTGGGGCTGCTAACTCTTCGCTTAACCAGCTCGCTTAACTCCGCCATCGTTGCAAGCGCACTTCTAGCTATAAGCCCTCCACATGCCGCGATTGGTACATCACCTTTTTCGGAAGCAACAGCCTCTTACTTTTTTATCACGGGGCTTTGTCTGTTGGTCATATCAGTCAGCCGTGAAGGTCGACCGCTCGGTGGGCATTCTCTGGTGGCTTCGGCCTTGTGCTTTGGTGCCTTGTTCTTCTCAAGAATCACCGGATTTCTCACCCTTCCCCTGATTTTGATCTCCATCACTGGCGTGTCCGTAGCGACCAAATCGCCCCGAATTCGCCGCCACATGCTCCTTTTTGGGCTTTCGCTTGGGGGACTCTATCTTCTCAGTTTTATATGGGGCCTCTCATACTGCTTCCCATATGCTCGGGATATTTATAGGGGAAAACTCAAAATAGACCCCCATCATCTTCACCTGGTCGCTCCCCTTATTGTCGGTTCAATCCTTTTCTGGGCAGCTCTCCATTGCACAACTTCTCGATGGCGTCCTCTTTTCCGAAGCCTTCGCCGATATCGCTCATCTCTTGGAAACGTGATCGTCATCTCCGCATTGGCTCTCATCATTTGGCGGGGGTACAAGCTCGGTTTTACGGACACGTTCCAGGGACATCGATGGTTTGACCGTCGGTGGCATATGGCCGGTCATGGCTGGGAATCCGTTCCTTACCTCAGCATCGTCGTCCTTTCCCTTCTTCTCTCTCCGCCCGTTTTTTGTGCCGGTCTTTGTGGCATATCTCATTCATTTCGAGGAGCGCTGACAACTCTTAAATGGATCCCGGTCAGTGTAACGGCCCTAGGATTCATCCTTGCGCTAACCCTGAAACAGCTCACCGTCCCGTATCTCTATTTTTATGCTCGCTATCAGGTGAGCGAGCTTCTTCCTTTAATGATCGTGCTGAGCTGCTGCTTTTTTTTTCACGGTATGCGACGTTTCAGCCTGTTGAGAAATCAGCCAAAGGCGGAGGTTGCCTGCTGGTTCTTGTACCTAGCCCTTAGCGCCTCATTTCTGGTAAAACCAGCTTACGGAAGATTACAAAGAACTGAGGGAATGCTGTTTTCTCAAGCCCTTGAATGTATCGATGAACTCTCCCGACAGCCAACTATCATAATGATAGATAAATTCTTCTTTCCAGAGTCCCCCGTTGTTCTTCCCCTAAGACTAACCTACAACAAAAATACCTTCGCCTTTAGACGGGAGGATTTCGCCGATGATGCTCAGCTTAAATCTCTCTTTGATTTCTTTGGGAACAAGGGTTACGCTGTTCTGCTGATAAGCTCTCAAAATTCCTGGGCATCTTCGCCTTGGTTTACGAAAATTGGCAGATTTATGGCGAGGATGCGAAAGTTTGGAGGCAAGAAGGGGTCCTACGTATTGCCCTCTCTTTATTCGGAGGAAGCGTATCCCCTTCGAGTTTTTCGCTATCACTCCGGGGACAAGCCACTTTCAGGAGATAGAGAACCCCTTCCGAAGGCATGTCAAGGATTGTAAGAGCATTCGATGAGATTGGGATTCTTCGCAAGGTCCTGGCCGACCCACTTTTCGCGCTGTAGCTTTTAGATACGTTGATCCCGATAAGAGATAATTTTTCCTTGTTCCTCTCTAGCAATGACCGACGTCCTCTTCATACTCGATGAATTGTACCCTATTAAAAATGCCCCCTCGGTTCGCATCGAAAATCTCTATGCGGCGTTATCACCAGGGAAGGCGGTAGCAATCGGCGGAACTTCTTCTCCCCGCGATCCAAAAATGAATACCAATGGGGAAATTAATAGCGAAACTCCGCCCGGGTACATCACCATCCCCCGCCCCTCGGAGCGACGCCCTCTCGCTTTTGCAATTTTTCTCCTCAAATTGGGAGTTCAGGCTCTTAGAGCCGCAAAATTACTTCGCCCCAAAATCATCGTGCTCTCAGTCCCCAAATATGAGATGTTGCTTTTTGCCCCCCTGCTAGCGAGGTTGTGTTCACGACTTGTGATTGATGTCCGAGATTCTCTCTCATTTCTCGACTATGGGGCGTATCTTGGGCACTTTCTTCCTCGGTGGCTTGCCTCACCGGTCGGCAGACTGATTAAGGTAATAGTCACCGGAATTCAGCGCCGGTCACTTCGGGCCGCCTCCGTTGTCACCGTCGCCAATCAAGGGATTGCGAGCTCTCTCTCTCACGACTTCATTCACCTTCTGCCCAATGGTGTCGATACGGAGAAATTTTGCCCCATCCCAAAATCTGGCACCAACAGCCCCAAGACGTCTGGAGAGCAGGACTCCTGTGACGACAATCCAATTCGTCTTGTATACCTCGGAAATTTTGCTGAGAAGGATACGTTTGATATAATCACCGAGTTGGGGCAGTCCTCGCAGATTCCATTCGTCATACATCTCATCGGCGAAGGACGAAACCGCGCTCAGGTAGTCGAAAACTTCGAGAGGGCGAGGGTACCGTTTGTCGACCACGGAACCATTCCTCACGAGAAACTTCCTACCCTTCTTGGCTCTATGGATCTCGGTTTTATCTTCCGTGCCTCGGGCGTTGACGAGTCAATCCCCGTGGCGCTGTTCGAATTCGCGGCATGCGGCATACCTTCCCTTTGCAATAATATCGGTTTAATGGCGAAGGTAGTTCGGGAGCATAATCTAGGTTTTATTTGCAGTAGTGGTAGCGAGCTTGAGACCGCTCTTCAAACATGGCTCAGCAACCCATCAAAAGAGGAGTGGGCTCACTCGCTTCATAGAAAAGCTGTTCAGTCGTTTTCTCTCGGGTCCACGAGGTCCCTTTTTCGTGATCTGATCGAAAATCTGCTCGGCAATTTATCAGGTAACCCGGCGCCATCCACACCAGTCCGCTCAGCTTTCTCCGTGAAGACCGGGCAAACCTCACATAGGGAAGCTCAATGAAGCTCATTATTCAGATACCGTGCTTCAATGAGGAACGGACTCTGCCGGCCGTATTTCGCGAAATGCCTCGCTCCATTCCGGGGATAACCTCAATTGAGTTTCAGATAATCGACGACGGGTCAACCGATCGGACCGTGGAGGTTGCTCGCGAACTCGGAGTACACCATGTCGTCAGTGCAGGCTGTACCAATCGTCGATGGCTGGGTCGAGCATTCCGGCTCGGCGTCGACAACGCCTTGAGAGCTGGGGCCGACATCCTCGTCAATACCGATGGCGACAACCAGTATCCATCGACACTAATCCCCGACCTCGTAAAGCCAATCATTGAAGGCACCGCCGACATTGTGATTGGGGATAGGAATCCCGGACGAGTTGAGGAGTTCTCCTGGATAAAGCAAAGACTTCAGGTGCTTGGAAGTAGCGTCATTCAGTATCTCACTGGGGCCCCCGTTCCTGACGCAGTCAGTGGGTTCCGAGCGTACAGCCGCGAATCGCTCCTCAAAATTCATATCCTCACAAATTTCACCTACACTGTTGACACCCTTATCCAAGCCCACATGAAGGGGCTAGATGTCGCGTGGTTGCCGATTCCCATAAATCCGAAAACACGCGAATCCCGCCTGATCAAAAGCCTACTCAACAAGGTACGCCGCTCAGGGATCACTATCCTGAGAATGGTGACTGTTTATCGCCCCTTCCAAACCTTTCTCGGGCTCATGGCTGTTTTCCTTCTTCCCGGCCTCGTACTACTCGGTCGGTTCGGATATTTTTATCTCTTCACCCCCGGAGAGGCGGCAGGGCACGTTCAGTCCGTGGTGGTGGGAGGAGTGCTGCTAATAATCGCTGTACAGATGTTTGTTCTCGGGATCCTCGCTGAACTACTGGCGGCGAATAGAGCCCTGATCGAGGATATCCTCATGCGGTTGAAGCGAGTCGAGTTCAAGGAGGAGGGGAAACCAAAACATTGCTCCTCAAAATAAAAATTTCAGGTGCTTAGGATATTTTTCAGGCGGTAAATCAAATAACCCTTAGGAGAGCCCTTTTATTTAGCGCTCCGACCGCTCGGGTTTGGGCTTGATTGGACGGAGGGCGAGTTTGAATTTTCGGGAGGTTCCTGTGAGCATCAGTCCTGATTTAGCCCCCCCCCCAACAGGCCCTGCCCAGCCCCCCAGTCAGTTGACTCCTGTTATGGCATCGCAGCCAAGCACTGATGGGCTTCCCGCTTCCCTCAAAGGCCTGCTCGACCAAAAGTTCGCCGATCCTCGCCTCACCCCAGAGCAAAAGGAGCAAGCTCTGAAAGTAATACGTGGCTTGCTGGAAGAGGATCCTAAAACCGAGGTGTTTCTGGGTAATTCTCTCAAGGCTGGTGGGGTCGCCTTCCTGGCAAAGCTCGACGGTATGCCCGTTGAATATCAGCAAAAGATCATTTCCCGTGTTTCTTGCGGTAAATTGTACTTCGAGTCGTTGAATCGAACTCTTGATGCTTGGATTAGCGACGGTAGGAACCTTGAAGATTTGCTCGATTTTTTGCGGGGTGTCGACCGTTTACAGAATGCCGATCAGGTGTCGAGACTGATAAGTTCAGGGGGCATTCTCGCCGTCGTTCAGGCAGCAGGACTTCCCGCAGTATCTCAAGGGGCGGGAGCCAGTTCTCCAACTGCCGCCGCAAGGGTGACGGCTCCCACGACAACTCAAACCGGGTCAATATTTTCCTTAAACACACCTCTACCGGATTTCTTCGCCCTATCAAACTCAACGTCGAAAACCGCTCCCCAGGTACTCGTTGCGGAAGCCCTTATTGATTTTGCAAAGAGGTGTCTTGAGGAAACACGGAAACAGAAGGAGGAACAAGGGGTCACAACGAGCATTTATTCCTTCGGTTCCCCCTCTACTCTGCGGGATCTTCAGCAGGCTCTCCAGATCGTGAGTGCGCGGTATGGGGGACCTGGCGATATGGCGCGGGCCTTGAGTAAATTGCCGGCGATTCAAACAGCCTTTAGGTCTGATATAGTGGGCTCGAATATCACGGCAGAGGAGATAGAGTCTTCGCTGCACTCTCTCATCACAAGCTGGAAAGGTCAGATACGCCCTCCCGAAGATCAGCCTTTCCCAGCCACTGGGTCGACACCACCTACCAACCAACCGCAGACCTATCGTTCTCCGCAATCCGAACCCCCTGCAACGTCGCTTGTAAGCTTCGGTCGCCAAGGTACGAGTTCACATCCAGCTTAAAAGCGACATCAACCTCTGCTCCCCTGGTGAGGGAGGGATGATAGGGCGTTCTCCAAAGCATACTGGTCAGCGTTCGCACACCGTCGGACAATACAGCCTTTAGATGTCCGCCCCGGAGTTCCCTCACATCGCTTACCTGAAGGTTTCGAGATAATAACACAGGTGCAGGATTTCCGACTCCGAAGGGGGCAAGTGTTTCAAAACGCTCGGCAAGGTTCAGGGACAGCTCCTCGAGCCCAACCTCAGTATCGACAGTAACAGTGGGCATCTTTTGCTCCTCCGTGAGCATACTGCCACAGGTCTCATCAAACGCCCGACAAAACCCCTTGAGCCGATCCGAGTCAATAGAAAATCCTCCGGCTCCCTCGTGACCACCGAAGCTCACCAGATGGTCAGATAATCTAGCGAGAAGTTCGACCACACTTATTCCCCTGACTCCACGGACCGATCCTTTGAATAACCCGTCAGGGCCTCGCCCCATGACCGCTGAGGGTCTGTAAAATTGCTCCACGAGTCGTTGTGCAACTATCCCGATGACACCAGGATGAAATTCGGGGTGCCAGACAGCTATACCGTCCAAAGAGCCTCCAGCCTGCCTGACTAATTCAAGAGCCTTGGCCCGAACGCGGCCTTCAACCTCTTGTCGCTCTGAATTTAATCTATCGAGTCGCTTCGCTAGTTTGGCACCCTCCGCCTGACTCTTCGTTGTTAGCAAACGCACAACGATATCACCATGCTCGATACGACCCGCCGCATTGATGCGAGGTCCCAATCCAAATGAAACGTCGAATGAGCGCACGCCCGCCCGAATTCCCGCTACTTTTTTTAGTTCGCTCAGCCCCACTCGACCAGTGGTCTCGAGACACTCGAGCCCTCGCCTGGCGATGATCCGATTCACCCCCTGTAAAGGCACCATGTCGCAAATAGTGCCAAGGCAAGCGAGGTCAAGGAAAGATCGGGGATCCACCTTAGCGGCCTGAGGAATCATAGCCCGAGATGCTGCGATGAAATACCAGGTCAGCCCTGACGCACAAAGCAGCCGGTCTGCAAAAGCGCATCCCCTCTGATGAGGATTCACAAAAGCATCAGCGGGATTTATCACCCCCGAAATATCGTGGTGATCGATAACTATCGTTTTCATTCCGAGGGACCGCGCGAGCTCAAGCTCGACTCCATTTTTTGTCCCAAAATCGACCGCAATAAGAAGACCCGCTCCATCCCGATGGGCTCGCTCAACGAGGGAAGAACTAAGGCCGTACCCATCCTCGAGACGATCAGGAACGTAGGCACCAGCGCTTGCACCAATCTGACTGAGAAAATCAACAAGCTGCGCGGCGCTTGTGAGTCCATCAACATCGAAATCCGAACAGACCGCAATATGCGAACCAAGCGAGACAGCATCTCCCAACAGTTCAACGGCTTGACTGATATTTTTTAGACCAGATGGGTGGGGCAGTCCGTCGCGAAGGGACGGCTGAAGAAACTGCTCGAGAGGCGTCCCAGGGGTAAATCCACGTGCGGCGAGAACTCTTGCGATAACCGGGTCGAGTTCATAAAGCTCCCTTATAGCCTTCGCAGAATCAAATGCCTGAGGCCGCAGAATGAACTGTTTTGAGAGGGGGGAGAGGTTTGTCACTGGGGCTGTCCATTCTATGATATATTTCTCGGGCTGTTGGGGAGTTTGGAGCATACGCGGGTCAGCTATAATCCGCTCACAATCCCCATTCATGAATCCGCAGCTCTAACTCTTCGAGAGCCCGTTCATAACCGGAGCGACGAACAATCGAAGTAAGCGATATGACCTCATCGCGAGGACACCACCGCCATTGCTGGAACTCGATGGGGAGGTGACGATCAAGCCTGATCTCCGAGTCCTCACCCTGAAATAGGATGACACAGAATTTTTGAGATTGACCCACGTAGGGTCGCAATTCGGCATCGCACAGATCCCGCTTTCGATTCTCCGACCAGAGATATTCGTTTACAAGGGAGAGGTACCCAACCAGTCGACAGGAAGTCGGATCAATTCCCGTTTCCTCCTTGAGCTCCCGAAAAGCGTTCTCATCGAGAGAGCTCCCTCTATCAACCCCGCCTTGGGGAAACTGCCAATGGCCCGGTTCATCGAGACGTTCGCCGAGAAAGAGTTCTCTTTTCCGATTAAGAATTAACAAGGCCACGTTGGGCCTTAATAGGGGCAAATCTGATAGACCTGATGAATACTGCATAAACCGACATTCCTCGTCTCTTTCTGCTCACCGATCAAGCTGAGCTAGCGTCCGATATTGATCGACTCCAATTATTCCTGCCTCGAACATACGCTTTCCGCAGGACGCAAAAGGAAGGAAGCTATTCCCGTCCATCCTCTGATAAAACTCCCCTCGGCTGAGCCCTCTCCTCTTTAGCAGTCGCTGCAACTCGGGAGAAATCACGAGCGTTTGAGTTGCAAGATGAAGAGGCGGTTGAGACGCCATATGGACTCCCTCAGCTTGAACGAGCCGCTGCGCTACAACCGCGGAGATCCCTGAGAGCTCACTCAACCGACATGGAACCAAAGCAGCAAGCCGCTCGATAGCCTCAAATACACATCTCGCGTGAATAGTCGAGAGAACCAGGTGGCCACTCAAGGCAGCCTTCACCGCCGTTTGTGCACTCTCAGAGTCTCGGATTTCACCTATTACCAAGGTATCTGGCCCCTGACGAAGAACTGCCCTCGCGGCGACCCCAAAGGTCAACCCGGCAGCTTCGTTTAGACTCGCCTGACTTACTCCCTCTATCCACCGCTCGACCGGATCCTCTATGGAGATTACAACTCGGCCTACATCCACCAATCTCCGGAGTATACTGTACAAGGTGGTCGTTTTACCACTTCCCGTCGGCCCAACCAAAAGAGATAGACCACTTCCCTTAACGATGAGATCTTCAATGATCTGTCTTGTCTCAAGATCGAGCCCCAGGCAGTCAAGCGAATCATTTCGCGCGGATCTGCCGATCCGGAGAACCACCCGCTCACCAAAAATAGTAGGTAAAGAGCTAAAGCGAATCAAAACTGGATCAACGCCTTGATCCACAGGAAATCCGCCATCAAGAGGAGTAAGTTTGCGGCTAGGATCCACCCCAGCCAGTATCTTTAGTCGGGCCACAACGCGATCAAAGACCATCCGTTCACACAACGAGTCGGTCAATATATGCATCTCTTTTCCGATGCGGAGACCAAGGATGATCTTATCTTTTGAAGGCGTCAGGTGGAGATCGCTCGCACACCGAGCTATCGCAAATTCAACCAGGGACGCTACAAACTCCGAAATGCTACTATCGCTAAAATCCCTGAGACGAGGATTCCATCCCTCAACTGACTTCGTGAACTTCCCTTCCCGAACCTCGGAATCCGCCCTACCTGCGGCGGCAAGTAGTCGAGATTCACTTCCGTGGTAAGCCAATTCAATATCTCTCTGCAGATTAGTTCCCCGATAGGGAATAACTTGAATCTGCTCTCCGACAACAAACTCGATCTCCCTCAATACCTTGTGCAGACTCTCGCTATCCCCAGCAATAGTGATTTGACGCCCCCGCCGTGACGAGAGAATACTCATGGGAAGAAATTGATACCGGATGGCGACCTCAAGGGGTACAAGCCGACGTGCTCGTTCACTTGAGTGAAGGGGCAATATTGTTTTCTGGGATTGTTCCTTGTCAGAGGGCCAATGAGGCGAATGAAATGTGTTAGAACTACTCCCCTCGTTGTCCATAATACCTCTATCGGTCACCCAATGCCCCTACCGACGCCACAGCCGGCTAGTACAGAACCCAATCTATCTTTCTATCGAGTTCGTGGGCGAAAAGGTTTCCTGTCGAACCTTCTAACCACACTCCGTTAAGAAGGCTCTCTGGTTTTATGTCGAGCAAAAAAGCGGGGACGCGAAGGGTACCCAATGGACTTCGGCTATCGGTGCTGACAAGGTCGAAAAGCAAAGCGAACCTCAGGTGCTCCGCCCAAGAAAGGGCTTCCGAGGTTGCAAACTACTCCCTGAAGTAAACACTAAAAGGCTCGAACCCAATCGGTGAGGACGACAACTTTACCATCCTGACATTCAATACTCCCCTCGGAGATAGAGAATTTTTTGGTCTTTCCTGAAGCTGAAGCCACAACCTGTAGGTCGCCCTCTTCCAAGAGACCCACATAGGAACAGTGCCCCGGCAGAATCTGGATCTGACCCGAGGGGGTAGACGCCGTGACCGTTGATACATCCTCCTGAGCGGCAACTCCGGCGGGTGTGACGAGTGAAAATGATAGTATCATGAGGAACTCTCGGAGAGCGGGGTAACACGGTAAATTTCCGCAGAGTGTTACCCCTAAAGAAACCCTCGACAAGCCGAGGTTAGGCAGCCTTACCAAATTCCCTGGCGAGTCGCTCAGCCTTCTCCTGGGCATCCTCAAGAGTGCCCACCATGTAGAACGCCTGCTCCGGTAAGTGGTCGACCGTGCCATCAACTAGTGCACCGAACCCACGAATAGTTTCGGCCACCTTGACGTATACTCCCGGTGTTCCGGTAAAGGTTTCAGCGACATGGAACGGCTGCGATAGGAACCGCTCTATCTTGCGCGCCCTCGCAACTGTCATCTTATCCTCCTCGGAGAGCTCATCCATACCGAGAATCGCAATAATGTCCTGAAGCTCTTTGTATCTCTGCAAGGTCTGTTGAACCTTCCGAGCGACACGATAGTGCTCATCTCCCACAATCGCCGGATCCAGAATCGTTGAAGTTGACGTCAGCGGATCAACCGCGGGATAAATCCCCTTTTCAGCTATCGCCCTGCTAAGCTCAGTTGTCGCGTCGAGGTGCGCGAAAGTCGTCGCAGGTGCTGGATCGGTATAGTCATCCGCTGGGACGTATACTGCCTGAACTGAGGTAATAGACCCCCGCGTCGTCGAGGTGATACGCTCCTGAAGTTGCCCCATGTCCGTGGCAAGAGTTGGCTGATAACCCACAGCACTCGGCATTCTTCCGAGCAATGATGATACCTCCGAGCCAGCTTGAAGGAATCTGAAAATGTTATCAACGAAGAGAAGTACATCCCGCCCCTCCTGATCGCGGAAATACTCCGCTGCGGTGAGAGCTGTGAGTCCCACCCTGAATCGTGCTCCTGGTGGCTCGTTCATCTGACCGTACACGAGACAGGCCTTATCGATTACCCCCGAGTCCTTCATTTCGTGCCAGAGGTCGTTCCCCTCACGAGTTCGCTCCCCCACTCCTCCGAATACCGAATATCCTCCGTGGGCTTTCGCGATGTTATTTATAAGCTCCATTATGATGACGGTCTTTCCGACCCCCGCCCCACCAAATAGTCCGATTTTACCGCCCTTCACATAAGGCGCCAGAAGATCGACCACTTTGATTCCTGTTTCCAGCATTACCTTTGAGGTTGCCTGCTCATCAAACCGAGGGGTAGGTCTGTGTATCGGCCACCGGTGCTCGGTCTCGACCGGACCTCCCTCATCGACTGGACGACCGATGACATCTAAAATACGACCAAGCGCTTTCTGACCCACCGGCACCATAATAGGGTTGCCAGTGTCGAGAACCTCTTGTCCGCGGGTCATTCCCTCTGTTGAATCCATCGCTATACACCGAACAACTCCATCGCCAAGATGTTGCGCCACCTCGAGCGTAAGGTTGTGTTCGCTCTCATCAATGGACGGATTGGTAGCAAGGAGCGCATCATAAATCTTAGGAAGTCCCTGGTCACGAGGAAATTCCACATCAATTACGGCCCCCAAAATCTGGGATATTCTACCTATTCTCGCCGAGTTCATATCACTCTACTCCTGAATAAACGCCACTCTATTATCCGAGCGCCTCGGATCCACCAATAATATCGAGAAGCTCGGAGGTTATCCCCGACTGCCTCAACTTGTTGTACTTCAGCTGTAGCCCCTTGATAAGCTCTCCCGCATTTTTGGTCGCCGCATCCATCGCTGCCATACGGCTTCCATGTTCACTCGCCTTGGAATCGAGGGCTCCCTGCAAAACGAGAGACCGAAAAACCCGAGGCACAATGGCGCTAAAAACCTGCTGCGGACTGGGTTCAAAAACTAGTTTTCGAAACCGGTCAGGCGCCCCTGCTGATCGATCGGGGCGGAGCATCGATGGCTTCATCGGGAGAAGCTGCTCGGTAATTGGAGCGCTCGACAAAGCAGAACGAAACTTGGTGTATACCAAGTACACAGCATCAATACGTCCCTCTCGAAAGTCTGACTCAATCCTCGCAAGCACCGGCCCAAGTTCCCACTGATTCGGATCCTCGGGAAGCTGGTCAAAGGCAAACTGTGGAGCTCTGTTCATTCGTCGCAGCCCCTCGACCGCCTTTCGCCCAAACGCAACGAGCTCCATGTCCGCCCCAGGATCGCCAGACCGCAGGTCAAGTATCGTACTCTCGACCTTACGGACAAGATTTGCATTGTATCCTCCCGCCAGTCCCCGAGAACCTCCGATAACAATAACACAGGCGCGCCGAACTGGGCGTTCTTTCATGAGAGGATGGGTCGTGTCTTGCCCCTCCGAGGCGGAGGCCATGGATTCCTGCAGACGAGCCGCTAGGTGCCTCAATAGCTCTGTGTACTCCCGAGAACGAGAAGTCGCTTCTTGTGCCTTTCGCAACTTAGCCGCTGACACAAGCTTCATCGCATAAGTTATCTTCTTCGTGTTCCGAACCGATTTTAGACGGCTGCGCAGCTCTTTCAGTCCCGCCATATAGAAATTTCCATCCTGCCTGTTTGAAGTCGCTGGCGTGACAATCTGTCTAATCCACGCCAGTCATGATCTGAGCCGAAACCTATCGAGAGAGAAATGAGTGTGCAAACTCCCGAGCAAACGAGAGCAGCTGCTCCTGAGTCGATCCCGACATCTCAAGCTTTGTCCGTATTTCCTCGAGAACTGTTGGGTGCTTGACCTTCAAAGCGCTGTGAAAAGATGCCTCAAAATCTCTAATCTTTGACAGCGGAACCTTGTCAATCGCCCCACTATTGGCAACAAAAATTGACACCACCTGCAACTCAACAGGCATAGGCCGATACTGATCCTGCTTGAGTATTTCAACGAGCCGCTCCCCACGATCGAGCTGTGCCTTTGTCGCTGCATCGAGATCCGAACCGAATTGGGCGAAGGCTTGCTTTTCACGATATTGTGCGAGGTCAAGTCGCAGCGTCCCTGCAACCTTCTTCATCGCTTTGATTTGAGCTGCTCCCCCAACCCGAGACACAGAGAGCCCGACGTTAACGGCTGGACGAATACCAGCATGAAAGAGCGATGACTCTAGGTAAATCTGGCCATCTGTAATCGAAATCACATTCGTCGGTACATACGCCGAAACGTCTCCTTCGAGGGTTTCGATAATTGGCAAGGCGGTCAAAGAACCCGCGCCTGCTGAATCGCTGAGTTTGGCCGCACGCTCAAGTAATCGGCTGTGAAGGTAGAACACATCCCCTGGGTAAGCTTCACGTCCGGGAGGACGACGAAGAAGAAGCGATACGGTTCTCCACGAGACGGCATGTTTTGAAAGATCATCGTAAACGATGAGCGCGTGACGACCGGAATTCATGAAGTATTCCCCCATGGCACAACCGGCAAAGGGGGCGATGAATGAAAGAGGTGGTGGCTCCGATGCAGTGGCTGCCACAACAATCGTATGGTCCATCGCACCATGCTCTTTTAGCTTCTCAACAACCTGTGCGACCGACGACCTCTTCTGACCTATGGCTACATAGATACAAATCACCCCGTTCCCTTTTTGGTTGATGATTGTGTCTATCGCGACTGCGGTCTTCCCCGTCTTTTTATCTCCGATGATAAGCTCGCGTTGCCCCCTCCCAACCGGAGTCATCGCATCGATGGCTTTTATGCCCGTTTGCATGGGCTCATGGACGGATTTTCGCCTCACAATCCCGGGCGCTTTAAATTCAAGCTTGCCCCGTGAAGTAGCGGCAATTGGCCCCAGTCCATCGATTGGATTACCGAGAGCATCTACAACCCTTCCAATCAGCGCTTCGCCCACCGGAACTTCGGCGATGTTGCCAGTTCTTTTAACCGTATCTCCCTCGGAGATGGCTGTCACATCTCCCATAATAACAACTCCGACGGAATCGGACTCTAGGTTGAGCGCAATACCCTTGGTCGTACCCGCGATCTCCACCAACTCCCCGGCGGCAACCTTTGAAAGACCCGCCACACGGCAGATACCGTCACCAACCGATAGCACGGTGCCAACCTCGCTCAGCTCAGAGGATGGGCGGAAATTGGCTATCCGCTCTCTAAGCAGGGTCGTTATCTCATCGGCTCTTCCTTCCATGATATCTGCTCCCTTAACGCGATAATCTCAACCTGAGGCTCTCAATGAGCTTATACACAAATTGATCTTTGATACTTTAGGCCAAAATTTTTATTTTCTTATTGAGGCTGAACCCGGATTAACTGCCTACAAACTGCTGGCGACTAAACTAGCTTCCATTCTTCGAAGTCGGGTCCTCATCGAGGCATCAAAAACTTTATCCCCTGTTCTTAGCACCAAGCCACCGAGAATGTTCGGCTCAACGGAAATCGAGACAGAAAGAGATGCATTGACGGATCTTCTCAGCCTCTCTACCAGATCGTTTTCCTCCTGGTGCGATAGCTGCCGCGCGACTGCTACGTTTACGGAAAGCAAATTCCTGAATTCGCGCACCGACTGATTAAATGCACCGACCAATTGCTCGAAGATCACGAAGCGCCCCCTCTCGGCGAGGATAAGTAGGATATTCGTGACGGACTGAGCCCACCCCAACCGATCTGAAAGCGCTCTCATCAGAATCATCTTCTGCTCAGGGGTTACGGTACGCGAGATTAACGCCTCTTGCAGATCGGGATTCTCCCGAAATAGCCGTCCCACATCGTCAAGCTGTGCAGCGACTAAATCGAGCTGAACTGGATCGCAAGCCAAAAAGAGAGCTTGTCCATACGCTCGTGCTAGCCGCCCCTCTGTTCCTCGAGCCATCCCCCCTCCGAATCCCCTTCTAAAATCCGATTACATCTGGTTGCTAGTCGCCTAGACGCGCAAGAATCTGACCATTCGATAACGCGACCGACCGTAATTGACGATCGGACTCCTCTGTCACCCCCTGACGAACGATGGTCTCGGCACGGTCAATTACTCTTCTCGCAAATTCTTTGCGAAGCACCTCGAGCCTTCGATTCCTTTCAGCCTCTGCTAAATGACTCGCCTGACGAAGGAGCCGATCAGCTCTTTCCCTCGCCATGGAAATCATCTCCTGGGCCTCGCCGTTCGCCGAATCTATTAATTCCTTCCTTGCAACCTCTAGGGTAGATTCCAGGGCAGAATGGTCCTTCAAGGCAGCTTCATAGCCGATCTGAGCCTCTTCCATGAGCTTTGCTGATCGCTCCACGGCAGATCGAATCCGCTCTCTCCTGATCTTCCATTGGGCCAGAAAAGGCTTCTTGAGTAATGCGAAAAAGAGCCCTGAATAAATGGCAAAATTAATCCACAGTAAAAAAAGCGAGGGGCCATGGTGGGCTGAGCTTGCGTGCGCCCCTTCGGCTGATTCGGCCAACGATGCCGTAGCATTTGCAATCAACGCTCCGACGAGAGCAACCACCGCGGCGATCATCCACTTGCCCAAACGACTCTTCCGCCCTGCTCGTAATTTTGAAGTGCTACTCATTCTTTCCCCTTTTTAAGAACCTCGACCTAATGAACCGAAAAAAACTCATCCGACGGCTCCCTGAGGCGGGTAGCAACGGCGTAAGCTATCTCCTCGACAGAAGAGATTGTATGTTCCCTTATTCGCTCGTATTCCCCGTCCAACTCCGCTCGCTTTTCTTGAAGTATCGCTGCGGCTGTCTTCTCCGCGGCTGAAATTATTGATATGACTTCTTGCCGGGCAGAATCTAGTATCTGCTTACGGGCAGTCTGAGCTTCGGCTTCCGATATGAGGGTGCGGACTTCGATGGCATTTCTAACCTCCTGCGCCTTCTCTTGTAATGACCGGCTTGAAAGCTCGGCCCCAGTCGTTCGTTGCTCCCGATCCTCTATTAGATCAACAAGGGGTGCAAAGAACTTCAGAGACAATGCCCGATACAGACAGAAAAACAGTACGGTACCAAGGGGTATCATGACTGCGTCTGCTTCGGTTAAGCTAAAGGTTTCCAGAAGGCTTGACATAGGTCTTATTTTGGTACTGAGAAGGGTCTCGATTTAAATCTATCTCATTCGTCTCGGCTGAATACGATTGCAGCCTCCTCTTCCTTCATGAGCGTAACGGACATTAGAGGCGGCTCGCTCTGCTTCCAAAGATTGGTCAGCACTTAAATCGCGAACCCCTGTTGTTACTGGAGGACTTAAAAAGCGGGGCAACAAAGGCCACCTTGAACAGACGGTAAGGTAAGGGGGAACGCCATAGATGTCAATTTAACGGGGGGGAATTCAGCCGAATCCGCAAAGAAATTTCAAAAAAGGCAAAAAAATGCTACTCAAAATCGGCAGGAACCGACCAGAAATCCCAGATCGATTATTTGGGCCTAAAGTGAATTGAGTTAGGCCCTGCCTGTTGCTTCGCTCGAGCCACTATGTTGTCTGCCCGCCCCCAAATACGGAACCGTCAAGACGTCACCACAGGAGTGCCGAAATGGCCCAACGGGGGAAGAGTGGTACACATCTTGCCGCGCCAGTCGACTTTCTCGATCATTGGGCTCTTCACTATTGATTTGTTTTTTAAAATGGCTTTCCAGACGATGCCCCTTCGGCATTCCGTTCTAATCTCATCATAGGCCCTTTTCTGCTGGTGGAGACACTATTCAGCTATCAGCTCTACGAGGCGGCTCAATTCCTCCTCGGAAAAATAGTCAATCTCAATTCGACCTTTTCCACCGGCTGACGAGCGTATCGCCACCCTTGTCCCAAGGTGTCCTCGGAGCTGATCCTCGATGTGAGAAAATGGATTATCAGGAGTATTCGCCCCGTCGGCCATCAAGGACCGCTTTAGCGGCTTCTTGCTCTCCAGGATAATGACTCTGGCGACTATTGCCTCAACCGCTCGAACTGATAGACCTTCTTCAACGATCTTTCTTCCCAAATTCACCTGTGCCGCCGGCTCTTTGATGGTCAAAAGGGCCTTGGCATGCCCCATAGAGATTCGCGAATCCTCCAACATTGCCAAAACTTCGGGGGCGAGTTTGAGCAACCGCAAGTAGTTGGCGATACTCACTCGATTTTTTCCCACGGCCTCCGCCACCTGCTCCTGGGTTAGCTTAAATTCTCGAATCAGACGGTCATATGCGTACGCTTCCTCCACTGGAGTCAGCTGTTGGCGTTGGACATTTTCAACGAGAGCAATTTGCAGAAGCTCATATTCAGATAGTTCGCGAATTATCGCTGGAATCTCGCTTAAGCCGGCCCTCTGAGCCGCTCGCCACCGACGCTCCCCGGCTACAATTTCAAAACTTGAACCACGTGGTCGAACAAGTATTGGCTGGAGAATCCCCAGATTTTTAATTGATGCCGCAAGCTCATCAAGCTCTGATTCTGCGAAGAATTGGCGGGGCTGAGATGGATTGCCCTCCACCGAGCCTATCGGAAGAAACTTGACACTCCGAGCGCCCTCTTCGACCTCCGCACTTACCCCAGCATCTCCTAATGACTCGACAGCGACCAATGGAGAGCTCACTCGAGCAGCGATGGATTCCTCTACAATGCGAGCGTTTGAACCATCCACCTGTAACGACACCGCCTCGGGCGAGATCAGTGCGCTCAACCCCCTCCCCAACCCTCGCTTCTCCACTTTCATCACATTCCCTTTTTAAATCTTTTATCCCGCCAATCAGAGTCCTGTTCCACGTGGAACATACTGGCACGGCTGGATAGCAAATTACTCATTACCGACCGCCACCAGGCCAGAATTGCAGTTCGATGCCCACCCCATACGAGCAACTACTTCATCGGCTAGGATGTGATATGCTTTCCCCCCCGCAGAATGAGGATCATACCGACAAATCGGAAGACCATGACTAGGGCACTCGGACAGTCGTATATTTCTGGGTATTCGCGTATTGAACATCTTGCCAGGAAAGAATTTGGCCGCCTCCGCCTCGACTTGGCCTGAAAGGTTAGTCCTCGCATCGAACATGGTCATCACAACCCCAAAAAGCTGGAGAGCTGGATTGAACGTTGCTTGAACGAATTGAATCGTCTTTGTCAGGGATGAGAGCCCTTCAAGAGCGTAATACTCAGCCTGGAGCGGGACCAAAACTCCTTGTGCAGCACCAAGAGCATTTAAGGTTAAGAGACCAGAGGACGGGGGACAGTCGATGAGGATTACGTCGAAGCTCGCCTGCACCCCCTTCAGCTCCGAGGTTAAAACAAGCTCTCTTCCATGCCGTTTTCCAACCTCTAGCTCAAGACTGACAAGGTCGCGCGAGGCGGGCACGACAAACAGACCCTCCATCGACGGACTCTCTATAATAATATCGGAAAGGGTCTTCTTGCCGAAGAACACATCATAGAGATCACTTCCCTCAGGAGGGAGATCGATACGGAGACCACTTGAGGTACTGGCCTGAGGATCCATATCCACGAGAAGCACCCTTAATGATCGGAGAGCCAACTCCGCCGCGAGACTTACGGCGGTTGTGGTTTTCCCGACCCCCCCCTTCTGATTGGCTATTGCAATGGTAATTGCCACTCCATCCTCCCCACAACCTCACCCCGTGTATACCGCTCAGCACACCAAGTGGTACCAGAATACGGGAAACAATACAATTGACTATAAGCATTTTCCAAAAATGACACGTCGGTTCCAAAAAGACCGTTCCACGTGGAACACCCTCGCCCCTCGAGCGGAGTCCGGCGACTACCCCGCTCCCCGCGAAGAAGCAACCATCCCCCTTGAAACCCCCGCCATAACCTCCAAAAGTCGTTTTATTTGATCGCTGTCGTGCCGAACAGAGATTACAAATCGGATAACGGATGTCCGAGACTGTCTCAGAACGGTTTCATCGAAATCACACCAAAATCCACCCTGGAGAAGAACCTCCCAGATTCGGTAGGCTTCTATCGCTGGGGGAAGAATAATCGATACGATAGGGAATCCACCCACAGACCGAGTATCAAATCCAAGCTCAGCCAGTCCCATCTCAAGCTGCCGTCGAAGGAGCTGTAGTCGCTCCGTCTCACCCGAAAGACCTCGCAGCAGGTCTATTGCAACGGGTATGCTCGCGGCCGTCCCCACGGAGAGCGGGGCCTCCTTGTGAACAGCTGGTGAACGGAGCCGAATCAGCTCGCAGAGATGTCCAGAACCGGCGATAACCCCCCCGCTGACTCCAAGTGCGGGCCCTACTCCTCCCACAATCGCAGCCGGGACTCCTCGAAGGCCGAGCAAATCGACGACTCCAGCGCATTGAGCACCCAGCAGACCAAGAGAAAATGTTTCATCAACAACAACTCTATCGCCACGCTCCCTCGCTACTCTTTCGACCTCAGCCAGAGGTGCCATTACTCCAAGTTCAGGGTGGAGACCCTGGACCCAGAAAAGACGCTCTCCGGTCGATACCGGCGATACATGTCGTCGGGACAGCTGATCCAGGTAGCCATTTCGATACGTCACCACCGGAATACCTCCGACGCACGCTGCATCGAGTATTGGAGCGGCCCCCAACGTCTCATCGACGAACAAGATGTCCTGATCGGCAAGCGTGTTCAATACAAACGAAAAGATAGCTTGATTTCGGGAGCTCAAAAGAAGGGCGTCATCACAACCAAGAAAGCTTGCCAACGCCGATTCAGCCGCTCTGTGGTACCTCGTCCACCCCCCTCGGCTCAAGGATAGTCGACCTGCACCGCGCCCTGAAAACTCTTGATGTATTTTCCTGAAATCTCGACGACTCGAGAGGTCGAATACGTCCCAATTTGCGAAGTCGATGAGTCGCCGATTATCAAATTTAACGAACGGGGTACTATCCTCCTCGATAGGCAAGAGCCGCCTCATGTCTCGACTGCGCTTCAAAAGTTGCAGTTCAACTCGGAGCCTCTCATCCCACATACCGTATCCCCATCACCCGAAGATAAGCCCGTTTAAGGCAAGTAGTTTGCACCTGTCATAGAAAAACCGTGTGGAAGGACTGCGATAACGGGTAAGATGCTTCTGGACGATGAACGGAGACATTTTTTCGTTTCAACATCCGTTATCCTACGGCTCTTTCAACGCAGTTCCCCTCACCGCTGTCCGATGCCCGCGAAAAACTAAAACCTCGGAGAAACCTCGGGTGACAATCCCAACAATCCCTCGAATCAATAGAGCGATGAAAAGCCTCCGTCGAGGTCGGGAGATTGTGCGAGTCCTCCTCAAGCATGGATTTGCCGAGACGCTCAGTGACTCAGGCCTGGCAAAATGGGCGAAAGATACCCTCGAGATGGATCTATTTTCCGTCTCACCCGAGGAGCAAAAACTATCCCGAAATCAAAGGATTCGGAGAGTTATCGAGGATCTAGGTCCCACCTTCATAAAAATCGGCCAGATTCTCAGCACTCGTCCCGACCTTCTTCCAATCGACCTAGTTGACGAGCTAAAAAAACTCCAGAGCGATGTCGCACCGGTGCCTTTTGAAAAAATAAATGATGCCCTCCTCCAGGAATTCGGGGATCGATTATCCACCCTCTTCACATTCATAGATCCCAAGCCCCTGGGTTCTGCCTCCCTCGCTCAGACCCATCGCGCTCGCCTCAATTCTGGAGAAACCGTTGTACTAAAGATCCTACGCCCGGGGATCCGGTCACAACTTGAGGCGGATATCGCTATCTTGAGAGAGATCGCACGCCTGACCGAATCACAATTTTCAAATCTCGGATTCAGTCCCCTCGATGTATGCGCAGAATTTACTGCCGAGCTGGAGCGAGAAACCGACTACTTTCGAGAGGCGACCTCCACCGAACGACTATCGGCTCTCTTTCTATCTGACCCAGGGGTTCGTTTTCCGAGAGTTTACCGTCACGCATCGACCTCAAATGTGCTTGCCCTTGAGGAGGTTGAAGGAATACTGATATCTCATTCCGACCCCTCCTCTATCGATCCAAAAATCCGTCGGAAGGCCGTAGAAAACGCTACGCGAGCGGTATTTAAGCAGTGTCTTGAATACGGTTTTTTTCACGCAGATCCTCATCCAGGCAACATCTTCATTCTTCCTGATGGTGCCATTTGCTTCGTTGATTGTGGTATGACGGGCCATCTTGAAGAACGAACCTCTCAGGACATAGCTCGACTCTGCAGCGGTATAGTGACGTCTGACCTCGATGAAATAATCGAGGTTGTACGTTCATTAACCTCGGCAGACCCCGGAGTAATGCGAAGTAGATCTTTTCGGAACGATCTGTGGCAATTGGTGAGTCAGTTCCAGCACGGAACCCTCGAGAGCCTCAACATCGGTGCTTTACTATCTGAGTTTTTCTCACTACTCCGCCGATATCATATTCGCTGTCCTAGCGATCTTGTTTATCTGATAAAGGCTCTCACCACTATTGAAGCCGTGGCTGCATCACTCGACCCTTCGTTTGACCTCATTGATTACGTCTATCCGTACCTTGAACAATTGATTCGGAAACGGTACGGCCCTGGCGCAATAGCTCGTCGAACACGACGCTCCATGGCCGGATATTTTGAGCTTCTCGAGGATCTTCCGAAACATCTTCAAAATCTTATCGACCAACTTCTTAATGATCGCTTTCAAGTGCACCTCGAACATCGGGGGCTACATGACCTCACCGATACACTCGTTAGTGTGGGCAGAAAGCTCTCTTCAGCGGTCACCCTTGCAGCTCTTCTCGTTGGCTCCTCTATACTCATACTGGCAGATAACATGAGGGGAGCCGGCCCCTCTATTGCGAGTGCAATTGGAGCTATCGGTTACGCCATCAGCTCTGCGGCTGCACTGTCAAGCATGATCGCGTTCTGGCGAGGTCGCTAGGGGTCGAACAACTTATCAACGAGGAGTACAGAGAAATTTATCCGCTCAGTTCGGTGGCTGAGGGTCAAGACGCTCTGCTGCCCGCCGGAGGGCACTTGCAAGCAATGATCCGGTCTTCGAGGCTGCCTGCATCGCGACCTCCTGGGGAATCTCCATAGCCGCCTGGAGAAGCGATTGGACGAGAGGCATCACCTTCATCGCAATACGGCCGAGATGCATCCGAATCTCTGAGACCTCAAACCGAGCCTCTTGGCTTAACTGTCCCACATACTTGGATACAATTTCACCGAATAGCTGCGTCA
Source organism: Pseudomonadota bacterium (assembly GCA_900299205.1). Classification (GTDB taxonomy): domain Bacteria; phylum Bdellovibrionota_C; class UBA2361; order UBA2361; family OMIW01; genus OMIW01. The sequence goes on from OMIW01000091.1 coordinate 28,218, forward strand.
AGCTAAAAAGCTCCGCCGAGAAATCCCGAATCTCCTGCCCTGCGACTTGATCGCCCCGCCCCATTGCCTCCCTCACTGTGTACTGGAAAGCCGTCAGGACAGAGACCATTACCTCCTCAAGATCTCCGAGCACAGCCTCAAGTCTCTCTCGCTGTTCACCCGGCGCAACCGCCACCACCCCCTTCATTGAACCTTCAAAAACTGCCAAAAGCACCCTCGGAAGTGCGGTTAAGGCTCCTCCTCCCTCACAAACCGCACGATGTATCACCCCTGTGATCCGTTTTGCAATATCCTTACCATCGCGCACTATCGAAGATACTTCGTCACGGATAGCCGAATCTCCTCCTTCGGCTCCCCTCTCTGTTCCCTCGCCTGTTTTATCTTGGGTCATAACCACCAGCTCCTTTTAAAGTATGCCTAAGACTTTTCACTCATAAGATAAGCCTCTATGAAGCGGTCTATCTCTCCATCAAGAACTCCTTCCACATCTGAAGTCTCGAATTGGGTTCTCAGGTCCTTCACCATCCGATAAGGCTGCAAAACATAAGACCGAACCTGACTGCCAAAATCTATCGATTGGCGGGCTCCTTTAACTTGCTCAATTTTCTGCTCCTGAATCAGCCGTTCGCGCTCAAAGAGCTTCGCCTTGAGCACCTTGAGCGCTCGGGCTTTATTCTTGTGCTGCGACCGCTCGTTCTGACAGGCGACAACGATCCCCGTCGGAAGGTGAGTAATTCGCACCGCTGAGTCTGTTTTATTAACATGCTGGCCACCCGCACCGGAGGAACGATAAGTATCAATTTTTAGGTCTGTTTCAGAGATTTCGATTTCAATCTCCTCCTCAATATCCGGAGCCACTGACAGCGAAGCAAATGATGTGTGACGGCGAGCGTTCGAGTCAAATGGCGAAATCCGTACAAGGCGGTGTACTCCAGCCTCAGCGCGGAGGTGCCCATAGGCGTAGGGCCCCCTCACAAGAAGGGTTGCACTCTTGATGCCTGCCACTTCTCCAGCCTGAAAATCGAGTTCCTCGACGGAGAACCCCTTCCGCTCGGCCCATCGTGTGTACATCCGAAGGAGCATCAGGGCCCAATCTTGCGCCTCTGTGCCTCCAGAGCCTCCGTTAAACTCAATGATCGCGTCGGACTTATCGAACTCCCCCCGCATCATACGCCGGAACTCAAGGGCCCCCACCTCGTGCTCAAGCCTGGCGAGCAGCTGGATGGTCTCTCTCTTGAGCTCCTCGTCATCCGCTTCAAGAGCGAGCTCCAGAGATGCCTGAATATCGCCGAAGAGTGCCTCTGCCCCGACAACGACCCCGATATCCTCCTTCAAGCCTGCGATCTCTCGCATAACTTCCCGCGCCCGGTCCTGATCGTCCCACAATGACGACCCACGAGCTGACCCAGCTTGGGACGATTCCCCCTCAACCTGAGCCTCGAGCTCCCTCATCCGCTCCCGCTTTCCATCGAGGTCAAAGATACCCCCTCAGAGCCTGCATTCGGCCCTGTAGGTTCAAAAGTTTCGCTCGCACATCTGACGCTTCAAAAATATTAGCCACCATGTATCTTCTTCCTTAATCCGAATTCTGGGTGCAGATAAAAAAGCTCTTCCTTATTGTCTCTGAAATCTTTGATTAACGCCAATCAAGTATCAATTAAAAAGGCTGGATTATCAAAGCCTTCCATCTCCAATCATCACCTTGTTAGAAAAATGAATCCTCCAAAGCCCCTCCTTAATTCCGATGGATTAGGAATATTAGCTAAGCATATCTCTTCAAAAAAAGTCGCGCTTCAGAATATCTAGTAGTCACTCTTTTTACCCGATACACCTCCCAGAACCGGAGAGGTAGTTTTACGACATGAAAAAAACCCATATTCTTCGACAAAACGGTGCCACGTTGCTCGAGTTGCTTGGGGTCCTGTCTATCCTGAGTCTGGCTTTTACAATTGGAGGCGTCCACCTTGCCTCTATTCAGAAAAGCTTCCGAAATGGCTCAATAAAGCAGCTTATTCGAGATGACCTCCTACTAGCCGAATCCAAATCCATAGCCGAAAGGGCTCGAGTAATATTTCGTGAGACGCCCAACGGCTATCAGGTCGGCTTTGACTATCCACCTTACTCTGGAACAGGCCAGATCGACACCGTAAGTCCACTCGATATTCGTCGGACCGTGTCATCAGAAGTAAAAATTTCAATTGAGCCCCTCGGCCGGATTATTTTTGATTCGAGGGGAAATGTAATCGATGGAACCACCGGGGACCGGACGACCGGATTGATTCGGGTTACATCGTCCGACAAACCGTTATTGTCTGAGATTGTAGGATGAAACGAGAGATTCTTTCGGCTAACAAACCCCTTAAGACGAACCAGAGGATTAGTCCTATCACAGTTGAGGAATCCATCAGGTCACCAAAGTTTAAACAGAAGGGATTTTCGTTGTTTGAGCTGCTCATATCGATTGGACTTCTTGGCACTATCTCAATTGGACTCGCCAGGAGTTTTGCCACCGCTTCGGCGATAATAAAAGGTTCGGACCTCTCGGCAATCCAGAGTCAGCTTGCTTTGACAAAATTGGAGGAAATAGCCGGAAGAAATCCCTCGACTATTTCAACGGGTGAAGAGATTGAAGGTGAAATTCACCGAGGTGGAATGTCATTCAAGCGGGTAACTCTGATTACAGCGCTAAGCGATACCGCATTGAAAGTTTCTGTCTCTGTTGCGGCGAATTATCCCGGTTTTAAAGAAAAACCTATTGTCTATGACGGTGTGTTTAATCAGTCAGGTTTGAGATGAAGAAGAAAGGGCTTCCAAGATTTGTTCACTTAAAAAACTTCTCACTTCGTGAGAGAGGAGAAACATTTGTCGGTTTTCTAGTGGCCACTATGATCGGTGCTCTTGTCATCGCCGGCTCAGCCTCGAGCTTCACATTTTCCATGAGAACTCTCTCTGATCGCCTCATAATATCAGATGCGAATAACCACGCGCGAAAAATAGTGCATCTGATTGCCTCCGACCTTCGAGGAATCGGCTCCGGAATGCCGCTCATGACTCCCCGTTTTGACCCTGCAGACCCCGCCATCGGAGGTGCCGGTCTTCCGATATTAACTGACTCCAGTAGAGACCAGGTGCGTTATCGTTTAAACGATTATGGCCGTTTCAGCAGCCTTAACGCCACATTCAACCCCGCCACTGAATCGGCAATCTCCGTTCTGTCAACCGAGAGCTTCCACCCTGGTGCGATAATTTACATTTCAAATATCACAAGTGAATTCTCCCAAAGTTCTACGATAGGCGGCGCTCGGGCGAGAGTGGTAAACGTGGGGCCCACAACCGTTTCGGTTGATGAAGTAAAATCGGGAGGAGGGACCATTTTCAATCCGGGAAGCCTCGTCGAAGCGGTTTCCGAGGTATCGATTTCCTGCCCCCATTCAGCCGGTATTTCCCGGACTTCAGGTGATTATTCCCAAAGTCTATCAAAGCAGGGTAGCTGTAACTTTGTTTATCTTGATTCTTTCGGAGGAGAGATTGAGCCTCCTCTGACCATCGAATCAATAAGATCCTCTTTGACGAGCATTCGTGTCTCGGTCTCCGCGTCAGGCCGCCGACCGCTCAAGAGTGGCACTACCTATACCGCCCAAGCGTCCGAAACCGTTGCTCTTCGTAATCTTATTCTCGCGAGGAACGCATGAACTCATTTCGTATCCCATCTTTGAAGAAAATGGGAAAGGCTCGCCTCAGTCACCGTCGAGTCTCCGAAAGGGGATATATTCTGGTTTCCGTTCTTGTTCTTTTTTCCCTTGCTCTTTCCCTTACCATGATATTGCTCAATGCCTCCGCTGTTGGTCGTGGCTCGATGGCCTCTGTTAGGATGGCGGAGAGAGAATACTTGGACGCTGAGGCCACCGCTCAAGAGTCTTTCCAGTGGCTCAACGCAACTTCTCGGAAGTGGGGTTCTCTCTTCAGTGGCGGCGTTTTTACAAAGACATTTGTTCGTAATCCGACACCCTCCATCGGATCCAATGACTCCGGCTCCTTCAAAGTCCCGACAAGGGTAAAGATAGCTGGAACCAACAACTCGGTGATTCTGCACTCAGACTCGTCAACATTCGGAATGACCGCGTTCCCCCAATCGAACGATCTCATTTCAGGTGAATTGTATCAGCCTATCGATAGATTTAAGGAACAGGCTTTCGCACGAGGAAAAGTGCGGGTTACTCTCATCGATGCGATTCCTCTTGATCCCTCGAATCTCAATTCAACGGAATACTCACCTGTATTCCGTATTGACGCGATGAAAGCCGCGGACAGGGGAGGTCATGTTTCCATGATTGTAACCGGAAAAATGCAGACTGCTCCGGGCTCAGGATTTGTGGGAAAAACCTACGTTGAGATGAGACAGCCGTGCGACTCCTACCAATCATCAACTTCGATTACTAATTTTTCAACTCAGGCCAGACGGGCAAATTGCCCTATTGCTTCCGAGGGATCGATCGCCATTCACTCGACCACGACAATTTTTGGTTCGGTAACAACCAAATCTACACTTGCTTCGGGTAGCCCTTGGGGTGGCCCGATCTGCGCGTCTTTCGCATCTGGATGCCCTGTGAAGGGAACAATATGCACCGGTTCGACGTGCCAAACACCGGCCTTAAACCTTAGCCCCTCATCATTTTCAGCAGCATGTCCGACGACCGCACCCGACCTCACAATCCTCGGTGGTGGGTCCGAGGTGACTGCACAGACGATCGAGTCAATTCGAGAGCCTTCAAGCTCGACAAATACTCCCCCGGGAACTCCGGCGAAAACCTTTCGCAACAACTGTTGGCAAAATCTAAAGATTGGAACAAACGGATGGGCTCGATTTCGCTCTGGGCTAAATGGCTCAGCGCCAGTCGCCTTCTACATTAAAAACTTGGAGATTGCGAAGAACGCACGGGTTCTGTTTGACGACAATGGAGGCAAACAAATTACTTTGTATGTCGACCGAATAGTGGGGGACTCCTACAATGGAAATCAGATTGGGGGATTAAAGAGCGATGCTTCTGGATCGATGGTTGCTCCAAATATGCTCAAGCTGAATTACTGGGGGTCATATCCTCTCACTCTCAATGGAAATGCAACGATGAACTCCTTTGTGGTTGCTCCTCATGCGGCGGTGACTGTGTCCGGAAACTTTACCTTCCACGGCGGGATTATGGCTGACAGGCTAGTCGCGAATGGGTCGGGTGCTCTCCATTATGATGAGACCGGAGGGAATGCTGTTAATGTAGACATGCAGCTAAGAATCCGGTCCATTCAGGAGTATTTTAGGTAGCAGGGAGGTATTAATGGTCCGCAAATACTTGTGTTGTCTCGTCATCACTATTCTCCTATCGACAAAATCAGGATACTCGCAGGAAATCGCAACGGATGGAGCCCCCCCTCCTGAGGAATCTCAGGCCATAAGTCAAGATGTTGCTAATACCGTAAACCCTGAGGCGACTTCACCAACTGAATTGTCCCAGCAAGGAGTTCTCAGAATTGACAAGCCCGATGATGAGACTGCTCTTATTTTTAAATCGGGAATCTTCTCAGATAAAGTTGAGTTGGTGCCCGATGGATTTGGATGCCGAGTTGGTGATGGACTCGCTGCTCGAATATCTTTTTGTTCGTCAGATAAAGCCTCTTTCTCGGTTCGTGGCGGTCCCACGCTTAATTGCCCGCTCCACTCTGGAGTCTTCTATGGCCCATGCGAGGTCGAGCGTGAGGATTAGAATTTTGAATTAGAGGAAAAATTGGTTTATTTGGCTCATGACCTCTGGAGCGGTGTTGTATCACTCTTGCAGTGTTCATCCACCTCCTAGATGATTCGGGTGTAATCGATACTTCGAGGGTAAATTGCTATGTTCAAAGCTTACGCTGCTAGTCAGCCCGGGGGAGAGCTTTCTTCCTTTTCATTTGATCCGGGGGCTCTCAAGGACGATGAAGTTCAGATTAGAGTTGAGTTTTGCGGTATCTGTCACAGTGACCTGAGTATGCTCAACAACGATTGGGGATCGACCACGTACCCATTTGTACCGGGACACGAGGTGGTAGGGGTAGTAGAGGAAAAAGGCTCGCTTGTTGCTGACCTCTGCATAGGTCAACGGGTCGGTGTTGGGTGGTTCTCGCGGTCATGCCTTACCTGCGAATCTTGTCTTGAAGGCCATCAAAACCTCTGTTCTCGGTCCGAGGGTATTATCGTCGGTCGTCATGGGGGATTTTCAGACAGAGTTCGATGTCATTTCAGCTGGGCAACGCCGGTCCCCGAGGTGATTCCTCCCGAAACCGCCGGTCCTCTCTTCTGTGGCGGCATCACCGTATTTGGACCTATTCTCGATCATGTAAGACCGATAGATAGGGTCGGAGTTATCGGTATAGGAGGGCTCGGTCACCTTGCAATAAAGTTCCTGAGATCCTGGGGGTGCGAAGTCACCGCATTTTCATCAAACCCTCAAAAAACCGATGAAATACTCGCGATGGGTGCCCATCGAGTGATAGATTCCTCAAACTCGGCAAAACTCTCTGAAATGAGGGGTTACTATAATTTTATTCTTTCCACGGTGAACGTCGCGCTCGATTGGAACGCGTATATCAATGCTCTCGCGCCAAACGGCAAACTTCACTTCGTCGGAGCGGTCCTGAATCCTGTATCAGTTGGAGTCTTTTCTCTTCTTGCTGGCAACAAGTCGCTTGGTGCAAGCCCGCTTGGTTCAATCAGACAGGTCCGTCATCTTCTCGATTTCGTCGCGCGTCATCAACTATTTCCCACTGTTGAGGTCTATAAACTCAGCGAGGTGAACCTCGCCCTCACGGAGCTCAAGAATGGGAAAGCGAGGTATCGGAAGGTGCTCGATTGCCGCGGAATCGATTGAAATGGAAAACCTTTTGCAGATGGGGCCCTATTCGACCTTGACCACTCCAGATGCTCGATCTCGGACAAGTGCGAACACAGCATCCTCTGATCGGCGCATCCGCTGCGCGACTGCACGGCTTACTCCCTCGTGATCAAATCCAAGCAGGTGATGAAGCCCGTGCACGAGCAACCGGACTATCTCCTCGGGATAGGAAGTGTGATATTTTCCGTGTTGGCGAGCGGCCGTTTCAAGGGATATGACAATATCGCCGAGCGATGGGGTCTCTTCATCGCCATCACCCATCGCGAATGAAAGCACATCGGTGGGTTTATCTTTGCCTCGATAGTCACGATTAAGATCTTGTATGAAATCGTCGTGGCAGAAGAGTATGCTGACACTGCCCCGCACACCATGCCGAAATGATGGTGGGTCTTTTATCGCATCGACGATCTCCTGAGTCAGCCGCTTGATCTCCCGTTTTTTTATCCGAGATCGGGCCGGACGCTCCGCTACCAAGATGGAGAGCTTCTCACGGGGTCCCGCTTTGAGGGCTGCACTACGGGACTTCACGGGCCTGCTCGCGACGATCGTACGCCTGAATAATCCGCGACACGAGGGGATGACGAATGACATCCTCATCTGAGAATCGCACAACACAGACCCCATCCACGGCGTGAAGAGTCTGCAGCGCATCGACGAGCCCTGACATCTGACCTCGAGGGAGATCTATCTGCGTGACATCACCCGTAACGAAGCATTTCGACCCAAATCCTAATCGAGTGAGCAACATCTTCATCTGACCTGGAGTCGTATTCTGCGCCTCATCAAGAATAACGAACGAGCTGTTCAGCGTCCGTCCCCTCATAAACGCGAGTGGCGCGACCTCAACAATCCCTCGCTCGACCAACTCCTTAGCCCGCTCAAAATCTACCATATCATGGAGCGCATCGTAGAGAGGACGCAGATACGGATTGACCTTCTCGGCCATATCACCCGGTAAAAATCCAAGTTTCTCCCCTGCCTCAACTGCAGGCCGACAAAGGACCACCCGCTTAACCTGCTTTTTCATCAAAGCAGAAACCGCCATCGCCATCGCAAGGTAAGTCTTTCCGGTTCCCGCCGGGCCCACGCCAAAGACAACATCGTGAGTTTCCGCTGACTCTATGTACTGCTTTTGCTTGAATGTTTTTGGAACTATAGGATGTTTTCTCCCCGATATCTTTACCTGATCTCGAAAGAGATCCGAGAGACGAAGCTTACGATTTTGCGAGAGCATCTTTATTGAGCGCTCAATGTCGGACGCCCAGATATGTTCTCCTCGCTCAAAAAGCTCTTTCAGCTGCGTTAAAAGGTCACGAGCAAGCTCAACTTCAGAATCGTTTCCCTGAATGACCAGATGAGCTCCATCTCTACCGATTTCAACCTCAAGGAGCCGCTGAATGGTTTTAAGATGAGCGTCCTGTTCACCAACAAGATGTTGCAACACCGAAGTGTCGTCGACCTGGACGACAGCCTCTGCACGATGTCCCCTCGGATAGTTACCTCGCTTTGTCACATGAACTCCATCGTGAGTAAATGCCCCTCTTTACCGACAATCGCCTGAGAAGGCTTCCCCCCTCTCGGGATGCGTATCCACGCATTCTCATTGTCCTCTTCAGACCGCAACGCAGGATGGTATTCACCAACCTACTTCGTCCCATCTTCGCAGTCGGGTAGCAAGAGTGTAAAGGGGGAGTATGCAACCCGATGTTCTCAATGATCTCGGCACAATTTCGCCGGACTAAGGAACAATTTTAACAAAGGCTGCAAGCGCATCCCGCACCTTTTCTCTGTCAAGCCCCCCCGCTTGGGCGAAATCGGGTCTTCCTCCCCCCTTACCACCTGCGACAGCAACCGACTCTTTGAGGATATTACCGATGTGGAGCCGTCCCTTTAGATCCGCCGTTGCACCCGCGAGCAACATTCCCCCTCGATCCCCCTTGATCCCGACGACTACTACTCCGGAGCCAACTTTCACCCGAGCTATATCGACAACCTCTTTTGCAATCTCCCCGTCGATATCATCGAAAAGATCCGCACAGACCCGTATACCCGAGGGCGAAGTCACCCCTCCACGAAGAAGCGCATCGGCGGACAGCGAGCCCAGACGCGCGCGGAGCTGCTCGATCTCCCGGCCCAACTCCCGCTCCCTCGCCAACACCCCGTGTAGTTTGACCTCAATAGACCCCTCATCGGTGTTGAGAATTCCCGCGATCCCACCCAGGATTGCTCCGGTGGCGAGACCGTGAGAAACCGCGCTTGCTCCCGCGACGCACTCGATCCGTCGAACCCCCGAAGCAATCGCCCCCTCTCGAACCACGGTAATTGAGCCGATATCACCGCTCCGCTCGACATGGGTTCCTCCGCAGAACTCAAGGGAGTCGGGCCCGACCTCAATCACCCGCACGATGTCCCCATACTTTTCACCGAAAAGAGCCATCGCACCCAGTGCTCGCGCCTTGTCGATCGGCAAAAGCGAGGTGATAACCTCGTGGTTTGCCCGAATGTAGCTATTCATGAAGATTACTAGCTCCCGGAGCTGCTCGTCCGATATCGGCGCATGATGATTAAAGTCAAACCTTAACCGCTCCGGCGTCACCAACGAGCCCGCTTGCTTGACGTGCTTCCCGAAGATAGTGCGAAGGCCCAGATGAAGAACATGAGTCGCCGTATGATGAATCGCTGTCGCACAGCGACGCTCTTCATCTACCCGAAGCACTGCAGACTGACCCACCAGCTTCCGAAGCAGATCCCCCTGCGTAGTGCGCACCACATGAGCAAACTGACCCGCCGGCAGCTTTATCGTATCCTCAACGTCAAACGAATGCCCATCGATTGATACAGTGCCCGTGTCACCAACCTGACCACCCGACTCTGCGTAGAAGGGGGTCTCATCAAAAAAAAGGGTGAAGAGATCTTCTGACGACCCCGATGGCATCACCATCTGAAGTGTTCCCTCTCCACCTCGTTGGTCATACCCAACAAAGGTTGTAGCCTCGAGATCAACACTTTTTGCTTCGAACGATATTCCCTTTGAGCGACGATCTTCACGAGAACGGTGGCGCTGAGCCTCCATCGCCGCCTGAAACCCCGCCACATCGACGGCACGCCCGAACGGTTTGAGCGCATCCTCAGTAAGGTCAAGGGGAAATCCAAACGTGTCATGGAGCAGAAATGCGGTCGCTCCCGGAAACAGCTCTCCTGAACCGAGCCGTTCGACTTCACGATGCAACACTTCGAGGCCCCCCTCGAGGGTCTCGTAAAACTTCGCCTCCTCATTTCGGATTACCTCAGCGATTGTATCGCGGGCGGCGGTCAGTTCGGGGTGCGAATGAGCGAACATCGATACTACTTCTCCGCAGGTATGAACCAGGAACGGTTCCCGAAAACCGAGCACCTTACCATGGCGAACGGCACGCCGAATGATCCTTCTGAGCGCGTAACCTCGTCCATCACTCCCTGGAAAAACCCCATCAGCTATTAGAAATGCGGCCGCCCGAGAGTGATCTCCGATAACCCGAAAGGCGACGTTTCGGGCATACCGGAGATCGGATCGCAGATCCTGTGAGCCATAAGAACCCTCGTCATACCCAAAGCCAGAGAGCTGTTCAGCCCTCCTGATGACCCCTCGCACGAGATCAGTCTCATAGTTGCCGGGCAGTCCTTGAACGACCGAAACCAACCTTTCCAATCCACTCCCGGTATCTATTGAGGGAGAGGGCAGGGGGGTCATCGTACCATCCGCAGCCCGATTGAATTGCATAAAGACCAGGTTCCAGATCTCGAGATATGACCCATCATCCCGCCGAAACGCTGCTTCCGATTGAGGAACGTCATCAGGTCCGACGTAATAGAATATCTCCGAGCATGGTCCACACGGCCCGGTGTCACCCATCGCCCAGAAATTGTCCTTCTCATCCATGCGAAGAATCCTGTCCCGATGGACCGGGGTCAGGTCTCGCCACAGCTGCGCCGCCTCATCATCTTCCCTAAACACCGTCACCCACAATCGATCTCGAGAGAGACCAAGCCGCTCCGTTACATACTCCCACGCATAACGAATTGCATCGGCCTTGAAGTAATCCCCGAACGAGAAGTTGCCTAACATCTCAAAAAAGGTGTGGTGCCGAGCGGTCACCCCCACATTTTCGAAGTCGTTGTGCTTCCCCGAAATCCTAAGGCACTTCTGCGCGGAAGCGGCGCGAGTGTAGGAACGCTTTTCGGAACCAAGAAAACACTCCTTGAACTGATTCATCCCTGCATTCGAAAACAGCAGGGTTGGGTCGTCGACGGTTATGAGCGATGCACTCGGGACGACGGTATGTCCCTTGCTCTGGAAAAACTCAAGGAAGCTCTTTCTGATATCTGCACCTTTCATCGTGAGACCCCGCTAAGATTTGAATATAGTGCTTGAACAGCCTTTGTCCGGCGATCCACCACGGTATCGCGAGAGAGTTCACTCCGTCAAAAGAGTAAACGTAAGGCAGCACGACGGGCATATGCCGCCCTCACCGCCCCAGATATTCATGCCCCAAAAAGCCCACATCTGTCGTATATACACAACACCGACTAATTCGCTGTAAAAATAAAAAAATAAATGCCTGCCTCTTCACCAAGCAGTATTCAATCAGCAGAACTCTAAATAGCGGAAATTATCCGATAATCCCCGAAAAATAACCTATTCTCCCCATTTCCACGAGGTGTTCCCGCTCTTGATTGGATGATAAACTTTGGGTTAAGCCTACAAACAAGAGCGTGCGCGAGAAAAATCAGCGCAGTTATTAGCCGTTTTCGAGGTCATGATGAAAAAATCAGGTTCCTCTTCGAGAGTTTCTCAAGTTGCCCGCAGAATTTCTTCGGAGTCCCAGCCAGCAGCTCACCAAGGTCGACTAAGAGTCTCCTCTTTAGGAGAAGATCGGCCGTCGCGCTTGTCCTCCTCCACATCCTCCCCAACCCAATCGAGGCGTATTTCAAAACTGTCCACAAGACCCGACAAGCTATCATTTAACGAGTCTGGATCATCAAAGGCTTTATACTCCTCAAACATCCTCATTCGCCCTCGATCAGACGAAAAGAAAGGGCAGTTTGATTTTGTTTCTTTTCCTTCGGAGCGACCGACAAAAAAAGTGCCGACGGGCGTACTCGGCGTCGCTCCGTCGGGGCCGGCGGTCGGTGAATATCAGGCTGGCGGAGAGGACTAGACAAAGACCTCGCGAGAGGAGAAGTCTCGGTCTGCAATCGTCGGCCCCAAAAGAGTTTGTGTATCTGAAATGAGCGTAAAGAGCCTCAGTTAAGAGCTTTAAAATTTTTTAGCTTTCTTGTAACTCTAACACCGACTCTCAATCGTTTCCCGGAAGATAAAGCTCCAACAAAGGCTCCTAACCCTCCTCCACCCCATCTTCTGGTGGTGGCAAACCAAGGAGCGACCGCCTCACCACATCGAGAGCTTTGAATGCTGCATACACTCTGACTCGTTCTCTGTCTGATGCGAAGAAGAAGCGATATGCTTTTGTTTCCCTTTCCGTTGAAATCCCGACGAAAAAGGTGCCAGCAGGCTTGCTTGGGGTTCCACCCTCCGGTCCGGCGATGCCGGTGATCGAGACACCAACTGATGACTGAGTGCGTTTCCGCACTCCTGACGCCATCGACTGGGCGACGATGCTGCTCACTGCGCCAAATTGGGAAAGTGCCTCTCGGGGCACACCGAGCTGGGTCTCCTTGATGCTATCTGCGTAGGCGATTACTCCTCCAAGAAAGACCTCTGATGCGCCGGGGAATCGAGTAATAAGCTCCCCGACCAAGCCACCGGTGCACGACTCGGCAACACTGATCGTGTCGCCCTGAGACCGCAGGGCCTCCGACAGAGCTTTCGCCAGAGGCGTATCGTAACGCTCGGCAACGATATGGTCAGCCCCGAGAGCTTTCCGAACTGCGCTCTGCAACTCCTCCCATCCAGCCTCTCCTTCATCTGCTAATTGCCGAACGACGACAATCACTTCCGGAAACATCACCTGGTAAGCCACCTGCGCGTGTTCGAGCTCGGGGATCCCCTCAACCCGACGGGCAACCTCAGCCTCAGGTAATCCAAAGACCCGGCATACCCACTCGATGGTAACGTCCAGTGCCCCGAAAAAAGTTGCAATCCTATCAAGGACATCCTCTCGCCACATCGGCTCAAGCTCTTTCGGAATTCCGGGTAATGCGACGATGGCCTTCTTTTTTCCCTCGAGCGATAGCTCAAACCAAATACCGGACGCCGTCCCGACCGGATTATGGATTCGGGAAGCTCCCACCGGAAACCACGCCTGTCGAGCATTTATATCAGTTAATTTTCTTCCCTTTGATTCGTACCATTCGGTGAGTTTTCGGATCTCCTCGTCCACTTTGATGAGAGGAACTCCCGCAATTGCGGCGATCGCATCGCGAGTGAGGTCGTCCTTGGTTGGACCAAGTCCCCCAGTGACGACGATAAGGTCGACAGCTTTAAAAAGTTCTTCGAACCATTTAACAATAACCGGAAGATCATCGTCGCATGCCACTCTGGTGGCAACTGACACTCCTCGCGAGCGGATTGTTCGGCCAAGAAATGACGAGTTAGTATCAATGATGCGACCGTCGAGAATTTCAGAGCCTATGGTGAGTATGGCAATAGCGGGGGTCATCGATTAGTCCTTAGAATGGAGCTTCGGCAATGCCGTTTTGCAAACTTTGAGAACGCGATACAGTGTACCGAGCTCAATTGAAACGACGCTACCAGAAAGATCTACTCCGTCCTAGCCGAACTCAAGAGAACGATGTCTGCAGAAATCTCCGGTCCCTCAGTTGGGCACCATGTCACCACCCTCGGACTCGATGTTGGTATTCAACGCGTGGGGATGGCTCTTTATCGGCCGGAATTAGCCGCTATTGTCCCGATACCGACCGTTGAACGGGCTGGAAAGCGGGCAGAACAGCGAGCAATAAGTCTCGTGCAGGAGAACGCCATCCCCCTGATTGTGGTCGGAACGCCACTATCAAGCTCGGACGAAAAGACCCTTCAGGGGGAAGACGTCAACAATTTCAAACATCGGCTCGCTCGTCGGTGTTCTGCGCTGATTATCGCGTGCGATGAGTTTCTCTCCTCCGAAGAGGCGAAAGAACTCCTCGGAATTAGAGGCTCGCCGAACCGAACAATTCGGGAATCGGGGGCGATCGATGCGGTAGCGGCTTGCCTGATTCTCCTTCGACACCTCACGAGCAAGGGCCTTAATCCAACGATTGAGATCGGAGCCCTTGTTCGCCAAGTCGCCAAACTTCAACGGAGGAACTGAATATCAAAACAAAGCTCAAGAACGCCTTCTCAGCGAAAAGGGTCCCGCGGCGGACGCTGCCATTACCCAGGCAGAGATCAAAAACCTGTTCTTCAAACACAACTCCCTGATAACATGATGATCGACTGAACATATCTTCCCTCGGGAAACATCTTCCTTTCATGAGGTATTAGGGGGGTCGAATGACGATCTTTAACGGGCAGGAACAAAAACTCATATCATGAAACTGACCAGAAAGAAGCTAACGAAACCTGATGCCTGGCCTGCTGGGATCATATCGGCCATATCCTCCGAATCCGGGGTCTCGCGAGTCCGCTTTTTAGTTTACGCAATCATTCCAATTTTAGCTGGCTTCATTACCTATACCACTCTCCACACCCTTTTTTTCAATCCGATAAATCCCGACGACACAGCTCCACAATCGATCGAGATCATGAAAGAATCTACCCTCAAAAGGATCTCCATAGAGCTCCAACAGCGAGGTTTCATCAAGTATGCATGGCCCCTCAACTATGCGGGCCGGGTATCGGGTAAGGACCGAAAAATAGTCGCGGGGGAATACGAGATTCGGCGGTCCATGTCTCCCACTCAACTTCTTGAAGCGATAACTTCAGGAAAACCAATCGAGCGGAAAGTTATCGTAAAAGAGGGGGTCTCAATCGCAGATATCGGCCAGATAGTTGAAGATGCCGGTCTTCTGAAAAAAGGGGCTTTTGATCAAGCCCTCGTTGATCCCTCACTGATCAAAGCCTCAGGTTCTTACAATGGTCAGCTTGAAGGATATTTATTCCCAGAAACTTACATCTTCTCTCGCCCGGTCTCAGCCAAGGAGATCGTCACTCGTATGCTGAAAATGGGACTTGAGCGCTGGCCACAAACTTTTAGTGACCGTGCCGAGCAGTTGGGTATGACCCGTCATCAGGTGTTGACTCTCGCCTCTATCATAGAAAAGGAAACGGGTGTCTCAGAGGAACAACCGAGAATCGCTTCAGTCTTTCACAATCGTCTCGAGCGCGGGATGCCCCTTCAGAGTGACCCCACAGTTATTTATGGATTAAGGGGTAACTTCGACGGTAATTTAACTCGGGCCCACCTCGAAATGCCAACTCCCTACAATACCTACACCATCTCTGGACTTCCGCCCGGCCCAATCGGCAACCCTGGCGATTCTGCGATAAAGGCAGCTCTATATCCCGAGAAGACCGACTATCTTTTTTTCGTCGCAGATGGAGCGGGTCGACACGTTTTTTCAGCTACTCTTGAAGAGCATAATTCCGCTGTTGCGCGGTACCAGCTCGGGGTAAAGCGTGAGCCGGATACGAAACCAAGCCCTGATATTGGCACCTCGGGGGGAGGACTGGAAAATGCTTCTTCAAAGCCCTCTCAATATGAAGAGACAGATCCCCTCATGATTCCACCACTGACTGCACCGTGACGTTTCAATCGCTCATCACAAAAGTCCTCGTTAGCCGGCGGAGGATCGCTATACTCGATAAAGTAATCGAGGCTGGTCTCACGTGTTGTGGAATCACGATTGCATTTATTCTGTGCGAGATCGTATCTAAAACAGCGGCAGCAATAGTTCTCTTTTTTGGTTTTTGCCTATTTATTTATCTTCTGTTCCGACGAAGATGGTTTTTTCTGCCCCAATTTGATGACACATGCCTTCTGATAGACGAACAGCTCGATCTGAAAAGCAGAGCTGTTAGCTTAATGTATGCTCAAACAAGCTCAGCGGAGGCCCGCGGCGCAATCTGTGCAATCATCGAAAACCAGCTTGCCCAAGTAAGCGTTTCTGCCGAGCAGATATCCTCTCTGAGAGAGCCCGTCCCTTGGGTGAAAATGGGTTGGCTCGGAGTTGGTATGGGTTTAACTACCCTTATCATCATCCTCAAACAACCCGGCGCGATAAACGAAGAGTCTGGTCTCGTCGCGCAGAATCTCGAACAATTCATCTCTGAGAATCAGGGGCTACCGCCGCGAGCATCTGAGAAACTCTCGGAGTTGGCGCAGACCATTCGCAGTTCGGGCCTTGGTAGCGATGCCGTTGAGGAAAAAATTACTGAGACCCTGTCAGCCTTGGATGATTCGGCAAAAAGTGGGGATAACTACGAACCTTCCCTCAGCCCAAAGAACTCTGAGGGAGTGCCAGAGGAGATACCGAACTCCATCAGTATCCCTACCCCAACTCCAACGGCCACTGCCACGCCCACACCACAACAAACCTCATCAGACAGGTCAGACGTCGATATTCAACACAGCGATCAAACAGATGGGCGAAATTCGGCAAGTAAAAAGAATGAAGAACGAAAGGAGGAAAGCACGAATCAGAGTTCGGAGAAAAAAACCTCCGATGAGCGAGAAAAATCTCAACAAGAGGGAGGAAGCGGGGCCCAAAACAAAGAGTCTGCTCAAAAAGGCGATGAACAGTCTAAGAATGAGGGTTCAGGGAATGGGCAAGAGAAGAACGACCAGAAAGGGGGAGGACAGAAATCTGACGAACCTGCCGGAAGCGGAAAAGGCGAC
>OMIW01000092.1 GCA_900299205.1 Pseudomonadota bacterium
GATGCAATACTCTCGCGCGACTTCACGCCGATCCGAAGAATCTTAGCCCCCTTCGTCAGCGGGGAGGGAGCTATGTCGTATACCGTTGAGAATGGCTTTTCGGTATTCGTCGGATGTTGATACGAGAAGTAATTGATAAACTCCTCCGGTCGCACCGAATCAGGAGAAGGTCGTCGCCCACTCCGGAGGATCTTCCGTGCGTTCGTGTAGCTACCGGTGTCCACGTCCATTGAGAAGGTGGAGTGGGGGGCGGTGGTGGTTAGTTGGAAGGCTGGGTTTTGATTTTGCTCCTGTAGTTTTGCGACGGTAGCCACAGTTGGACGCCTCGAAAGATCTCCGAGCTCCCAAGTTTCTTTTCGCACTGATGGGGGTACTTGACCTATTAGCCCACTGTAGTCAAATGTGGGGGTTAGTCTACTGCTGGTTTGTGCTGGTGCTGGAGCACCTGCTAGCGCACGGTGGTCAGCTTCTGGGACACTGTCCTCAGCGAACCTTTTCATTTTCTCGAGAATCTTAGTCGAACTCTTCTCCTCGTATTGCCCTAGGTTCTGGTTGCCCAGCGCTGTAAGCTCTTCGTTGAACCGTGTGGTCAAGTCCCCTGCCGTCTTCTCATGATAATCCAGGGCCCGCGGAGCATTAAATGACACCTCCGGGGAGGGCCCTATCAATTTGAGCGCCGAATCACCCTCAAATTCACCCCTCCCCTCGAGCATAAGCAGCCCCAAACACACAACCCCCCCCGTCGCAATCGCCCCAACCGCTACCTTCCGATACTTCTTGTACTGCATAACCAACATCCCCCACTGCATTACACTCAGACCATCATCCGGCTCATTCCGAACGCCAGTCATTACCCGTTCCAAAAAATCATTAGAGGGATCTCCCGTTACCGATTGCACCCTCTTCTCACCCGCTACGATCCGGCGATACTGCTCGAATTCGGCTCTGAGATCCGGACTAGCTTCAAGCTCTCGACGCAGATCATCTGCCTCCTGAGGATCCAGTGACCCATCAACAAGCCCAATGAATCTCTCAATCATGAAATCATTACCCTTTCTTTTTGGTGCCATAGCGCCCTCACTAACTCAGCTCTGCATCGAGAATTCTTCTCAGCTCTCCTCGCGCTGCATTTAGCCGCGAGCGAACCGTTCCAACCGGAATCCCAAGTAGTTGTGCCACCTCTTCGTACGACCGCCCCTCAAAGCCACACATGATGATCACGTCGCGGAGGATAGGCTTGAGTTGTCTGATACCAACGACCATCCGTTCAGCCATCGCTTCCCCCTCAATCTCTTCCCCGCTCGTATCGGCTCCGTGCTGCTCCACATCAAAGAGCTCACACCGTCGCTTGAGGCGATTCTGCCGCGAACTGAAAACCGAATTGATCTGATTGAGCGCGATCCTCGTCAGCCACGTCGAAAAACGCGCACTCCCATTAAAGTGCTTCAACCCCCGAAACGCCCTCAGAAAAACCTCCTGCGCAACCTCCTCCGCATCATGATGATTTCCCATCGCCCGCAGACACAGCCGAAATATCGCCCCCTGATGGCGAGTGACGATCTCAGCGAAGAGCTCCCGCTCACCAAAAACAATTCGGCGGCAAAGCACCTCGTCCGATAGCGAGGCTGCAACACTGGAAAAAAAGGAAGGATCAATCCGGGTCATCGCACGCCTAACCAAAAACGCCCCCCAAAGGGGCCCTTTTCTGATTAGACTCACGTCTCAAAGATAAGTTCGCTCGGGAGGGAAATTATTTTTGGCTGATAGTTTCAATCTCCGTGAGGCTGAACGTAGACCAGCACCGACAACGGTGGCTGTCAGTGCGAACGGCGCACCATTGCCACCCCCGTCCACTTGTTCCCATATAAGTAACACCTGTTAAATCTACTTTACCTTTTTTTAAACAGGTGTTAAGATTTTCCAATGTTCAATCGCTCAATTAGCCCCCATATCTTCGCCGACCTTGCTCGGGGGAAGATGGTGCTTCTCTCCGGTCCCCGACAATGTGGAAAGACGACGCTTGCCAAATCGCTCGGCGATCCAAGCTCGACGATGGCGTACTACAACTGGGACGTCGCCACGCACCGCCAAAACCTCAAAGGGTATAAACTCGATCTCTCGAAAGACTATTGGGTCTTTGATGAGTTACATAAATTTAGGTCTTGGAGAAATTGGTTGAAAGGGGTGTACGACCTTCACCACGCGGACCACAAAATCCTCGTTACCGGCAGCGCCCGAATGGACCAATACGCCCGGGGAGGAGACTCTCTGCAGGGGCGGTACTTCCATTATCGGCTTCACCCCTTTACCCTCGCTGAGGTTCTCGCCTTACCCGAGCTCGATTACCGCCAGACAATTGAGAACGCCACCACCATCTGCCCCCCCGATCGCACCAAAGCACAAACCGTCCTCACCGACCTTCTCTCCTTCGGAGGTTTCCCCGAGCCGTTCCTGAGTCGCTCAAAGAGCTACGCCGGAAGATGGCGACTCGCCTATGGGCAAAGGCTGGTGTTCGAGGACGTCAGAAGCCTCGAACAGACCCAGGAGCTCGATCAGATGAGCCTTCTGTACGAGCGCCTGCCTGATCTCGTATCAAATAACCTATCGATCAATACTCTCGCGAAGGACCTCGAGGTCGCCCATCAAACGGTAGCCAAGTGGATAGATATCTTCGAAAAGCTGTACGCCAATTTTTACGTTCTACCCTTCGGCGACCCAAAGATTAAAGCAATTAAAAAAGAGCGAAAGCTCTACCTGTGGGATTGGGGGAGGCTGTCAGATCCCGGCGCGCGACTAGAAAATATCGTCGCCTTTCACCTCTTGCGTCTGGTCCATTGGTTTGAAGATGTATACGGCGAGGTAATCGAACTACGATACATCAAAGATGTCGATGGACATGAAATTGATTTTATCCTTCTGAGAAATAAACGACCGTGGATTGCTATCGAGGTAAAAAGCTCTGAGCAGGAGCTAAGCCGTGGGCTCACCTATCTCATTAAAAAAATCGCCATCCCGTTTGTCTACCAGATTCACCTAAAGAGTGACCAGGCCTACAAACTGCCAAAGATAAACCAAAGCGCAATATCGGCCATTCCCGTGAGTCATTTTCTTTGCGCGATGCCGTAGTTCATAGCGAGAGGCGAGAAGAAACATAGAGAATGTCCAATTTTTTCATTCGGGCCCTTGAAAGGCCCAATGATCGATGCCATCGTCCAAAACACTTATTTCGGAGCTATTAGGGCTTCACTCGTCGATACCTGGTGCGTGGTCCAGCTCCTATTCGTTTAATCCGCCCCTCCGATTGCAGAATATTGAGGTGAGCTATGGCCGTGGCTTTACTGACTCCGAGCTCTCTTGCGATGTCTGCGCTTGCAGCTTCCACCTTTGATCTCATGTACTCCAGAATTCGGTCATGAAGAGGCATAGTATCCCGCGCCCCGAATGGGGAAGTTGCCGGTGTATGGGTAGTTTTAGGCGAGAGTTGATTTTTTTCGAAAATTAAAATCACTTTGAACCAGTTTGGTCCCTCAATGAACTGAGGCTCGGGATGGCCGTCGTTCCTCATTGAGCTGCGAATCAGAGCAATGCCTGTTCCTCTTTTTTCAATTAAGTGCAGACGGCGTGCGATGCCGCAAACAACCCGATTTCTGATGTAGCTGGTTCCATCGCCGAGTGATTCAGGAATAAAGGGACCAGCAAAGTGCCCCGGATTGAATATCTCGAGACGATCAGCATAGAGAGCGATTTTTGTTGCTCCCGCGATGCTGTACTGACGATGAAAAAGTGCATTCAGTACCGCCTCTCGAATCGCTTCTCTGGGAAGTTTGTAGTCGGTCGGTTTGTATGCGGCTCCCTTAAGGCGCAGCTCTACCCCTAACCACGATGACAGCATATCAATACATGCCTCCGCTTGGTCGGGGATGGGACCTTGAATAACCTGGCTTTCAATCGTATTTCTCCCCTCGATTCCTCGCATTCTGCTGATGACAACCTCAGCTTCCGGCACGAATCGCTCTGGATGCGGGTGAAGCATCAATATGCCACCTCTTGTCGGAGAAACTTCTCCAGAAAATTGATCCCGATGGAGTACATTGAGCGAAAATAGCGCCTTTTCGGATCGCAATCCCTTCGGGAGAAGGGATAGGTTGAGGTCTTCTCGTGGGCAATGCATAACGGGTGCTTCGTCGTATTCAAGTCGCTGCTGCTTTAAAAGGAGCTCATCTCGTAGGGCCCCCTCAGCTCGGCGGGTGTGCGAACCTATGCGGATGAAAACTCCCCGCTCTAAACCATCCTTTGCAATAAAGTAGGGCTTTTGCATCCCCTGAAAGACTTTAATGACCACAACCTCTTTATCTTCGATGGTCTTGGTGTGTATCAGGGGTGTTACCGTCGGCAGAATCGTATCCGCAATCGAGACCGGAAGCCGTTCCAAGAGATCTTCGACGATTTTATCGTCTAGCCCAATAATTCTGCGGGTTTTGTCCTCTACCCCGATCACAATCTCGCCTCCGATCCCATTTGCGAACGCGACAACAGTCTGCGATATCCTCCTGAGGTCGAGCAGCTGCTGCTTATATTCAATAACTCGGGACTCTGGTGGGAGATACGTTTGGTTCATCGGAGGTTAGGGTGCTCTGCTATCGTTTAAACGATTAAACGATTAAACGATAAGAAGCGCAAGGACAAAGGAGGTCGAGTAGGGGGCGGTGGGGGTGCGAAAGCTCTACGCCTCTCAGACAGAGGGGCTGGGCTAGCGAAATGGTGGTGGGCCATCGAAAGAGTGGGGTGTTGGAGGAAAGGATCCCTGGGTGCGCCCGTGAAGCGTACAACCCTGACTGGTGCTAAAGAGCCCGCGGACATTACGTGATCGTTCGTTACCACCCTGCTCGGAGAGAGAGACCTTTCGGTGCTTCGCTGGCATAATCATCAGTGAGCACTGCCACATGTCTTTTCCCGAACAAAAGCTAGTATGGAAATACGCCTACTCACGTCCGACGATCAGCTAGCCCTCGAGCGGTTTCTTCTTCCTCGAGTGAGCTCGGGAATGTTCCTACTGGGAAATTCTCGAACTACGGGAATTGGTCTCTCAGACGAACGATACAGTGGCGTGTATGCTGCGGAGATGTGGGGAGATGACATTCGTGGAGTTTTTGCAAAGTTAAAAGGGGGAAGGTCTGCAGTTCTCGCAGATACCGATGTCGATGAGCCAGTAAACATCTCTGCGCTTGTCCAACTCGCTCAGGAGAATAATCTTGCGCCTCTCATGAGCATCGCTGGGCCCCTCGATCAGGTCGAGCTCGCTCTCGCAGCAGTTCCAGATCGGGGTGAACCGGCGCTAAAAAGTCGGGAGATCCTGTTTTCTCTCGATGTCGAGGACCTGGTGATACCCGCCAAACTTAACGATAAAGATTGTTTCTACCGAACCACCACCTTGGCGGATCTCGACCTCCTCACCGATTGGCGAATCGACTATGAGGTGACACTTCTTAACATTCCACCGTCGACTATCTCGCGTGAAAAGACGAGAGATAAATTCCTCTCACAAAGATGGTGGATTCTTGAAGCGGAGGGACGACCGGTCTCAATGACCACGTTTAATTGCCTCATCCCTGAAGCAGCAGTGGTAGGGGGCGTATACACACCACCCGACCTCAGAGGAATGGGCTTTGCCCGAGCAGCGGTGGCAGGATCGATCTTGGCGGTGCAAAAAGAAGGGGTCGCCAAAGTAATACTCTTTACCGGTGAGGAAAACTTCCCGGCACAACGGGCCTATCGCTCGCTCGGATTTCGCGAGTGTGGGCATTTTGGCTTGGTGGTCTGGGGATAATGCCGCACTCCCTGCCGTCGCTGCGACACGCGCCGCCAGAGAGCCGGTTTTTTCACCCCTCCGCGCCGTGCATCAGCACTGATTGATGGAATATTGAAACCCGCTATGTCTTCACCCTCTTTAGCTCAGAGGCGTAGAGGTCCCCGGCCCAAGGACTGCAGCTGAGAGAGGGTTAGCTTTATTCGGTCTGAGCTCGACGGCTCTGTGCTAAAGACCCCGCAGGAGTTCTACCTGCAATGACAGCACTTAATTTGAACCTCTCTCAGCCCCACTGACACTTTAATTTCGGAGCGGGGTAACTCCCCTGGCATCTACTTTAAAGATGATGCCTCCATCAAAGGTGTCAACCCCCTGAGTACTAAAGCTGGGAAGAGTGCTCAGGAGAGCGGGGTCGGCGTCCGTATCTATCAAAAACCGGCCGCCCCCTTCGTTCTTTACTATCAAGGTAAAGGGGGGGTATAACCCTTCGGCCACGCAGGCAGAAGCCACCTTCGCCCAACTACTAAGGTACTCGAGCGGGCCTTCAGAGAGTCCCGTAACTCGGTTCGTGGGTAGACCAGGGTAATAATACGCTTCACCGTCTCGTGTCCCGACGTTTATTCGCCATCCCTCCTCCGTCACGCTTTCGACATGTCCCTTAAGACTCCAAGGACCGCGCTCTGACTCAACAACCGCTGACAGAAAATCCTTGGCATGAGGGGAGAGTCTTTTATTTCCAGCAACGGATGAGTTTAAGAAATCCTCGGGAGGTTGCGGAAGTCGGTAATACGATTCGCCGCATTGATGAGCGACGGTGATCTTTCCGGTTGAATCCTCCCTCACGCTTTTGACATGCCCCTGAAGGCTCCAAGGACCCTGCTCTGACCCAACAAGCTCTGACAAAAATTTCTTTGATTGAGCTGAGAGTCCGTCATTTTCAGCAACGAATGAGCTTAAGAAATCCTCGGGAGATTGGGGAAGTCGGTAATACGCTTCGCCGCATTGATGAGCGACGGTGATTTTTCCGGTGGAATCCTCTCTGACACGTTGAACGTGATTTGGAACTACCCACGGTCCTCGCTCTCGAGTCGCCATGTCATTCATAAAGCTCTTCGACTCGGGCGAAAGGGAGCTGTTTGAGTCGATATGATCCCGACAGAATTGCTTGGCGTGGCGGAGTTCATCTTCGCTAAGAATGCGCGGCGAACGAATGGCCTTTGCCAGATTTATCATGCCATGGCTGTCGTAAATTTGAGCAAGATCCGTTATTGCCGTAGCATCCATATCCCGCAACGTTGTCTTGGAGGCTATGTAATAACTCTCGAGGAATGCACGTGCTTTTCGTGCATCGCCATGGCAATTGGCGGCAAGAATCTCCTTCAGTTCAGAGGCGGAAGGAAGATCAACTTTAAGGGAGGGGAAGCTGGGCTGGTCCGCCGAGGAGTTGGTGTCAATATTAGCGTCTTGACTTTGTTTGGTCCCGGAGTTCAACTCAGACGGGATTGGACGGGATTGGACGGGATTGCATAAATTCTCCGAATCAACAGAACCTTTTCGGGATATGGGCCCAACCGACGCCGGTGCAACTTTAAAACGCAAAAATGTCCAAATTTCCTCACAGCCCCCCTTCGTTGCCGATCTGACCCTGAGAGATGGAGGTAGGGCTAGCGAAATGGTGGTGGGCCATCGAAAGAGTGGGGTGCAGGAGAAAAGGATCCCTGAGTGCGCGCGCCTCCAGTCCGCATGAAGCGCCATCACCCCTCGAGCAAATCCGGGCCGAAGGTCCGCGCACGTGCGCCCATGAAGCGTACATCCCCGACTGGTGCAAGATCAGTCCGTAGCCCCCTTCATTCCCCGACCCTCTTCAGCTAAGACGTGTAGTGGCCTCCCGCCCAAGTACTGCGGCTGAAAGAGGGTTAGCTTTTATTCGGTTTTACCCCCCCACCCTCTTTTGCTTAGAGGCGTAGAGAC
>OMIW01000093.1 GCA_900299205.1 Pseudomonadota bacterium
CTATTCCCCGGTAGCTCAGTTGGTAGAGCAGGTGACTGTTAATCACCGGGTCGGCGGTTCGAGCCCGTCCCGGGGAGCCATTTTTTCCTTCCGCATAGATACAGATTCAGCGTGGCCCACGAGTTATTCGGTAGCGGGCTATCCTTGACAGATTCCAGTCCCTCAATTATCGATCCCCTCTGGTAAAACTCCCCTTCGGGCATAAGGCCTGTTTGGGCGCAGTTTACGCGGGGTGACTCATGGCAGCTAAAAAGGAGAGAGAGACGACAAGAAGAGCATATACCCTCCGGTTAAGCGGACTATCGCCCACTGATACCGAGTGGCGCGATGCGCTCTGGCAGACCCATGAAGCGGTCAACAAAGGAGCAAAGGTCTTTGGGGATTGGCTCCTGACGTTGCGGGGAGGTCTCGATCATAATCTCGTTAATTTCGCCGATAGCAAAGGAAAAGAGAGCTCCGAGCCAACCGAGGAGGAGCGCCGAAGCCGCCGCATATTGCTCGCCCTTTCATGGCTTTCGGTTGAATCGGAACGGGGTGCACCTGAAGAGTTTAAGGTGGAACAACAGGAAGTGGTCGAGGTGTTCAAGAAGATCCTCGCGGCGCGGGGGGTTGGGCCTGATGAGGTGGAGGTCTGGGTCAAGGATTGCAGCCCCTCGCTGAAGGCAGCAATTAGGGATGATGCGGTTTGGGTTAATCGGAGTGGGGTGTTCGATTCAAAGGTTAAACTGTTGGGCGATGAACTGACGCGGGAAGATGGCTGGGACCTTCTTGAAGAAGTCTTTGGCGGCAAGGAGACCTATTTTTCTGATGTCGATTCTGAGGAGAGTAAAAATAACCGAACTCCTTCAGAAAAAGAGCAAAACATGGGGTCCACTTCACGGAGCAATGATTCAAAGGAGGACAAAGGTAAGGATTTCGCTATAAAAGCTCGAGGATGGCTCAGTAGACGATTTGGGACTGGCAAGGGTGCAGATTTTGAGCAGTTAGCGAAAACGTATCGTGAGATAAAAGCTTGGGCCGAAAATCAACCGACACCCCCTAGTGGTGGTCGCCAGCTTAGCAAAAGCGACCGAGATAACATAGAAAGGTTTAAGAAGCTTACAAGTGCTCCAGGGCATAGGAGCAAAACCATATATTTACTCCAAAATATCACGGAAAAAAACGTTATCATGGAGGGTGATTTAATCGGGTTGAGACAAAAAGCAGAGGAGGATAGCCAAGAAACCTCAAAAAAAACGAATTCGAAGGGCCCTCGGAGGTACTCTAATCAAATCCGCGATGAGGTCCAGGCGGCGTGTCGAATACGCTATGTATCCGAGAACAAGGATCAGACTGGTGAATTTTCCGTCATGCTTGATCACGCTGCACGCCGGGTATCCCTTGCTCATACATGGATAAAAAAAGCGGAGGCGACGAGACGTAAATTCGAACGGGATTCAGAAAAGGGAGATGATGTACCTGTCCATGCTAAGGCCTGGCTGGAGTCCTATTGTCGGAATCGGTCTGATTCATCGAGAGCCCATGATTCGTATCGGATCCGTCGTCGAGCCATTGGGGGATGGAAGGAAGTGGTCGATGAGTGGAGTCGCGATGATTGTACGTCAGTAAGGGACCGAATCGAAACGGCAAGACGGCTACAGCAGGATCGTTCTATTGATAAGTTTGGCGATATCCGATTATTTGAGGATCTCGCTCAAATGGATGCCATCTGTACTTGGTCTAAGCCTCCTATCGAAGACGGGAAAGCAAAACGAGCGAGCGACCCTCAGATCCTCAACAACTTCGTTGATGCAACAGAGGCTAAGTTCAATCGGGTTCGATTCAAGGTACCGGCTTATCGCCACCCAGATGTTTTTCTTCACCCAATTTTTTGCGATTTTGGTGATTCTCGTTGGTCGATTACACCTGGAAAATCCTCAAAAGGTGGCCCTGTTGCATTTCCACGAACCATTGAGTTAAAGCTTCTGACCCCCGAAGGTGCCGTGAAGCCTTTCGAAATAACTTGGCAATCAAAACGAGTGAGGCGAGATTTTGAATCAGCCAAAAATATCGAAGGTGGGGATGGTCGAGAGGTTGCTCGTGCAGATAGACACGGAAGAGCTACAGGTGAAGAAAAATGCGGAGGCACAACATCTATAATTGTACCCATCAGCAACAAACTCAATGGCCGATTACAGGTATCACGAGCACAGTTGGAGGAATTATCGAAGTTTAAAAAAGATGAGTGGGATCATAAAACCCTGCGAATGAGGCGGTGTCTTAATTGGTTCATTACATACTCAGCAGATCTGACCCCGAAAGGACCGGGAATTGAATATGGCACGAAGAGGGGATTTGGAAAAAAATGGTGGAAAAAACCCCTCTCGCGCCGCCCCGGACTTCGCATCCTCTCCGTCGATCTCGGACACCGTCATGCGGCTGCCTGTGCGGTTTGGGAGGTGATGAACCGAGAGCAGATTGAAGAGGCTTGTCGTGATTGTGGTTGCGACGCTCCCACCGAGCAGCAGCTTTTTCTCCATCTTAAAGGAGAGTTGAAAAAAAAGAATAAGAAAGGAGAAGAGGTTGAAGTAGCAAAGACTACCATTTATCGTCGCATCGGAGCGGATACCATCGAGGATGGGCAACCCCATCCGGGGCCCTGGGCACGGCTTGATCGCCAATTCTTAATTAAGCTTCAGGGCGAGGAGCGGGGTGTACGAAAGGCCTCGAATGAGGAGGTTGAATGTATCGATGAAATCAAGAAAGAGCTAGGGCGTCAGCAGCAATCGAATGAGAAGAGCGCTGCTGTCGACGAGGTGATGTTTTCGGCTGTCTCAACCCTTCGAAATGCGATGAAAAGGCATGGGGACCGAGCACGGATCGCATTCGCGATTAACAGTAACTACCAAGTAATGCCGGGCGGGCAGAAGTATTACTTCGACGAAAGTAAAGAGCTTTCAATCGATGATGATGCTGAGAAAAGAAGTGAACGTCACATCGCGTTCATCCAAGATATGCTCATCTGTTGGCGTTCTCTCTTCTCAACAGAGGGGTGGCAAGATGACGAAGCTCGCGAAGCGTGGGACCGCTTTATCAAGCCCCTTCTTGGTGATGTTGAGATTAAGGAGGGCTCCACCAATATTTCACGCGCCCAGCGGCGTAAGGAACAAGAGCAGGTGCGCGAAAAGCTGAAACCCGCGGCAACCGCTCTCATTGACGATTTAGCTCTTCGTGATTGTATTTACAAGTCTTGGAGTGAGCAGTGGGAGGATAAAGATGTTCAGTTGAGGAGGCACATTAAGACCATTTCTCGAATGATTCTCCCTCGTTCAAAAAAAACGAAAGATCCGACGATTCGTAAGGTCGGCGGTCTTTCTCTTACCCGAATAGCGACTCTGACTGAATTTCGACGAAAGGTGCAGGTTGGATTTTTCACCAGATTAAGGCCAGACGGTACGCGCGAGGAGGCCAAAGAGGGCTTCGGACAGCGGACCCTTGATGCGCTTGAACGACTTCGAGATCAGCGGGTGAAGCAGCTTGCGAGTCGTATCGTAGAGGCGGCGCTTGGTATTGGGAGGATGGCGCATACTTCGGGGACAAAAGATCAAAAACGTCCAGTCAGTCAAGTTGATAAGGTGTGTCACGCCGTCGTCGTAGAAAATCTTAAGAACTATCGTCCTAAGGAAACCCGAAGCCGACGTGAAAACAGGCAGCTGGCCGAGTGGTCTTCGTCGCGAATTGCGAAATATCTCGGGGAGGCCTGTGAGCTTCACGGATTGGGTTACAAAGAGGTGTCAGCCGCTTACACATCACAGCAAGATTCGCGAACGGGAGCGCCCGGCATCCGCTGTCAGGATGTGCCTACCACCGAAAAAAATACCTTCTGGAAGAATCAGGTCACGGAGGCAGGGAAAAAGGATACTTTTAGGAGTAGGTATATCGAGGATCTTCACCAAAAATTCAAAAAAATGAGCGATAAAGATCGCTCAAAACATCCATTTGTCAGAATTCCACAGAGGGGTGGGGATATATTTGTCTCCGCAGAGAGCACCTCTTCGGCGGCAAAGGGCATCCAAGCAGATCTGAACGCTGCGGCCAATATCGGGTTAAAAGCGCTGGTTGATCTTGAATTTGGGGGAGCGTGGTGGTTTGTGCCGTGTGATCAAAAGGGGTATCCGGTCAAAGATAAAGTCAAAGGCTATCAAATCATTAAGACGGACGAATCTCTTTTACCGGAAAAATCGGAGGACGGCCCCAGAGATTCATCAGTATCGAAGAAGCGGTCAAAGGGCTCTGCTGAAAAAGCAGAGAAACGGATTATAAATCTGTGGTGCGATATCTCGGCCACGGATTGTCACAGCCGATCGAGAAGCTGGCTCCCTTATGAGGACTATTGGTCGAAAGGGGAAAAGAGCGTCGAGTCGAGAGTTGTTAAGATCCTCAGAGACCAGAGTAAGGTGTTAAAAAATGAATTAAATGGTCGCTCGGAGGATGAAGAAATGCCGTTCTGACAGGAGTGGAGATGGATGAAAGCCTCTGGCCTGCCCGTAATATAGCGGAATATGCGTATTGCCCCCGTCTTTTTTACTTTATGCAGGTTGAGGGAGTATTTGTTCCGAGTAGTGATACGGAGAAAGGGGCAGCTGTTCATCGGAGAGTCGATAAGCCGAGCGCGCCGCCGCGAGGCCACCGTTTAGCTTCAGATGAGGTGAGTGACCATACCCTCGAGCGGCCCGAGGTGGTTCGGAGTCTTGTTTTAACGAGTGAATCGCTCGGTCTGACCGCGACACTCGACCTGGCGGAGATCGTAGGGGAACGGGCCGTACCGGTCGAGTATCGAAAAGGGCATCCGAAGCGAACTTCTCGTGGGCGTCTCTTTGACGATTGGGGCGATGACGATGGTGGAGGGGATGTGCCGACGGCTCAAAATCGAGAGCCGTGGCCGTCCGATCGTATTCAGGTGGCGCTTCAGGGGATTTTGCTCCAAGAGGCAGGTTTCATGGTTGAAGAGGCGATAATTTATTACGCCGAAGAAAAAATTCGGGTGAGGATTGCGCTGGATGATAAGGTGAGAGCGGATGCTTTGCAGACGCTAGAAGATGCCAAGCGGTGCGCCACGGGTTCGCGGCCTCCTCCTCTGATTAATGACCCTCGGTGTCCTCGTTGTTCTCTTCAGCCGATCTGTCTTCCTGATGAGGTTAATCATCAGCGAGTCGTTCATCCATCAGAGGAGCTGACTCCCCGAAAAATATGGCCACCCCGAGACGATGGTATTCATGTCGTTGCCCAGCAGGAGGGAGTGAAGATCGGTGTGCGGGGAATGGAGTTGAGGGTCACCGATAAAAACGGGGCTGTTGCGAAAACATTGCCACTTGCAAACCTTGAAAGCCTCTCCATTCTCGGTTCGGTTCAATTATCGACACAGGCCGTTCACACCCTCGCTGATATGCAGCTTCCGGTTGCGTTTCTCTCCTCAGCTGGTCGATTGGTAGCGATGATCGATCCTCTTGATTCTGTGAGCGCGGAGGTGCGGAGAGCACAGGTGAGAAAGTTCGATGTACCCGATTTCTGCCTTGAGCTTGTGCGGGCTCTCGTTTCGGCAAAAATTACTAATCAAAGAACGCTTCTCCTTCGTAACCATACCTCGCTATCCGCGCAAGCCGCAGCGGATCTCGCAAAGGAGGCAAAAAGGGCGGCGCAGGCCGATTCGGTTGATGCAGCGCGTGGGCATGAAGGGCTGGCGGCAGCGATCTATTTTAGTAATTTCTCGGGGATGATAAGGGGAGCTCTAGGAGGCGAATTTGATCAGAATGGCCGTAAAAGACGCCCTCCCCCCGATCCGATCAACTCGTGCCTGTCCCTTGCTTATTCGATGCTTACCCATGAATGTGTCGCTGCGTTGCGTGTTGCGCGACTTGAGCCTTCAATTGGGGGTTTCCACGTCTCAAAACCGGGTCGACCTGCACTGGCTCTTGATCTCATGGAGCCGTTTCGACCGTTGATTGCTGATTCGGTGACTATCACCTGTTTTAATAGGGGTGAATTGACAGAGGGGCATTTTCTGCGGATTGCGGCGGGCTGCGCGCTTACTGATGCGGGGCGACGTGCGTTCTTTAATGCGCTGGGCCGACGAATGGATGCCGAGGTTACCCATCCGGTCTTTGATTACCGGCTGAGTTATCGACGAATGATCGTTCTCCACGCTCGAATGATCGCTGCCTGGTTGATCGGCGATATTCCCTCCCTAGCATTTTTAACTACCCGCTGATTGGAAGGTGCACTGATGCGACGATGCTATCTGGTTTTCTATGACATCCGAGAGCCAAAAAGATTACGCCGCGTGCATCGGGTGTTAAAGGGGTATGGCGAGGCGTGGCAGTACTCCGTTTTTTTTTGTGTTCTCAAAGATATCGACCGAGTCCGATTGCAAACGGATCTCGAGGGGGAGATGAACCAAAAGGAGGATCAAGTGATGATTCTTGATCTTGGTGCAAACGAAAAGCGTGCGCAGGAAGCGGTGACGACCATCGGATTGTCGCTTCCTGAGCGACCGAGCGGCATTTTGGTGATTTGACGGGGACGATTGCTCCAGTATAATCAGACCGTCTCTACAGGAGACTCCATCGCCGCGGTACGTGTCGTCCTCTTCAATGAGCTTTAGCACCGCGGAGTCGATCAGTTTTATTCCGAATGGCGCCATATTTCGTAGGCGGGATTTGATATTGAAAATTTCCCAGTTTTGCGAGAGCAAGGGTGGTAACAAGGGGGCTGGGGGATGCTCGCAGTGGCTGTTTTTCCCAAAAAAATAGGAAAAAAGCCTCGAGTTCGGCCTAGGCACCTAATGAGTTCGCCCCGACTTTCAATCACGCTCGCACGACAGTCGGAAAATGTGTGTGGGGTTAGGGGGTTGGAAGGGCGGCTGTGCCATTCGTCGGAATTGGCCTGATCGACGGACACGTGGAGTGGGATGACGAAAAGCGCGAGGCTCGACTGTGCCATTCGTCGGAATTGGCCTGATCGACGGACACGATAACATCGCCAGCGTAGTTTACCCCTTCTGGTCCCGTGCCATTCGTCGGAATTGGCCTGATCGACGGACACAAGAGGGCAGCACACTGAGTTTTGCGTAGGAGATAAGTGCCATTCGTCGGAATTGGCCTGATCGACGGACACTACGAGATTTCAATCACCCCACCACCTGAAACAAAGTGCCATTCGTCGGAATTGGCCTGATCGACGGACACTTGCCATGCAGTAGGCAAAAAAAACC
>OMIW01000094.1 GCA_900299205.1 Pseudomonadota bacterium
CTATAGCCATGAGGAGTTACGACCTTCCGCATGAAGAAATACAAAGGCTTCTCCTTAATATGGAAGGATTGGCTCGGGGTGTGCGGTAATAGCTTTATTAATAACGGGCCACACAGTCAGGGGGGCTTCGAACCCCCTTCCCGCCTATTAAGCTCGTGGCTGAGCCTCTACCATTACCGGCGAGCGAATAGACAACTGCCCGTTTATGCAGGTGACGGTCTTGTTGTCGAATAGGTTTGTGTAAGTTCCATCAGCAAATGGAACAGAAACCTCCCGCGTTCCGCCCGATAGGTTAAAGATGCCGTAAAAATGACCGGCCTCGGTGTTCATCCGTGCCTGAATGAGATCGGGTTGACCGGAATCGAGAATGTCGAAACGACGAACGGAAGCGAAGGCAGGGTGTTTTTTGAGGGCGACAAGATGCTTAATGAAATCATAGAAGTCGCGATCTTTGACCTCGAGGTCGATGAGGTCCTTTTCAAAAAGTGAGGGAGTCCGGGTATTGAGCGTTTCCTGACCGGCGTAGAGGAATCCGATCCCGTTCTGAAAGAACGACCATGCAGCGATGTTTGTCAGGATAGTGCGGTCTTCGGCGTATGATGCAGCTCGCCGTCGGTCGTGATTCTCGAGGTAGTGCACTTTGAGGTAGTTGTCGGGGTATATGTGGCCTTGTGCGTGAGCGAGGGTAAGATACGTCGATAGACTGTTTTTCGCTGAAAAGTATCCCTCGAGCGTGTCAAAAATATCGTAGTCGTAGAGCGCGTCGAATGCGAGGTACATCTCAGCGTCGCTGTGAGTCATAAATCCAGCCTCTCTGAGGTCTCGGAGGAGGTGGGGATCGAGCGATTCTGAGAGCCAGATGATATCAGGCCGAACCGAGTCTACCGCAGCCCTTGCCTTCATCCAAAAAGCAATCGGCAACATGGGGGCAACATCACACCGAAAGCCATCGACGCCTATCCTTGCCCAGTAGAGAAGGACATCGATGAGGGAGTCCTGAACCTCGGCTTTCGAGGTAAGAAGATCGGCGATATCAGACCAGTCACCAACCCGATTCGCGAGAGCGCCCTCTTTGTAAAGATAGAAGTCAGGCCGCTCGGTTACCCACTTTGCATCTCGGGCGGTGTGGTTGAAAACAATATCTATCATTACCTTGAGTCCGCTCTGATGAGCGGCGTTGAGAAGCGAGATAAAGTCCTCGAGGGTGCCGAGCTCGGGGTTGATCGCACAGTAGTCGGTTATCGCGTAGGGGCTCCCGAGCGACCCTTTCCGAGCGGTGATCCCTATTGGATGAATCGGTAAAAGATACAGGATCGAAACGCCGAGATCCGCAATCCGCGGAAGGTCTCGCTCGAGAGCCTCGAAGGTTCCCTCCGGCGAGTAGTTGCGGATGAAGACCTGATAGATTGTCTCGTTCTTGAGGTGCTGTTTTTTTGCAAGGTGATCGAACGGGGAGGGGATGGTTGTCATGGCTGCTCCTTGAGGATAACTCTGCAGAACTATAATTGAGCTGCACTGAGAGGGGGAATTTCGCACTTTGGCTGAACGAGGGCAACCGGAGGCGGTATTTGGGGAGGGCGTTCGGGAGCAGAGGGTGGTCGCATTGACTTCCCCTTTCCGAATGCTTACCCACCTGGTAGACCTACCGATTCCACCGGGTATTTGTATCACGGTAACAATCTAGGTTTGATGTTGTGGCTAACACGCCGCAACACCTCATCTTGTGGGAATTTCATACGCGCATCATCAACGGAGGACGGCATGACGGGGCAGCGTTTTACTGAGAAGGCTCAAGAGGCTCTTCAGCAGAGTCAGAGGGTAGCGTTTGAGCGGAAAAGTCCTGAGATTGACACCGACCATCTGTTGTATGCTCTCGTCGTGCAGGAAGGCGGCCTAGTTGGGCGGCTGTTGGCGAAGGTAGGTGTTGAGCCTACGGTGGTCGCTGACGAGACTGATCGTGCGCTGCGGAAGAAGCCGGCGGTGAGTGGTGGCGGCGTTGAGTTGGGGAAGGCGTATGTCAGTCAACATACCCAGCGATTGCTCGCCGCAGCAGAGGAAGAGGCCCGACGATTGCACGATGAATACATTTCAGTTGAGCACCTTTTTCTGGCGTTGGTGGAGGAGGGTGATCGGGGGCCCGGCGGGCGAGTGCTCAAGGGACTGGGCGTGACCCGTGACAAGGTGCTCGCGGTCCTTTCGGGTATTCGCGGGGGGCAGCGGGTGCAAAGCGCGAATCCGGAAGCAACTTACGAGGCGCTCGAAAAATATGGGCGCGATCTCGTTAAAGAGGCTCATAGGGGCAAGCTTGATCCGGTGATCGGTCGCGATGGGGAGATTCGTCGGGTGATCCGGATCCTATCGCGAAAGACGAAAAATAATCCCGTGCTGATCGGCGAGCCGGGGGTTGGAAAAACGGCGATCGTCGAGGGGCTCGCTCATAGGATTGTGAGGGGAGATGTTCCTGAGGGTCTCAAAGACCGAACGATATTCTCTCTTGATATGGGAGCGTTGATCGCGGGGGCTAAGTTTCGGGGTGAGTTTGAGGAACGGCTTAAGGCGGTTCTTCAGGAAGTTCGTCAGTCAGAGGGGAGGATTATTCTCTTTATTGATGAGCTCCACACCATTGTTGGCGCCGGAAAGGCGGAGGGGGCGATGGATGCGGGGAATATGCTGAAACCGATGCTTGCGCGGGGAGAGCTTCACTGCATCGGGGCGACGACTCTTGATGAATATCGGAAGCATATCGAAAAGGATGCGGCGCTTGAGCGACGGTTCCAGCCGGTGATGGTGAGCGAACCGAGTGTTGAGGATAGCATCTCCATTCTGCGGGGGGTGAAGGAGCGATTCGAACTTCATCACGGGGTACGGATTCTTGATGCAGCTATTGTTGCCGCGGCAACCCTTTCAGACAGGTATATCGGCGATAGGTTCTTGCCTGACAAGGCGATCGATCTGGTCGATGAAGCATGCGCGACGATACGAACTGAGATCGATTCGATGCCGGCGGAGCTTGATGAAGTAACGCGACGGATAATGCAGCTTGAGATCGAACAGGCGGCGTTGCGAAAGGAGACCGATCGAGCAAGTGGCGAGCGGCTCAAAGGAGTCGAGAAGGAGCTCGCGGATCTGAAGGAGGCCTCTACTCAGATGCGCGCGCAGTGGCAGTCTGAGAAGGGGGCGATTCATAAGGTTCAGCAGCTTCGTGAGGACATTGAACGGATTCGGCGGGAGATTGAACAGGCTGAGCGCTCCTATAACCTCAATCGACTCGCTGAGCTGCAGCATGGGGTGTTGCCCGGGCTTCTGAAGAATCTCGAAGATGAGCAGAAAGGAGGTGAGCGAGAGGGAGGTCGGCTGTTGCGGGAGGAGGTCACCGAGGAAGAAATTGCGGAGATCGTCGCTCGATGGACCGGTATACCGGTGACCCGGCTGGTTCAGGGGGAGCGGGAAAAACTTCTCAGTCTTGATCGGATTTTGCATGAACGGGTGATTGGACAGGAGGATGCGGTACAGGTCGTCGCTGATGCGGTTATTCGGGCGCGATCCGGCATCAAAGATCCTCGCAAACCGATCGGATCGTTCCTCTTCCTCGGACCGACAGGGGTAGGCAAGACTGAGCTGGCGAAGACCCTCGCAGCGACCCTCTTTGATTCCGAGGATAGTGTGGTTCGGATCGATATGAGCGAGTACATGGAGAAGCACTCGGTTTCGCGGCTTATTGGCGCACCTCCCGGGTACATCGGCTTCGAGGAGGGGGGGCAGCTGACGGAAGCAGTCCGTCGTCGTCCGTATTCAGTTGTTCTCTTCGATGAAATTGAAAAGGCTCATCCCGAGGTTTTTCATGTGCTGCTGCAGGTTCTCGATGATGGACGAATTACCGATTCCCAGGGCCGTACGGTCGACTTTAAGAATACGGTGATTATCCTGACGTCCAACATTGGCTCACCGTACCTCCTCGAGGGAGTGGGCAGCGATGGGGAGATATCGGAGGAGGCACAGTCGCTTGTACAGGGTGAGCTCCGTAGGACTTTTCGTCCGGAGTTTCTTAACCGGATAGATGAGACGGTTCTATTCAAACCCCTCACAATCGGTGATATGGCTCAGATAGTTGTGCTTCAGCTCGCCGATGTGGTCAAGCGTCTTCAGGACCGTAATATCCGACTCGAGGTCTCGGATGAGGCGCGGCACTTCATCGCGGAAGCAGCGTACGACCCTGCGTACGGTGCCCGACCGCTGAAGCGATATCTGCAACGGGAGCTTGAGACGAGGCTCGGTCGGAAGTTAATCGCGGGTGACATCCTTGATGGTCAGACGGTGTATGTCGGGGTACAGGATGGTCACCTTGTTTTTGGGACCGAGCTGCGTTTTGATAACCCGAGCTTTGCGATTCAGTAAGGCCCGCTCGAGTGATGGAGGGTCCCTTCCTCCATCACGACCCTCCCGCATCACAAACAAGGTCCACTACATCGCTGACTTTGTCTTCGGAGAGGATCGATCCACTATCCGAGCGAAAAAGGCCCCCGAGTCATGTCGGCGCTCTCTGCCTTTGCCATGAACGTCATGCGAGCCTGCGGGATCGGCAACTTAAAGCGGTGC
>OMIW01000095.1 GCA_900299205.1 Pseudomonadota bacterium
CCCCCATGACAACCCCCGCGCCCCTCTCGCTTCCCGTCACCTACGATCTCACCTGTGCCGCTCTCCCGCACATTCGCGCAAACCTTGACGTCACCCCCCTCTCCCGCTCTATCGGCCTTTCCGCGATCACGGGTCGAGATGTTCACCTCAAATGGGATAACAAATTAATAACTGGTTCATTCAAAGAGCGGGGTGCTGTCAATTTTCTTTGCCACCTTCGTGAAGCGGGGGCGGTTCCCGCGGTTTGCGCGGCAAGCGCCGGGAACCACGCCCTCGGGCTCAGTTTTCACGCCAAACGGTTTGGCGTTCGGTGTGTGCTCGTGATGCCGAAATCGGCTCCTCTCGTCAAGGTACAATCATGCGAGCGCAACGGAGCGGAGATTATCCTCTTCGGAGACACCTTTAACGATGCCTTTACCCATGCCCAAGAACTGTGCGCTGCGAAGGGCTACACCTTCATCCCCCCCTTCAATCACCCTCTCATCATCGCGGGTCAGGCCTCGGTCGCGCACGAGCTCCTCGAGCAGTCTGCGGATTTTGATTCTGTGATCGTGCCAGTTGGTGGTGGTGGGTTGCTTTCTGGAATGATCACGGTGCTCCGCGCGATGAGGCCCGATGTGTACATCATGGGAGTACAATCGA
The DNA here is from genome assembly GCA_900299205.1 of Pseudomonadota bacterium. GTDB lineage: Bacteria > Bdellovibrionota_C > UBA2361 > UBA2361 > OMIW01 > OMIW01. The sequence continues at coordinate 643 of OMIW01000095.1, forward strand.
GTTGGGCCGTGATGTACCGCGACAGTGGGTGGAGTGGGCTACCGAAACTCCAACCGATGACGATTGCAGACGGAATAGCAGTAAAACAGCTCGGGGATATTACCGGACCAATCATCAAGGCAGGTGCCGACAAACTTGTTTCGGTCAACGAACAGGAAACCGCAGCAGCGTTGATCCAGTTTCTCGAACGGGAGCACGCCGTCGTTGAGGGCTCAGCGGCTGTCACCCTTGCGGCGCTCAACGCAGGTCACCTTCCTGGGCGGTACAAAAAACCCGTCCTCATGGTCTCGGGGAGCAATATCGATGTGAATCTTCTCGCTCGGCTCCTCGGGCGCGAGATGAGTCAACGGGATCGGCTCCTCAGATTGCGGGCCTCGCTCCCCGATCGCCCGGGGGTGCTCCACTTCCTCTCTGGGGTGATCGCGAACGAAGGTGCCAACGTCCTTGAGGTCACCCACGACAGGTCTTTTGCTCGCGAACCGGGAAATGTTGAGATTACCCTCGTGCTCGAAATTCGAGATGCTGCTCAAAAAGGGCGCATTATCAGCCTGTTGGAGACATCGGGGATTCCGGTATCGGTACTCTGATGAGCGTATCATCCTCAGAGGGGCGACGGGCCATGCGAACTGGTGGCTTAAGGACCACAGACTCAGCTATAATAAGGAGGTTACTTAACGGCATTCTCTTCCCCAAGTCGCATCTGCCCTCTACTCCTCTGCTCCTCGTATGGCTCACTCATCAAGACATAAACAGAGAGGGCCTTTTGGGGGGGCAAATTCGCTTGCCTCGGTAGAGGATCCTCTCACCCACGCGACATCAGCGGCTCTTTTTCCCGAGGAAGGCCTATGGGAAGGTCCTTTAAATCGGCGTGACAGCGATAGCTCCGACCTCTACGAGGGTAGGCTGACTATGACTCCCGGCAATCAGCCGACCCTCGAGATAAATGATCATACGGAAGTGACACCCTCAAGAAACGGGCGCCATCGGGGAGCGGAAGATACCTCTCGAGGCGGAGATCGTTTATTTTCGCCAATTGAAGACAATCGGGGCATCGTTGTCGCGGATCAAGAGACTGAGTTTCACGGCGGTGATGGTAATGACGGAGGACGCACCTTTACCCCGTTCTCCTCGTCTGGTGAGACTATCTCAACCGGACACTACCCCGAGATTGGAGCATCGGTGGGGCGAACGCCAGCTACTCCTCTGACCTCCTCATTGGTGCCCGTTCCACTCCGACGTCGGAAGGGAACCATCGTGACATACGAGACGGGTCGCCATGAGAGAGCATCAACGGCAAGCCAGGGGTGGGCAGCATCGTTTACCCGTCGAAAGCAATCTCCGAAATCAGCCCGTTTCGAGGCCCTCGTTCCTCCCGACGAGAGTGTGATAGATTACCTCATCACGACCATAGCTCGCTGGTTGGAGCGCTTGCGGGACCGAGTGCTTCCCCGGCCAGTTCAACAATCGCGGCAATCAACGGGAACAAAGAATCTGAAGGGTGGGCGCTCCGGAAACAGACAAGATGATGGACTCAGTGACGAGTCAGGTGTCGCACCCCAAAGACGGAAGGAGAGGCCTTCAGGGGCGATTCCACGGAGATGATGCAGCGTCCTTTGGGGATCCTGCAGATGGATTACCAAACCTCGCTGGAAATGTCTCGATGTAATAGCGAGTCTATGGCAGACGAGATGATTCGATAATGGATTGGGTTAAGTAAACGAGCTCTTATTTGCTCGGAAAGGGTGTGTCGTGAACGCTGTACTACCGGTTCCATCGAAAGGATTGCCATCCCCGGAGGCAAACCTTAGCACTGCCTCTTTTCCCTTTTTCGATATCCTTGACCTGAAAACTGCGGTAGACGCAACTACTCGCGCGGCTGTTGTTACTCACCTATCACCAGAAACGCTCGCGCACCGTGACCCATTAGTGATCCGCTCACTTATCGATGAATTGTGGGGATACTGTCGTCAGCGAAAAGAACAGGAAGTTGGCCAAGCTTGGAAGCAGGAAAGATGCGGCGATGCCCTCTCGGCGGAGGAGGATCTCCTCTTCCCGGCCGTCATCACGTTACTTCACGCTGAGGCGATAGCTCTGTCGCCAAAAAGAGCGGTTGATGAACCCCATTTTGGGACCGCGCCAGAGGAACTTCTCACCAAAAACCGGATAAGCGCGCAGCTCGATGAGATTATTGACCCGAGCAGACCGATCCCCCCCGATAGGTATGTATCAACAGGACTCTCAACCGATGGCAAACACATCTTTGTCGTTCCTGATATCCACGGGAATTACGAACTGCTCCACAAGTCTCTCGACTACATCGGGCAGCAGCTCCGCGCGCAAGATATTGACCCCAAGAATGTGGTTCTTGTTCAATTGGGAGATATTATCAATAAGGGCCCCGAATCAGCAAAAGCTTTGGGCGTGATGAATGCCCTCAAGGGGACAGATTCATCGTCATCACTCTCCCGTGGCGAAGCGACTGGGGGATCGTTGTGCTTTGACTCCGTTGTGAAAAATCTCGGCCTTTCAGGAATTGGCGAAGTAGCTCTGCTGCGAGGCAATCACGAGGACTTAGGCAATCTCGGAATGCATCTTAACTCCGATGCCCCCATCGACGATTATGCTCGCGACACCTCTGACGCGCTCTTTCGGTATGGACTTCGGGAAACCGTCCTCTCCGTCATTCGGGATTACCCCGATGCGTTTTCGCCTGAGGATGCGCGATGGCTCACTGCCGCCGTGGAATCGTTTCCGATAAGGGGTAACAACGATGACGGATGGTCCTGGAACAGAGTCCAAAAGCGAAATGCCGAGGGTGCACCTACTCAGGAAGAAGTGAGGACTTTTTTCGACACATTCAGGAGTATCTGGGGTCGAGGATTAGAGGAGAGCAGGCTCTCAGCATTTGCCGCCTCTCTCAAACCTGCGCACCGCGTCGGCGACTTTGTATTCACCCATGCCGGTCCACCAAAAGATGCTCAACACATGCGCTCTTTGCAACAACACCTTGAACCAAACGGTGGTAATCCGCTACCGCAGCACACGTTGGACCACATTCTCAACGACCATTCGGCTTCTGACAAAAAACTTCTTGAAAAGATTACCGCAGCTCTTGGTCCAGCATCGGGCTTATCCTCTGTGCCCGCCGGCTTTGTCTTTGGACACACTCCCGGGGGATGTTTCGAGCTCTCGCAATCATCCGCTCCCCTCCTCGCGATCGGTCTCGACCTTGGCGTTGGTTCCTCAGGGCTTGCTCTTCCTCTCCTCCACATTAATCCCGACGGGCGGGCATCAATACTTCTCGCGCTCCGCTCTCACGATGGCATCGTGCCGGTTGCCGTCAATCCTGCCAGGTTCCTCCCTCCGGCGGGGCACTCTGGCCTGCCCGCTCGCGCGCCTATTCTCCGCCCCGCATGAACCGCTCCATCCGCCGCACCGTCTGAGCACTCATGTGATGTTCAGCCCCCTCTGAATCGAGCTCAGCTATGCGACGCGGAACCCCGAGGAACAGGAGAAAATCTCGCACTATCTCGTGGCGTCGGCGCGACCGTCGCGCCAATCGACGCCCCGAATCGGTAAGCTCGACCGGTTTATGTCGGGCAAGGACAACAAACCCCTCTTTCTCGAGCCGCTGCAACGTGCGAACCGCTGTCACATGAGAAACCCCATGCTCGGCGGCAATTCGGCCTACCCGGGCCTCCCCCTCCGTTTCGATAAGCCCGAGGACGAGCTCGGTATAATCCTCAGCCATCTCCCTGCCATGCTGAAGTCGGAGGGCATGGAACCTTCGGGAAGGAGAGGGGCGTTCAGGGGTTGATGCAGCGCGCTGAGTGTTCATTCGCGGCTCGTCCTCACAAGACTCCCGACCTCGGGCATTCCGCCTACCCTCCGAACCCCTTTTTCTGATACTCATACCAATATCCCCGGTTGACCATCGTTGTAGCCTACGCTACATTATAAAGAAGAGGATTAATGAGGTAAAGGAGGATATCGCACCTGTGTTGACTTCGCTCATCGCCGTTATTTTCTCCCTGATAACGACCGTTGCTGCCCCGCTTGCTGCATCAGCTGAAACGCCACTCCGGGTGGTGACGACCACCGGCATGATAACCGACACCGTCCGCGAGATCGCTGGCGATAGAGTATCGCTCACGGGTCTGATGGGGGCGGGAGTGGACCCACACCTGTTCAAAGCGACTCGCTCAGATATAGCTCATCTAAGCTCCGCCGATATCGTTTTCTATAACGGACTTCTCCTCGAGGGAAAATTGATCGATGCGCTCGGCCGAATGAAAAGTGCGGGCAAGGCAGTACATCCTCTCGGCGAGCAAATCGAGCGCTCAGCTCTCAGGGAGCTCGACGGCTTTCCTGGTCAATTTGACCCACATATCTGGATGGATCCTCAAGCATGGGAGAAAATAGTTCCTGTTATCGCCCAAGCCCTCGCTGCAACCGATCCGACGGGTGCCTCCTCCTACCACTCTACGGCCATTCAGTATCAGGAGAAGCTCCGCGAGCTTGATCGGTATGCACTCCGTGTGCTCTCCAGCGTCCCACCTGAATCACGGGTACTCATCACAGCACACGACGCGTTTGGCTACTTCGGGCGGCGCTATGGATATACGGTTCGAGGTATCCAGGGTCTCTCTACCGAATCGGAGGCGGGTGTCAACGATATTGAACGGCTGGTCGACGAAATAGTTTCCCGTTCAATTAAGGCGGTATTCGTTGAAAGCACGGTTCCGAGCCGCTCAATAACCGCCCTCATCGAAGGTGCTCAAGCACGGGGTCACTCCGTGACGATAGGGGGCCAATTGTTCTCAGATGCGATGGGAGCTAACGGGACATACGAAGGGACCTACCTCGGTATGATCGATCACAACGTGACCACGATTGCTCGCTCTTTGGGTGGCAACGCCCCAGCGGATGGGATGAGTGGAAAATTAGCGGGAGCGCACTGATGAGAAAAAGATGCGATGGCCTCATCGACGGGGAACATCCATCGTAAGTATTCAGCCCAACTTTCTCATAGAGTTATTAGAAAGGGATCAAAAGCATGGAAAGTTCGGTGATTTTGGAGGTTGTTGGAATTATATGGGTGAATAGATACCATCGATGAAGCTCTTCAGCCGAACTACTCCCGTTTCCTCGCTCGCCGGTCGACCGGAGCACAGTCCGACGAGCCCGCTCTCGGTTCATGCGATGACCGTCGCATACCATCAACGGCCCGTGATTTGGGATGTTGAATACGAAGCACCCGCTCAGGCACTCATCGCTATCGTGGGACCGAATGGTGCGGGAAAATCTACCTTCATGAAGGCATGCCTCGGAATTATCCCCCGTGCGACGGGGCTTGTCGAGTTCTGGGGAAAGCGATTCGAGGAACAACGACACCGCGTCGGATACGTTCCCCAACGGGAATCGGTCGATTGGGATTTCCCCGTGTCAGCCATCGATGTTGTGTGTATGGGGCGTTATGGAATGATCGGCTGGTTTCGACGGGTTTCACGAGAACACCGCAGTCGCGCCATGGAATGTCTCGAAATGGTCGGACTCTCCGATTTCGCTCACCGACAGATCAATCAACTCTCGGGAGGACAACAACAACGGGTATTTCTTGCTAGGGCGCTCGCTCAGGAAGCGTCGCTCTATTTTATGGATGAACCGTTTGCCGGAGTTGACGCAGCCACCGAGCGTTCGATCGTCGAAATACTCAAACAGCTGAAAGCGGATGGAAAAACTGTGATAGTTGTCCACCACGATCTCTCCACGGTGGCTGACTACTTCGATAACGTGGTACTTCTAAATACCCGCATCATCGCGCACGGGCCTGTCTCCTCAACGTTCACCAACGATAATCTTCGCCGCACTTATGGTGGGCGGCTGACGATCCTCGAAGAGGTGGGTGAATCGATGGCTTCTCAGCGGTAACGGCTTCTTTATGGCGTTTTTCTCGGAATCATCTCAGCTTGCTACCGAATTCGCCGATGCTTTTGCGGTGATGACGCTCCGGGCGGGTTTTAATACCGCCTTGGTGGTCATCGGAACTACCTGTCTCGGTGTGGCCGCGGGCGTGATCGGGACATTCTCACTCCTTCGCAAGCGGGCTCTGATGGCCGATGCTCTCGCCCACAGCGCACTTCCAGGGTTAGCCTTGGCGTTTATCCTCGGTTCGTTGCTCGGAATCGGAGGGAAACAGCTCTGGCTTCTCCTGGCAGGAGCCGCAATCTCGGGGGTGCTAGGGGTCCTTATCGTACAAGGGATATCACGCACCACCCGCATTCAGGAGGATTGCGCGATCGCCGCTGTCCTAAGCGTCTTTTTCGGCGCGGGGGTAGTTCTCCTCAGCATCATTCAGGGGATGGGTACTGGCGAAGAGGGGGGCCTCCACCACTTTATTTATGGGCAGACCGCTGCAATGACCCGGGGTGATGCTCTCCTCACCCTCATGGCTGCAGTGGCAACGATCATGGTGTGCACCCTTACTTTTAAAGAATTCCGTCTTATCTGCTTTGATCGAGGATTTGCTGCCGCGACCGGATGGCCAATCTCGACGATAGATTTTGCGATGATGGCGATGGTTATTCTTATCACAGTGGTGGGTCTCCAATCGGTCGGGATCTTATTGATCGTTGCTCTGCTGGTTATTCCCCCCGCAGGTGCTCGTTTTTGGACGAATCGGGTCTCGACTATGATTCCGCTTGCGGGATGTATCGGAGGGGTAAGCGGATATCTTGGCTCCGTCGCCTCGGCACTTCTGCCAGGAATTCCGGTGGGAGCAGTTATTGTGCTAGTGGCGGGGGGGGTGTTCTTTTTCAGCATGATCGCCTCACCGACTCGGGGGCTCCTTGGTTCGACCGCTCGACACCTCTGGATGCGGATTCGGATCGCAGAGGATCACCTATTGCGGGGAATCTATGAACGAAGTGAACAGATGGCATCCTCGGCCGAACCTCATCCAGGAGTGTATCTGGATAGTCTTGCTCTAACCCGCCACTGGAACTGGCTCGGTCGGCTGCTTTTCCTTTCGTGGTGCCGCGCAAGGGGATGGATAGAGATTCGTCGCGACAAGATGAAGCCCGAAGAAGCCCCCGACAGAGAAGAGGCCCCCTTCGGAACGATCCTTCTTTTGACCCCTCGAGGTTGGGAGCAGGCGGGTCGTCGGGTCCGTAATCACCGACTCTGGGAGGAGTATCTAACCACCTTCACTGATGTCGCACTCTCACACGTCGATTACTCCGCCGACCTCGTTGAACACTCCTTATCTCCCACGATCATCGCTCAGCTCGAGGCGAGCCTCGCCACGCGAAAAGGGGCTGCATGGCTTCTCCGCAAGCATCGGAGTATTCATCCTCTCGATGGCACACCAGAAACAAGAGCCTCCCAACCCGAAAATCACCCCGACAATATCCCTCCCCCGTCACGGTAGGTATTTTCATGGACTCGACGATTTATCAATTTATCGCTCTCGACCTCCCTCCCCTTCTTGCCGCCCTTTTTTCAGCCATCGCCTGCGCCATCCTCGGTAGCTACCTCGTCCTGCGCCGCCAAAGTCTGCTCGGTGATGCGATATCTCACTCCGTCCTTCCTGGCATCGTCGTTGCCTTTCTCGTGACTGGCTCACGGTCGACTATACCGATCTTCATCGGGGCTGCGGTTGCGGGGATATGCAGCGCATTTCTGATCGAGGTTGTCCGAAAGTTCGGCAATGTCGACGAAAGCGCCGCGATGGGGGTCATCTTTTCAACCTTTTTTGCACTCGGCATCCTTACCATGGAGCAGGCCGCCGCGCGCAATGTCGATCTTGACCCAGACTGCCTTCTCCATGGTCAGCTGGAAACGATCTTCTGGTACCCTCCCAATGACTGGGCAACATTTTTCTCCTGGTCGACCCTCGGCTCAGTTCCGGCTGAGGTGTATGCCAGTGCCATCGCCGCTTTTCTCGTGATCGGATTTGTCGTGGTCCTTTGGAAGGAACTTCTCATTTCGTCATTCGATCCTGCGCTCTGTCACGCCCTTGGATTCCGAAGCGACCTCATTCATCACACCCTCATGGTGCTCCTCGCCTGTGCTGTCGTTGCCTCGTTCAAGACGGTTGGATCGATCCTCGTCATTGCCCTTCTCGTATGCCCTGCCGCGACGGCGCGACTCTGCACCGATCGGCTTGGAGTACACCTCATCCTCAGCGTGGTATTTGCATGTGTCGCATGTAGCACAGGCTACATTACTGCAGCATTCGGTCCACAATGGCTTGGTTATGAGCAATCGGTGAATGTCGCAGGGATGATCGCCGTCATGAGTGGCGTATTGCTCGGGGGGGCGGCCTGTTTCGCGCCACGGTATGGAATTGTTGCTCGGCGGCGCACTGGTCGCCGATAAGGAAGGAGGATAAAACGGGCCGGTGGCCGCGACACGAGACGATGGGCGGAAAATCGCCCTTCCATCGATTTCATGCGCTGGGGAGCCGTCCTGAAAAGACCACGGATGGATTTTTCAAGACCAAATGGTTACGCTTTCTCACTCAGAAGAAATGTCCCGCCGCTGGAGCTCCTCTTTCAGCAGATCAATCTGCTCTGGATGACGTTCACGAACAGCTGCCACGACCGCCAGCGCTGCCTTCTTTTCGTCTTCACTCGACGCGGATCCAACCAAAGCTATCGCCGCCGATGCATTAAGATACACCCCTTCCCGAGCAAGCGCACCGAGCGCTGCCACCCCCTCTGACCGCAGTTCCGGGTTGCCCAGGTTAACCTTCGCTCGCACATAGCCCGCGAGCTCTCCAAGTAATCGGTCGGCCGATTCTGGCTTCCTCTCTTGCCAGGTCGCTGCATCGAGCCCCGGGACACCAGAACGCAATGTCCCCTCGGCAGTAGCCTGCGCGATGGCACCGTAAAGCTGGCCTATCTCCGCATATGTACCACCTTGCTCTGAAACTATCTTAATACGTTCATCCAGAAGCGCTCGCTCATCATCACGTCGTTTTCGGGCTGCTTCGGTTTTTTCAGCCTGGCTCTTTTCGCCAGTCTTTGCGTCCGTCTGAACTGTACTCGACGCGCCTGATATCATCTCACTGTTCGCTGTTAAAAACTGCGCGAAGGAATCCTCAACTTTGGCAAGTGCCTCCGAGGCCTGCTCGGCCCGACGGTTTTTTGCTTCACGAATCGCGACCTGAAGAAACCACACAACAGCGTAACCAAAAACCAACACCAGCATCAATCGCCAGTGCCGACTCAGAAACTTCATGAGGGGGTCATCAGACGCGACCGCATCGGTTATCGCGGGATCGCGAAAGATCCGATCGTGGTCGATAACATCGGAGGAAGAGGATGATGGGGAACGACCTGCCACGAGAAATTTCCTTACGGACACGACAAACTGATAGGGACCCGTCACCATGAGCCCCTTTGCAATCATCCTTCAACGGGATGAAGAACCTCACACCTTATACTTAAAATCCTCAGCGTCAAGGCTGTTAAGGATTTCAGACCACTTTTCCTTGTTGATGTCGCTGAACTCATCCCCCCCGAGCGCACCCTCTTCAGTATGACCCGTTTCCGAAGGCACTCCCTCCCCTCCTTCGCCTTCGACACCACCTTGGGCCGCCTTGAGGGAGATCTTCGCCTGCTCGAGCACCTGTCGCGCAACAAAAATAGGGGCATCGGCGCGAACCGCGATGCCGATAGCGTCGCTCGGACGGGTATCGAGAACGACCACCCGATCTCCCTGGGATAACACCATCTCCGCAAGATAGGTCGCGTCTCGAAGCTCAGTGATGATAATCCGCTTCACCTTCACCCCAAGCTCTCCAAGCATTTCGTGCATCAGGTCATGGGTGAGCGGCCGGGGAAGCGAAACCTGCTTGATCGCCGAAGCTATCGAGGTCGCCTCAGCCGCGCCGATCCATATCGGAAGGCAATTTTCGCCTGACTCATCCTTCAATATAACCACCGGTGTTTGCGAATTGGGATCGAGCATCAACCCGCCAACAAACATCTCTACCGCTTCCTCATTCGACATCGTGCCCCCCCCTCACAATACCTTACCGCTCGCCCGGCACCCCTCAGCCCTCCGTGTCCCCCTTGGCTTACACGATGGCAACAGACCGATGCCCCTGCTTCATAATAACGGGCGCCTCTTATCATGTAACAGCAAACCCCCGAGGACACAACGGGGGAGTTCGGACCGGTCTGATGACAGGCGAGCCTCCCGGCTCTTGACCCGAGCAAAAAACATCACGAGGCCGAGGACACGCCCCCCGCTGTGACCATCCTTCCCGAGAGAGTAAACCGATTACACCCTACCACTTCGAGAACGACCATATCCCCGGGCTGATGGCGGGGCGTTGATTCGGTGAGATTGATTACAAGATTTTGACTTGTCCTGCCGCAGAGCAACTCCTGATCGGCCGCCGAGGGTCCCTCAAGCAACACCTCAACCTCCTTTCCGACCCATCCCTCAAGCGCTTCACGGGCGTGTTCCTCTTGCAACCGCTGCAACCGTTGCAGCCGCTCGAGCGCTACCTCACGGGGGAGGAACTCCGATTCAAGCAGCGCGGCGGGAGTACCTGGTCGTGGAGAGAATATGAACGAGAAGCTATTCTGAAATCGTACAGCCCGCATGACCTCGAGGGTTTGTTCAAAATCCTCCTCAGTTTCTCCGGGAAACCCTACGATGATGTCAGTCGTCATTGCCATATCGGGAACCCGCGACCGTAAGGCCTCGACGATCGCGAGAAAACGGTGTCGCCGATAGTTGCGGTTCATTGCCTTCAAAATTCTATCGCTCCCGGATTGGAGAGGCAGATGGATGTGACGACATACCTTTCGATTCTCGCACACGATATCGATAAAGTCGGAACGCACCTCTTGTGGATGAGGACTCGTGAACCGTATGCGCTCTACCCCCGAAATATCAGCAACCCGGCGAAGTAATGAAACAAAGCTCTGGCGAGGCGAAAAATCGAGGCCATAGGAATTCACCGTCTGACCGAGTAGCACGATCTCGCGTGCTCCCCGAGCCACCGCTATCCGAACCTCACGCTCAATCTCTTCAGGTGCACGCGAGACCTCTTTCCCGCGGGTAGTCGGCACGATGCAGTAGGTACAGTTTTTGTTGCATCCACGACTAATAGAGACAAACCGTGATATTCGCCCATCCTCAGGGAACCCGAGGGGATAATCCTCCCACTCCTCGCGATAATCAACCGCTACCTGCGGAGCCCCGCCGGCAACTCGCTGAGCAATCAGCGCCGGCACTAGCGACAGATTGTGGGTGCCAAAAACAAAATCAACCGCCTTGCTGCGCCGCACGATGTTGTGGCCCTCCTGCTGAGCAACACACCCTCCAACCCCGATCATAACCCCCGGCTTGCGGGCTTTCAGGTCGCGAACCTCCCCGAGAAGACTATAGAGCTTCTGTTCAGGCTTATCCCGCACGCTACATGTATTCACGAGAATAAGGTCCGCATCCTCCGGCGCAGCTACCAGTTCATAATCGGATTCCAGGATCTTCGCCAGTTTTTGAGAATCATACTCGTTCATCTGACAGCCGAAGGTCTTGATGTAGAGGCCTTGGCGGGAAGGTTGGGGGGCGGCGGTTTCAGAAGTCATGGGTGGTACGGCCGAGCAGTTGAGACAGGTCAGGATGGATCGGGGAGACTCGCTTATAACGCATGATTATACGAGGTCGAAGGGAGGGGGGTCAAATGTCGTGGACAGTACCTTCAACCCTATATCGCCGCTCATCACAATGATAATCGCACCTACCTCTGCCTCCGCCGAATCTCCACAAATCTGCTCAAACGCCCCCCGATTCAACCGAGGCGACGGGCTATCGAGCTGATATCAGGTCAAAATCGGGACGATGGCCCGACTTCAATCCTCCGTTTACCGACGGCACCTTAAGAACGAAAACCCCGGGCTGTCCTTTCCCGACTCAGCTTGGGGCTGAGCACACGCGCGGCGATGCGTTTGTCTCTGACCGACTGCGCCACAAATCACCCCTCTGTTAAGAGCAACGCCCCCGAAGATGGGAGACGCCATCGCAGACTATCCTGAGCCTGCTCTATCCCAATTTAACCTTATCGTCGTAGAACCGCTCTCATTCGCCCATCCGCTCTCGCTCACCAAGCTTTACCCGTACAACTGGCTCATACCGTCCCCCTGGCGAGGTATTCGCCACCACAGGAACTACCAACGAGACTCGACGCTCCCCACCCGGAGCAAGAGCAAGTTGTTCGAGCACAATCTCCTCCTCCCCCTCTCGATGAGCTTCGCCCCGATCTGTTGCCTGCTGGATGGGCTCCGCTTCACCATTTTGATCCCTCACCCACCGATAGGCTACCCCAAGCACAACCGAATCAATGTGACGCGGGGAATCGTTTCGAAGGGTCGCAACAACCCGGTACTGAGATTCACATCCTGCCTCAGCCGCACACGACTCTACCACAAGGTTCGTTTCCGCCAACACTGGCAGCTGACTGCGCCGAAGAACAGCGGACGCATCACGCCCCCAGAGAAGCTCAATCTGATATGTGCTCAACTCCAGCTCGGCGAGTGATATTGCGAAAGGAAGTGCCCCCCCTGCATCAATAGAGCTAGGAGCCTCTCCTTCAAGTGCAAGAGACGCAATGTTCCCATCAGTCTTGGCGACTACAGCACCGTCTCGGTATCCAACCAGCCGAATCGCGACATCGTTCGGGGTCCAGGGAATCTCGCCGATGACCTTTCCCTGCACAACGAGTAATTCGCCGTTGTACGACTCATCTGTAATCTCCATGCGAAGGGGAAATCGTGCCGGCTCACTGGTAGTCACCGAAGAAGTCACCCTTGACTCAACCGGCTCATGACGTCCGCCGAAGGCACACCCGGAGAGGCATATCACCGCACAAAAGAGAAGAAATCCTGGGTTTCCCACGACCTCAACCACCGCAGTTTTTACGAATTTTTGAGATCCTTCGACATGTCTCATCTAACCCCCAACTGCCTCATCTTCCCCCACCTCGCGCTTCTCATGCAGCTGCCAACCATCCCCCACCGAGTGCATCCAGAGCTGCTCTTCGAAAGTCTCTGCAACGACGAGTGTATCCTTAGCAAATCGCTTTGTCGCCACGGTGACTCGAGCTTCCTGTACTGAATCATCAAATGAGGTCGACACAATATTAGTAGAAACCACCTGAGCGCCACGCCCTAGCTTCCCGAGGCCCCTTTGGAGCTCTTCTCGTTTCTCTGGCGCAACAAACGCCATAGCATCGCTCAGATTGCCCCAATAGACCGCCTCCTCGTACTTCTTGAGCGCTTCCTCTAATTTGGCACGACGACTCGAGGCGGTCATACCCACATCGTTGGCAGCCTCGATGAAAGGCACCAGAAAACAACCTGTCAGAGACATAAAGGTCAACAAGAAAATCACGAATACGGGGAGTCTGAGCGATGTTCGTCGTGCGCGGTATCGGAGCATATCCAAGTCCATTCTTAAAACAAATCACACCCTTGGGGTCAGCTATTACCGACCCGTCCTCGCGCCTCGTGGCGCAATACGTTGAGCTGTTCCATTCGCTCCCGAATCCGCAGCTCATATCCCCGCTCGCTTGGCACGTACATCGGCCCCACTCCCAACTCCTCGGGCAGGAATGAACTCATCACATCAACCGCTCCTATCATATCGTGAGGATAGACGTACCCTTCGCCATATCCTGCATCGCGCATCAGTGGGGTCGGAGCATTTCGCAGATGGAGAGGTACCGAAGCACGTGGGAAATTTCGTATCGCCCGAAGCGCTGCATGCATGGCGAGGTAGCTTCGATTCGATTTAGGCGCCGTTGCAAGATAGGTGATGCACTGGGCGATCGGAATTCTGGCCTCGGGAAGGCCGATTCTGTCGAAAGCCTCAGCCGTAGCGACAGCAATCTGCAACGCACGAGGATCGGCATTGCCGATATCTTCTGAGGCGAAGATAATCATCCGCCTGAGCACAAACGCGGGATCATCCCCCGCCTCGAGCATGCGAAATCCCCAATACAGCGCGGCATCCGGGTGCGAACCCCGAAGACTCTTGATAAACGCCGAGGCGATATCGTAATGGCTATCACCCGCACGGTCATGACGAAGAATCCGATATCCTTTAATTCTCTCGATAAACGATTCTCTCACAGATGGGCCATCCGACCTGACGTCACCGTCGAGGTCAGCATCTTTGTCTAAACTGTGCAGCTCTTCGACCATTGAGAGTAAGCTCCGCGCGTCACCACCCGAAGCTTCAAGAAGTATTTCCTGCAGATCTGATGCGAGGTTTATTTCTGCTGACCGCAACGCGCGTTCAAGAATTGCGCGGAGCGCATCACTCGGGAGGGGGGCAAGCTGAATGACCCGCACCCGCGAAAGAAGGGCGGGGGTAAGGTAGAACGACGGGTTTTCGGTGGTCGCTCCGATCAACGCGATCGTACCCCTCTCGATGTGAGGCAAGAAGGCATCCTGTTGGGCCTTGTTGAATCGATGGATCTCATCCACGAAGAGAACCGTTTGCCGAAGTGGATAATGGCAGCCATTCCCTTTATCTTCATCGTGCCGTCGATATTCCTGCTGCGCCGCCTCAACGACAGCGCGCACCTCCTTCACCCCACTGAGGACCGCCGATAGCTCAACGAAGTTGACGGGGTACGTCGCCCCAACAAGCCGCGCAAGCGATGTTTTTCCAACCCCCGGTGGCCCCCATAATACCAGTGACGGAACAGCTCCCTTCCCCTCTCGAAGCCGCGCGATGATCGCTCGTTCCCGAATCCCCCCACACTCGAACAGATCCCACGACAGTGGACGGAGCTGATCCGCGAGGGGGATGTGATCTCGACGAGGTGGGATTGAGGGCTCGGTAATTGCACTCATTGTCGGCCTAACTCCTGAAGGAACGCCGCAGTAAAGGTGAAGACCCGTTCGGCTTGATCGAGGCCAAAACTCTCGTTCGGCGAGTGGAAATTATCGCTCGGAAGTGAATACCCGACCAGCACTGGCTCGGCGCCACTGGTAGCAACTAATCGACCCAAAACCGGAACACTCCCCCCCTCCCACACCAGCGCTGCGGGGGTACCATGAAGCTCCGCAAGCACGGCACGCGCGGTGCGAATAAAACGCCCATCGGGATCGATTCGCAAGGCGCCACCCGTATCCTCCGAGTGTACTATTTCGAGTCGCATACCCTCTGGCACCCGAGCCGTCACATGGGCGACAAGCGCATCAAGCGTTCGGCGGGGATCCTGATTGGGCACCAATCGCGCCGAGAACTTAACGCTCGCGCTTTGAGGAATAATCGTTTTGTTCCCGTGCCCTGTGTATCCTGAGAAAAGACCGTTCACTTCGAGCGTTGGTCGCAATCCTCGACGTTCCCCGATTCCTCTTCCCTGTTCCCCCCCGGTTGGTGGCACCCCGAGGATTTGTTCGATCTGCTCAGATGTGAGCAACACGCCCTCTTCGGCTGCCGTTCGGAGCGATTCACTCGGTTCTATAAACCCATCATAGAATCCCTCAACGGCAACCCGTCCCGCTGAATCAAAACAGCTTGCAATAATCTTCGAGAGTTCAATGGCGGGATTACGCACTATCCCGCCAAAAACTCCCGAGTGAATATCCGCTCGGGGCCCGTGAAGCCGGAATTCTATCGCTGCAAGTCCCCGCAAACCCGCGGTCACAAAGCCTCGGTCAAGCGAGGGAGCCCCCGTATCGCTCACCAGCAACACATCAGCCTGCACCCTGTCGCGGTAGTGCTCAACACTGGCTGATAAACCCGGGCTTCCTGATTCTTCCTCCCCCTCTATCAAGACCCGAATAGTGTTCCTAAGCAACCCCCGCTGACGCAACACTTCAAGCGCCTTCAACATAAAGAGCACCGGCCCCTTGTCATCGGCCGCGCCCCGGGCCCATACCCTCCCTTCGCGGAGCTCTGGCTCATAAGGGGGGCTTTTCCAGAGCTCAAGAGGATCCGGAGGCTGCACATCATAGTGTCCGTAGACCAGCACCCGGGGGAGCGTGGGATCGCCGAGCAGCTCACCGTACACAAGGGGGAGTCCCGAAGTCGGCAAAAGTTCTGCTCGAAACTCCATTCGCTCAAGAGTGCGAAGCACCCACGATGCGCACTGGTGACACGGCTCCCGGAAAGCCGGATCTGCGCTGATGCTAGAAAAGCGTAAAAATTCGGCCCACTCAGCGAGTATCGCATCTCGGTTTTCTCTGAGATAGAGTATCAGTTCCGACTGGGTCATTGGGGAAGTCATGAGCGAATCCTCACATAGGCGAATACATCTCCCCCGACTCGTATTTTCCAATCTCTTGGGGAGCTTGTTCAGATGAACGGACCCCTCAATCCTACCGCCGCCACCATTAAGGAGCAAACCGATTTGCGCAGCCCAACAAAAGCGGGATACCATTTCGGGAAGAACAACCGCTATTCTACCTCCCTCTGTCCATCAACCATGAATTATCTCACCCTTCTGCAGAACCGGCCACATCGCCCGACGTTGCTCCTCAGAGCCATCAGCGTAACTTTTCTCGCTATGGCACTTGGGTGCTCAACCGCGAAGGATAAGGGCAAAATGGTTCGCGAGTCAGGTGCTCTTGATACCCTCGATGACCTCTCAGTCGCGCGACATCGAGAGCAGCGATATGGAGAGGGCTCAATTCCCAAAGCGGAGCGAGAGGGTTTGTTTTTCGATATTCGCTTCGAGCAGGACTCCGCTGAGTTGACCCCCGACGCGCAACAAATCATCGCAACAAACGCCAAGATCCTCTCTGATTCATCTTTTGCTGTGACCCTTGAGGGCCACTGTGACGAACGGGGAACAACAGATTACAACCTGGCTCTCGGACAGCGACGAGCTCAGGCGGTACTCGCCTATCTGGTTTCGCTTGGTATTCCCTCGTCGCGGCTTGCAACGGTGAGCTACGGTGAAAATATCCCCCTTGACCCCCGCCCGTCAGAGGGAGCGTGGGCTCTCAACCGGCGGGTCCACTTCGGCATAGGACAAAACGAGGCAGTGGAACTGCAGCAGGTAACAGTCGCCGAATGGGATCGGCCTTCATCTTCGGAGGGAGACGGAGCCGTTTCACCGAACCGACGACGGTTTCGGCCGCTCGACGTCCCCCTTCAGGAGGGGGCTATTGATACCGGAGAATAAGAACTACGACGTCTTGAGGGGCTGTTAATTGTGTGTTCCCTATTACAAGCCGTATCCCATGGCCGCGGCAACCCGATGCACCGCCCGCTCATCTCTTTCACCGAGGAGCTGAAGTCCATCTGTCTTGAAGGCCAGCACCTCCTCTGTAACCTCCGCACTCACTTCGGTCATCAATTCCGCCATATCAACGACTCCCAGAGGCTGAAGTCCATCAACGTACCGAACTTCTCGAAGTCCGAAGACCCCCCCCTGACACCAGAGCGCTGGGCCAGGAAGATGAAAGTTTTTCGCGAGGAGAAATGAATGGAAACGACCGAGATTCCTCATCGGTGGCATCCCGATTGGGCAGGTGAGCACGATCAGGTCTCCCGTGCCCTCACCGGTAATATCAAGCTTCAGCCAGGTACGATGGAGACAAAAAAGCCACTGGGTTCCGTCGCTGCCCCACCGAGCAGTTGGTGCCGGAATCCCCAACTTCGTCGTGAGGACCTCCTCGATTAATGTCCGCGTATGAGCCATATCGCCCTCACCCCTCCAATCAGTGACCCACCCTCTGCCAATGGGGTGGTCGGCATAAACCGGCTAAAACATGAGAGAATTACATTCAGG
>OMIW01000096.1 GCA_900299205.1 Pseudomonadota bacterium
GACGACTCGGAGCAGGATGTTACCGCGCTTATCGCCGGCGATTTATTGCCGATGAAGCCTATCGCCGATAACAGGAGTCGCTGACGACACCCGAGTCGCTGACGAAACCCTTCGCCGAGACTGTAAGCCGTCGGGGGCCTGTAAGCCATCGACCGCTCGCTTGACACCCGACCGAGAACCGCTCACCCAAGTGAGAGCCTTTCCCAGGTGGAGACGCGGCAGCGAGTAAGGCTGGTCGCGAGCAAGACTGGTCGATTATCCAGCTCTCGACGCCTAACGCACCCATCATAATGCGTCACATAATGAGTCAAGGGCGGGGGCTTCTCCCAAACATCACGCCGAAACATCTCGACGACCCGTTACGCTAGGATATCCCACGAGGATCCCTATCCTTTCGCCCGAGAGTATACGAAATGGTGACAACCTGCGTCAAAGGTTCGACGGAGCTTTGTTGCCTTTTTTTTCTGTTATTTCAATATGTTGTGGTAATGCGACAGTTAAGGGCCTTAAGTGGTGCTAAATCCAACAATAATCCCTACAAGCCGACTAACGTATTCCCTTGACCGACTATCTCTTCTATTGATTTTATACCTCGGTCCTCTAACCATTTTGCAATCCCATGATGGATCTGACTAACCACCGAGGGCCCTTTAAAAACGAGCCCGGTATACATTTGTAACGCTCGGGCACCTGCTGAAAGCATCCGAACCGCCCGCTCAGATGAATCGATACCTCCCACCCCCACTATCGGGGCAGCACCTCCAAGATGACGATAAAGCTGCGACACAAAATCGCATGATCGCTCAAAAATAGGCGCGCCGCTCAACCCTCCTTCGAATGTTCGCGCGGCAGGGCAGGCCTCTCGCGAAATCGTCGTATTCGTGGCGACGACGGCATCGATCTTTTGCTCGACAATAACCCCCACGATTGCCTCTAAATCGTGCGGCTCGATGTCTGGAGAGAGCTTCACAAAGAGCGGCTTACCACATGACGCGGCTCGACTGGCAGCGAGAAGCGCACAGAGACGAGAGGGTTCCTGAAGCGTTCGAAGATCAGGGGTATTCGGCGATGAAACATTAATGCAGACATAGTCAGCGAAAGGAGCAACCAAAGCGGTAAGGCGCGCGTATTCATCTACCGCATCAGATATCGGTGTCTCTTTATTCTTGCCTATGTTGATCCCGATCCGTATCGTCCGTTCACGCTTGCTCCACCGATCAAGCCGCCCAAGAACTGCATCGACTCCTGATGAGGGGAAACCCATACGATTGACAATCGCTTCCTCGTCGGGAATGCGAAATACCCGAGGACGGGGATTACCTCGTTGGGGGCGCAACGTAACCGTCCCTACTTCGATATGACTCGCGCCGATACTTTGGGCAAATCCAATCGCTTCACCCTCTTTATCAAAACCCGCAGCGATTCCGAGCGGAGCAGCGAATCGAATCCCTGCAATATCGACGGAGAGCCGCTCATCATGAACCTGCATACACCGCGAAACGACCCCGCCGAAAACATCAGAGTTACAAAGCGATGCAGCGGCCATTCCGAACCTATGCGCCCGTTCACCATCAAACAGGAAGAGTAATGGTCGGAGCACTGAGGTATAGAAATCCATCGGATTATCTCGTCAACACGACTGGTGGTTGTGAATGAGAGGTACGCTACTGCACGACGCACATCTCTTAGATGCGAAACTCCCGAGTCAACAGCACTGCATCTTCATCGTTATCCGAATAATATCCCTGACGAACACCTACTTCTATAAAGCCGAACCGCCGATAAAGAGACTGAGCGCCATTATTTGTCGCCCGCACCTCAAGAGTAACTGCCGCGACACCGGACGCATCAGCCGTACGGACAATCTCCTCCATCAGAGCTGTGGCGATCCCCTTGCGACGTGATTGTCGCTCAACGGCGATGTTGAGTAGATGAAACTCGTCAGCGACATGGTGATACACGGCAAACCCTGTCAGCTCCCCGCCCGAACGTGCGCCAAGCACAACTGCATGAGATATACGGAATTCTTCCTCAAAGAGGCGCATCGACCACGGGGTGGGGCTTGATTCCGTCTCAATCCTCATAAGGTCAGGAATCGCAAGATGGGACAATCGCACGATGATGGGTGCTGGGTGAGCCGACACATCCACCCCTAAAGTTACACACCGAGAGGGCGCAGACTGCTCCTCCGACGCTACCTCAATCTCACTAACCTCTCCCTCATCCAACCGCGCTGTCGGTGTCCCGTGGTTCACAAACCACCTCTTCATTGTTGAGTATTTGAAATTCTCTCGGCTGGTGATGTCGAGCAACAATCGACGAACGGCCTCACACAAAAAGGGGGGCACCACGGCCCCCCTTCTCACCAACGAGTGGAGCCGCCGCTCCTCCCTAGGCAGCTAATGCTGATTTAACTCTATCAGCTATCGCGGAAAATCCGGTCGCATCGGTTGCTGCGACCTCGGCCAAGGCCTTCCGGTCAAGCTCGATATTAGCCAAGGTCAGACCATGCATGAATTGGCTATAGGAAAGACCACACAATCGTGCCGCCGCGTTAATACGCATTATCCACAAAGAACGGAAATCCCGCTTTTTAGCCTTTCGGTCACGGTACGCATAGCGCCACCCGTGCTCAACCGAGAGCTTCGCCAGCTTGAAGCAACCATTACGGCGACCTCGATACCCACTGGCCAGCTTCAGCATTTTATTATGTCGACGACGCCGAACTACACCCCGTTTAACGCGCATAAATCACCTATCTATTCCACCTGTCCTCGCCGCCTTCAAACCCTCGAGAGGCTGACCACCAGGCTCCTCTTAACTGAAATCTATCTGCTTATCCTGCTTACTCCGAGCGACCTACCCGTTTGGAAGCATCCGACGGACCATCTTTTCCAACTCGGGACCGACGAACGCTGGGCGCCGAAGCTGCCGCATCCGCTTCGGTGCGCGCTTGGAGGTGAGATGACTGCGGTTCGTGCGGGCTCTCTTGATACGACCGCTTCCGGTAACCCGAAACTTCTTGGCCGCCATTCTGTTGGTCTTAATCTTCGGCATTGCTTGAATCTCCTGGTCTTCTTATCGAGCTCAACAAGCAGAAAGTCCATCTGCCTTTTACCCTCGAATCCTCATAGCGGCAATTATCTGCACAAATCTAGGCGCGAACAGAGTCGAACTGTTGACCTCTTGCCTGTCAAGCAAGCGCTCTAACCAACTGAGCTACGCGCCTTCACCGTTTGAAGCCTTGGTTAGATACCTGAAAACAGGGTAAAGGTCAACCGTACGCCCCGATAATTTCGGCTTACCGCCGGCTGCTCCGTCGATTAACCGACTCTTCCCGAACGCCTTACCTTTTGCTACAGCCCTCGCAACACCTCGAGAGCCTTTGCAAATTGTTTATCCCGAGCAATCCAGTCAGATATCTCGGCCTGCTCAGGATCAAAGGGCTTTGGGACCTTTACCGATGCTGGCTGCACGACTCCTTGCTCCTCTTCGGCCCCACGCTGTTGCCCCCCAGATGGGTTCTTGATTGCCCCCGGCAGATCCCGCTCTCGCACGATGAATCGCTCAGCCTGCTGCCGAGGAGAAGGAGGAGCCTCCTCTTCATCCTCAACCATCGGGACATCGAGCTCGATATCGGGGGTGATTCCCTGAGCCTGAATTGAGCGACCACTTTTGGTATAGTAAAGGGCCGTCGTGAGGGTCAACGCACCGCCATTCTCGAGCGGAGTGATGGTCTGAACCGACCCCTTCCCAAAAGTCGGTGCTCCCAGGATGACCGCCCGCCCATGATCTTTCAGCGCGCCCGCGATAATCTCGGAGGCACTCGCCGAACCCCCATTCACCAGAACGACGATTGGGTATTCGGGCTGCGTTCCCCGAGGATGGGCATAAAATCGTTGTTTTTGGCTCTCCATCCGCCCATCGGTATACACGATCACTCCCCGAGAGAGGAACATATCGCTCACCTTAATCGCCTGAGTGAGAAGCCCACCGGGATTATTCCGCACGTCGATAATCAGACCCTTAATCTCGCCATCAGCGCTCTTCCGTTGGAGTTTACGGATCGCTGCAGCCAAATCATCAGCGGTCTTCTCAACGAATTGGGAGATTCGAATATAGCCAAATCCGTTTTCAAGGTATCGGCTGCGAATACTGCGCACCGATATGTTCTCCCGCACAATCGAGAGATCGATTAATTGGGAGCTCCCTTTTCGACTCACCGAGATGGTGATTGGAGTCCCTTTCGGACCTCGCAACCGCTTGACCGCATCGACGAGTGAGAACTCTTTTGTAAACTCTCCCTGAATCTTGACGATAACATCGCCCGCTCGGACACCTGCCCGCTCCGCAGGAGAGTCCTCCATTGGGGCGACAACAACAAGTAATCCATCCTTAAAGGTAATCTCGATTCCAAGCCCCCCAAACTCACCCTTCGTTTGGGCCTGCAAATCCTGATAGAAATCAGGGTCGAGATAGCCACTGTGAGGATCCAGAGAGGTCAGCATTCCCCTGATTGCGCCCTCGACTAGCTTCTTGCTATCGACCTCCGAGACATAGTCTCTCTGGACGATTGAAATCACATCCGTGAAGGTTTTCAGCTGATGATAGATCCCCTTGTTGGCATCCTCCTTGGCAACAACCGCTGACGCACCCTGACTGATCGCGTACACAAAACTCAAAACCACACCCGCACCGAGGGCGACCCCTTGGAGGAGCGTTTTCCGCTGAGAACGATACCGGGAAATCACCGTCTCAAGGGAATAACCTCTCAATTCGTTTACAGCTCTCGACCCCTCGAACAACGGACCAGAGGGCGACTGGCCAACGTCGGAACTGGGGGCATCGGATGGCAAAAACGGATCTCGCCCGTTCGCGTTATCCGACTCTGTACCCCTATCGCCCCGCCGCATCATGTCGTCCCTTTCCGAATCCCTTGGAATCAAACCGAGCCACCCCCTAAGTTACCAAAAAAGCCCCTCTTCCAGCAAGATACATTAGGGCTCCCAAATCGCGTCTAAAATAATATCACTAAAGTGAGAGGGAGCAGGATTTTATCGGGTATCCGTTGCCTGAGAAATTGCACCCCCGAGGATGGACGATCCCTCTCCTCGGGGGTGCACTCAAAGAGGACATCGCAACCACCTGCCTACCCCCAAGGCACTCCGAGTTCCCGCACAGGATCGACAGGGTGCCCCGCGCGGCGCGATTCGAAATAGAAATTGCTCCCTCGCACCCCTGGCTTTCCGACAATGCCAATCTCTCCACCCTTTTCGACTCGGTTCCCCACCGCAACAGCGACCCGACCCAGACGCCCATACATAGAATAGAACCTATCCCCATGGTCTATGACGACAACGGGACCAAATCCGGGCATTTCACCGACGAATCGAACGGTCCCCCCCTGTACC
>OMIW01000097.1 GCA_900299205.1 Pseudomonadota bacterium
AGGCAAGACACCCCCGTGGGACCGGACGGGTATGGCGGTGGGATAGCTCGCGGGGAGGGGTAGAGTGATGGTATTTGGTCCAGGGGAACCTCAGCGTATTTCAGGCGAAATTCGACGAACGGGAAGCTCACCGTCAGGGCCTATTTGTCTTCCGGACACCTCTCTTGAGAGAATCGGGGGGTTACTGCTCAACTCCGGCTATACCCAGATCGAGAAAGCCTTGAGCATCGATAGTAATACGTTGATCCGTGCGGGGATGGCGGATGCAATAATAGGCAGTGAGACATCAGAAGCATTTGTTCAGGCCCTAGCAAGCCTCGAGGCCCCCATTTTGGCAGATAGGATTCTCGCGTCGCTCCGGCTGGGACAAGGAGCAGATTCAGAACAGATTGAGCAGGCATGTGAGACGCTCGACAAAGTGATAACGGCCAGAAGACCCGAGACGGAATGGTCCTCTCTTTTGGTGGGGTTTGGAGACAACCTCAGTTTCCAGCCGAGCGATCAACGCCAATTGGCAAAAACAGTGAGATCCGCCGTATCTAATGCCTCTGATGATTTTGAGATGCTGCGCAACTGTGTCATAGAGGGTGCGGCCTCTCTTCTAAATAGTGGCTTTGTGAGCCTTCAAAGAGAAAGAGCTATCGCGGAAGGGTTCGCATCCATCAAGGAATTCATGAGGAATGACACCTCGGATACCTCCATCAATGAAATCTCTCTCCGAGGGCCAGTTTCCCCAATCCCTTCAGAATCGGCGAATTTCCCCTCAGCGCCCTCTTTTAATGATTCTGCGGAGTCGCAGAGCGTCAGAACTCCATCAGCTCCTTCAGTCGCCAAGAGAACAAATACTGGCCTCACGCCGAATACCGAGTTGGAGACTGTCGAGCAACTTGTCGATATTCTCGAGCAAGGTCCCGAGGAAATGCGGGCTTTTGCAGCCACTACCGACCTATCGTTTGTTCTTAAGACTCCGGGTTTATTTAGACGTTGCCTTAGCGGGGGTGAGCCCGAAACAGTCGCTATATTTCTCGAGGCTCTTCTCGTTACGAGGCCACAGCCGTCTTCATCTTGGCCTATAATCGAGCACGCACAACCCGAGGCGCTCATGCTCATGGGAGACGCAGGTATCCACGAGCTCCGTAAAAGGTTCGATTTCTGCTCGTCTGGCCACACAACATTCGCACACGCACAAATCTTGAATGCTCTCAATTCTCTCGAAGATATTTTCGAGAGCCAATCATCTGACCGAGGGCGGTATAGGGTATCCTCCTCTGATCCTCAGCATTCCCGCAAATCCGCGGAGTACCTCGTCAACCGAATGCTTCAAGTACCCGAATCGCAATTTCTTCACGACAGAATCACTCATTACCAGACAGGGGAACAGCTAGAGATACGAAAATTCAACGAGGATGAATTATTCGCATTGGTGAACAATGTAAAAAAAATGTTGGGAAGTATATCGGGAGACTTTCGTCATAACAGTGAAGAACTCTCGAAATGGGTACCTCGGGTCGACGAAATCTTAGCTCTGCCTTCTCATTTTCAAAATGTCATAACCACCGGTTTTCTCCGAGGTAAAGAGAGGATTCTAGAAGAATTATCGAATCTTTACGACTCAGAAGTAGCGGGTCAAAAAACCGAGGATTATGCGGAATCGCTCCTCAAAACCCTCAAGGACCAGGGTCTGATCAGGGATTACCTTTGGACAGCGCAATTTTCGACCGCCGATAAACATGGGGTCGATGTTCGAATTTATCTCGAAGACGGAAGGTCCGTTGACCTCGATATCAAAAGTAGCTCCTTCGGCAAGAACGAAACACTCGGCGAACGTCGGTCGTTCAGGAATTCAAAGGGTCTGCCCTATGGGGTAACCATGCAGGAGAACTCTGATGGCTCCAAATACATACACAGACTCTCTGAGATCGTTGTCATTGACCTAGGGCAATCAGACGACCATAATCTGCGGGCTATCGTGGAGGCAATCAAGGCCGGCACCTCCTTTCCCGACGAGCTAAGACCGTTACAGAGCACCAGAAGGTCGTGAGATGCCGCGCTGGTGGAATGTTCGCAGAATCCTCCCCAATGCCAAACCTCATCATCCTCAACATCGACGGCCTGAAACCCACCGTCCTCGCCGATGGCCTCGCTTCGGGCGTTCTTCCCCACCTCGCCTCTATCCTCGTTCCGTCCCCTGCTTCCCCCCCAATCGCTTTTCCCCTGATCTCTCCCGCCCCATCAACCACCTTCACCTGTCAGGGTTCCTTCCTCACGGGTGCGTCGCCGAGTCGGCATCGGGTGGTGGGGAATCAGTTTTTTGATCGTCTGGGGACGAACTCTCACGGGAAGCCGCGTCACTACGGGCTCGATGTCGGAGATTCGTTGTCATATGACGATGCAGTGGGGGTGTTCCGGCGCGTCATCGGGGTTGATACGGTGTCGATCTCTGGCTCGAGTTCCTTCCCCCCCTCCCCTCGGCTCATAGGGGGCCTTGCCGATCGGCTCATGCCTTCCGATCTCCCCACCATCTTCCAATCGGCCGCCTCCGGGGGCCTCACCAGTGCGGCTATTCACTTCATGTATGGACGCGGCTCGTCTGCATGGGTGCGGCCGAGCCTGATTGATCTTGCACGGTTCAAGCGGGGTGGGTCGATGTGGGGATTATCACCCGAAGCGTTTGATCGTCGAATGGTCGAGCGTTTGCGAGGAATGCTTAGCTGCACCGCTCCGCCTCCCCACTTGCTGCTCTTGTACTTTATGGGTCTTGATATGACCTCGCACCTGAAAGGGCCACAGGCTCAGGGCGAATATCTTATGCGGGTAATAGACCCGCTCGTGGGGGAAGCACTCACCATTCTTGCCAACCACGGCTATCGGAACAATTCCACCTTTATCGTGATGTCAGACCACGGACAGATCGCGGTCACTCCCGATGAGCGCCACGCTCTGCGAATTGGTAACCCCTTCACGAAGCCGCACCGCGACTTTTGCGAGATGCTCACCTCGGGTGGGGGACGATTGCACCGATTCCCCGCGACTGAGGGGCGTTCCGAGGTCATCTGCACCCCGAACGGGGGTCTCGCTCACCTCTATCTGCGCGACCGAGCTACCCCATGGCACGAACCACCATCGTTTGAAGCTCGGGTACTCCCCCTCGCGCTGACATTAGCGGGAGCGGCGGGAGGGGGCTCCGCTGATGTGCCAGTCGCCCCCGATGCCTTCTCGGCGGTCCTGGTTCGAAATACGGCGGCCCACGGGTGGCGCGCCCCGTATCGAGGAGTCTCCCCGAGCGGGGTGCTGGTCCCACTCCCTGAGTTCTTTGCGGAGCCCCAATTTGCTTCGTACAGTGAACCGGCCAACCGAATTGGCGACCTTGCGGTACCGGAGAGTGGCGACATCATTTTGTTGGCGAACGGAGATAAAGGCTACGCCTTCGGTGGGCCCCTCAAAGGGCAACACGGGGGGCTGCACCACGAAGAATCTCTTTGCACGTTCGCAGTTGGGACGGGGTGGTTATCGGGTGACGAGCGATTGCCGGTTGGGGGACAAAAGGGGGTCGAGCGCATCATCGAAAAATCGCTCGATACTGAACGAGCGCAGCACCAGCGACATTATAACACGCTCGCCGATGTGGCGGCGGTCACGAAGGCGGTCCTTACGACCCCAGCGGTACCTTGACGACCACCCCTTTTCCGAGGCTACGCCCCCCCAGTATCCGGCGAGATCACGCTATCCCTCGGAGCGTGCACTCATCAACACCCGCCCAAAAATAACCTCCACCGAACGGGTGTGTCGCCGAATGTCGAATATATCCTCAATCCGCTCTCGCCCAAGCGCTTGGAGCGCCGTTGCATCGCCGAGAAGTCTCTCCTGAAAACTTGGTGCATTGACCCCCTCATGGATAGCGTCATGCGCGTGACGCTGCACGAGCCGATACGCATCTTCGCGCGAGATGCCGGCATCGGCGAGCGCTATCAGGACTGACCCTGAAAAGATGGTTCCCCTCAGTAACTCAAGGTTAGTTTGCATCCTCTCAGGGAATACCTGAAGGCCCGCTATCAACCCGTGCAATCGATGAAGCATGTAGTGCGCGACAGTGCAGCTATCAGGAGCTACAACCCGCTCGACCGAGCTATGGCTGATATCCCGCTCGTGCCACAAAGGGACGTTCTCTATCGTGGCATGAGCGTACCCCCGAAGCAGCCGCGCGAGACCGGTGATATTTTCCGCTGATATCGGATTTTTCTTATGAGGCATCGCCGATGAGCCCTTCTGCCCTTTCGAAAACCCCTCTTCAACCTCCCGTACCTCGGTTCGCTGGAGGTGCCGGAGCTCAACAGCGATCCGCTCGACA
>OMIW01000098.1 GCA_900299205.1 Pseudomonadota bacterium
CCACTCTTACTTTTCTTGAATCCTTTTCGTTCGAGGACATTCCTTTTTGAGTCGCATCGTGGGTTGCTATCGAATTGGATTTGGCGGCGGAGCTTCGATATACTATAAGGCTTTCTTGGACGAGAATCGTGAGGAGTCATCCCTCGCTCGGTAGAATAGCTCTTTTTGAAACAGGCGGAACATGGTCGCATTTCAATATTCTCAGGTGGTTGTCGATAAGTGTGAATTCGTTCAGCCCCCGACGAAGGTGACTTCCGCTGAGATTGAGGACGAAATAATCGAGGTTTACGAACGATTCGGCATACCCAAAGGGACCCTGGAAAGGCTCTCTGGCGTTTCCTCTCGATACATGTGGAGTCGAGAGACGCTGCCGAGCGATGTGGGGGTGGAGGCGATTGAACGGTTGCTGAGTGATGGCAACTTTCCGATAGATAAGGTCGATGTGCTGATCAGCTGCTCAGTTAGTCGGGATTTATTTGAGCCATCGACGGCCTGCATTATCCACAAAAAGCTGGGCCTCTCACCGAGAGTGATGGCTTTTGATGTGACGAACGCCTGTATCGGATTCTCAAATGGATTGATGCTCGCATCAACGATGATAGAGTCGGGAGTCGCTCGTGCAGCTTTAGTTGTATCGCCCGAAGTGCCGAGTCTGATCGTGGAATCCAATTCTCGGATGTTGCGGCGTGAAATTGATCGTATTTCGCGTGAGGACCTCCTCAAAGTGGTCCCGGTATTCACTCTGGGTTCGGGAGCAGTCGTTTTCGGAGTGTGTCACGAACGTTACAGCACCGGGGATGGGCATCGGTTCCTTGGAGGGGCAGGGCTCTCGGCTACTGAGCATACCGACCTATGCACCGGCAACGGGGACTTCTGTGTTACGGGAACCCTTGAGGAACTTTTTCCAAGTCAGCCCCTCATGCATACGGAGTCGAGCAAGTTAATATCGGCGGCAGCCAAAGTAGGGGGACAAACGTGGCCGATGACCTCAGAAATCCTCGGCTGGTCGCGTGATGATGTGAAACATGTTTTTTGTCACCAGGTTGGAAAGCAGGTTAATGAGGCTTTCTATAAGGAGCTAGGTCTCGACTTTCACAAAGAATTCTCGATTTATCAGGAGTACGGCAATATGATCTCGGCGGCCCTGCCGGCGGCTCTTGTACTCGGGGGGAAGGCGCGCGGTATTCAAAAAGGGGATAAGGTCGTATGCACCGGTTTCGGAAGTGGGTTGAATTCGCTCTTTTGGGGGGTTGAGTGGTAGCCCGAAAGAGCGACGTAACAAGGGCTGGAGCTGGGAGAGAGGTCTCTCGCGACTTAGGGGGTAGCTCAAGAGAAGTGAGTAAAGGGGGAGGCGTGTCTGAGGTCTCTGAAACGAAAAAACGTCGTGCGGGCAAGGCCGCATCGTCTCGGGTCAAAGGGGCTCGTCAGGCGGGAGATGAACGATTCGACCAAGAAGCGTCTCCCGGAGTCACGCAGAGTCCTAGCGTCGAATCACTCACTGTCGACAACCCGAGCCTTCGATATGCTCTCGAGGGGCTGAACTCTCAGGTTCGGTTGGTCGGTGGATACCGAATGCATTATCTTGATGAGGGTTCGGGACCGGTGGTCGTGATGGTCCACGGAAATCCGACGTGGTGTTTTCTTTTCCGCCATCTTGTTCGCGCCTTACGCGATTCTTTTCGACTCATTGTTCCTGATCATATTGGTTGTGGTCTCTCGGAGCGGACTCCCGGACATGCCTTTCGCGCGCAAGACCGTGTTGACCACCTTGACGAGCTGCTTAAGCAGCTTGGAATCTCCCGATTTTCCCTCGTAATGCACGATTGGGGAGGTTCTATCGGAACTGCTCTCGCGCAGCGAAGGGTCGCCGATGTTGATAAGCTTGTCTATTTCAATACGACGCTCGGTGAGATAGATGAGCTTCCCCGGATTATTCGACTCGCAGCATCGCCATTTCTCGGAGAAATCCTCACCAAATACACCAAGACCTTCCTTCGATTGACCACCTCGATAGGGGCGTACCATCCTCTCTCAGCTGAGGCAAAGAGGGGGTATCTCGCACCCTACGAAACGGTACTCTCTCGGCAGGCAATCTGGGATTTTGTCTCTGATATCCCTTTCTTTTCCGCTCACCCCTCGTTCGGTCAAAAGCTCAATCTTGAGGATGGGCTCAAGCAGTTGGCAGAAAAGCCGGTGAAGGTGATGTGGGGGCTAAAGGATCCCTGCTTCCACCCCGGCTTCCTCCGCAAGATGCGGGGATATTTTCCCCGAGCGGATATTGATGAGCTGCCTCATGCATCCCATCTGGTGCTCGAAGATGAGCCGGAAAGAGTCGGAGCGGCGGTACGAGATTTTCTCACCCGAAAAGCAACAGTGCCACAACGGGCACCGCAGCAGAGCACCATATATGGGGCGGTCCGAGCGGCGGTGGCTGCTACGCCGGAAAAGGCAGCGGTGATTGTGCCCGCTCGAGAGGTAAATGGAAGTGTCTCTCAACCGCAGGCGGCCAGTTTCCGTGCGCTCTGGCGATTGGTTCAGCAATATCGGCGGGGTCTTTCGGCGCGGGGGATGGTTCCTGGCGATCGAGTGTTAATGTTGGTGAGCCCTGGAGTTGAGTTCTTGTCTTTTACCCTCGCCATCCTCGGCAATGGCGGTATCCCGGTATTTGTTGATCCGGGAGTGGGAGCGGACAACCTGAAACGATGCATTGATGATGCAGGGGTGATAGGAGTCATCTCTGAAAGTAGGGTGCTTCCACTGCGCGCTCTCTGGTTCCGCCAATTCCAAACCGTTCGGTATCATTGCATCGTCTCGGATATTTTGCCATTACCCGGTACCTCGGGGGTATTTCAGGCCCAGTTCGAGGCATCGGAAAGCACGGAGGTCGAGCGTTCTGGGATTGAGATGATCGCCTACACCTCGGGAGGCACCGGAGTTCCAAAGGGGGTGCTCTTTACTCCTGAAATGCTCAATTCTCAGCTGGCGTGTTTCCGCTCGGTATTTGGCTTCTCCTCCGAAGACGTTGATCTTCCGATACTTCCAATCTTCTCCCTCTTCGATATATCGCTGGGGATGACTGCGGTGATACCGCCCATTGATCCAAGTGCGCCACTCTCCTGCGATCCGGCTCAGCTTGGTGATGTCATTGACCGCTTCGGCGTAACCTCCTCGTTCGGGTCTCCGACGGTATGGGGAAAGATCGCGGCGTGGGCTGCTCGGGAGGGGCGGTCGTTTCGCTCCCTTAAACGGGTCCTACTGGCAGGAGCTCCGGTCGCTGACGGGGTGCTCTCGCAGGTCCAGGGGGTCGTTCCTGCAGGCAAGGTCACGGTGCCATACGGTGCGACCGAGGCACTTCCGGTTTCGGTCATCTCCGCAGCCGAACGTTTCGCGGTCCGGCGGGACCATGAGGCGCTCGAGTACTCACTCGATGGACAGTACGGAGTTCCGATAGGTTTGCCGATACCGGGATTGTCGCTCCGAATAAAGCCTCTCGGGACGGCGTCCAGCCCTGATGCGTGGGGTGGCGATTGCGCGCCTGGTGAAATCGGCGAACTCTGGGTCGCTGGTTCGACGGTGAGCGTCGGATATCTTCACGGCTCGGGCGACACGGGTTCAAAGCGGTATGAAAATGGGGTGCAATGGCATGCGCTCGGAGACGTGGGGTACATAGCTCCCTCGGGAATGGTCTATTTTTGTGGACGACTTGCCCATGTCGTTCAAACAAAGACTCTGTTGTGCCCGATTCCGGTTGAGCGGATCGTAAATGCCCTCGAGGGCGTCGAGAGGAGTGCATTGGTCTCGCTTGGTGAGAGAGGGGCGGGAGTAGTTATCGAGCCTCGCGACTGCGCAGTGGTTACAAACGACGACCGTCGGCGAGAGCTTTCCGAGCGCGTTCGAGATGCGTTGCGAGGAAACCCTTTGACTGGCGATATTTCAGCAGTGTTCATTCATCCTTCATTTCCGGTAGATGGTCGGCACAATGCGAAAATTTTCCGAGATAAACTCAGTACATGGGCCCAACAGCAGCGGCCTTAATCTTTCTCCATCTCGTTTTTTAGAGCAGTTGGTTGCATCGAGGAACGAAATCGTTTGGAAATTGTCAAGGAGGGGGTGGTGAAGGGGAACGGCGACCAATCCACTAACCTCAAACGCGTAGTAGTGACGGGTGGAAGTGGCTTCGTCGGAAAAGCTCTCTGTCGGGCATTACACCGAGCAGGATTTGATGTCTTGTCGATATCACGACGCGCGGTTCTCGACCTCGAGCATGAAGGGATCCGCTCATATCGGTGCGATCTTACTGCGGAGGGGCTTCCGCTCGCGGAGTTACTTGCCGGGGTTCACGCCGTGTTCCACACTGCAGCCCACGTTGAGATGTGGGGAGCATACGACGATTTTTTCCGAGCAAATGTATTTGCTACCCGTCAACTTCTCGACGCGTGTGAGCGCGCGGGTTGCCCTTATTTTATCTTTACCAGCTCCCCGAGCGTGGTTGCGGGAGATCAGGACCTGAGGGGAGTTGATGAAAGCATTCCCTATCCGACCCGATACCGGGCCTGGTATCCGGAGACGAAGGCGACCGCGGAAAAGGAGGTCCGAGCACGGGGAGTTTCAGGGGTTGTAAAGACCTTGTCGCTCCGCCCGCACCTCATCTTTGGCCCCGGTGATACCAATCTGATTCCGACGATTCTTGACCGTGCCCGCAAAGGTCGGCTTCCGATCATCGGGCGAGGAACGAACCTCGTTGATGTGAGTTACATCGATGATTGTGTCGCGGCGCATTTGTGCGCGCTTGAGGCCCTCGAGTCTGATCCGTCCCTTTCAGGAGAAGCGTTTTTCATTTCACAGGGAGAGCCAGTCGGGCTGTGGGCGTTCATTGATGAAGTTCTGTCGCGTGCTGGGATCGCTCGATTAACCCGAAGAGTAGATGCCAGAATTGCCTTTGGTATTGCGGCAGTCGTTGAAGGAATCAGTCGACTGCTTCCAAGCCATCCCGAACCCCCTTTGACCACGTTTTTGGTCAAGGAGATGAGCACCGATCACTACTTTGACATTTCACGAGCGCGTGCGCGACTGGGATACACCCCCCGCTTTTCGGTCATCCGTGCCCTCGAGGAGACGTTTCGAGGAGAAGTTGAACATTCGGCTGAGCGTCGAGACCCATGCTGAGAAGGGATGAGCGACCGATTTGAGTTGGTTGCCAAGTCGTCGGAGGGCGTTTTACTACTTGTAGGGAAGGATGGCAGGGCGAGTGCGGAGCTCCGTTCCAGCAGAGCACAACAGCCCAGAGAGCTTAGGTGCCGTACGAAGGGAGACTTCGCTTAGCGAGGACTATCCGATGACGTAGTATTGGGAGGAGTTCGAGATTGAGTATGAGAGGGGAGGCCC
>OMIW01000099.1 GCA_900299205.1 Pseudomonadota bacterium
CCCCCTTACTTCGCCCCACCCGCCGAATGGGGACGTTACCTCCGACCAGCGGAAATGCAACATTGTCAAACACGGAGAGGGAATCAAAGAGCGCTCCCTCCTGAAACATCAAGGCAAGGAGAACTTTGCCGTTATGCTTCGTCGATAAAGCAACCGAACCCGATGAGGGGGAGACGATTCCCGCTATCGTTTTGAGTAAGACACTCTTCCCTGAACCACTCGGTCCTATCAGACCCCACGATTCACCCATACCGAATGAGCACGAAACTCCCCGAAGCACAGGGCCCAGCTGAAAATCAACCCACAGATTCTCCACGACAATCGAGGATGGCGTATGGGGAACTAATTCAGCCACACAGCCTCTCGCGAGTCTCTTCTTCACCGATGATATCACCTAATCTGGATACCTCCTCACTCCCGAAACTCCCATCCAAAACCCGCGCCAGCACCTCCTCTTGTTCCGCTAATCCTTGCGCCCGGCAGAACGTTTTTGACCATGAATATCCCTTTGCCATCTGTGAGGCGAGCTGTTTGAGCCTTCCCACGACCGACAAGGTGGGACGACCACTCCCGAGTAAGAGATCGCGATATCGCAAAAGGACCCTCACCATTCTTTCCGGGTCCTGCCGCAGTCCGCACGGCTGCCCCGTGACGATATCGGTAAACACTAGGGGATTAAAGATAGCGGCGCGACCGACGTAGAGCCCGACAACCCCCGATTGGAGCCGCTCAGCAGCCGACGCCGCATCACACACATCACCGCTCCCACACACCGGGATTCGCACCGTCTCAACAACCTGACGCACAATCTCATAATCAGCACTTCCGCGGTATAATGCGGCCCGGGTGCGTCCATGCACCGTAACTCCCTCAACCCCCTCACTCTCAGCGATTCGAGCAATTTCGGGGGCATTTCGCGAGCCATCATCCCACCCCGAACGCATCTTTATGGTAAGCGGAATTGAGACCGCCTTTCTTACTTCTCGGAGCATCGCCCCGAGGTGGAGCGGTTGTCTCATTAATTCACACCCCCCACCACGACGAACGACCTTCGGAGCGGGACACCCACAATTAATATCAACGAGGTCTGCTCCGGCCTGCTCAACCATCTTAGCTGCATCCCGCATTCGGTTGATATCATAACCGAAAATCTGAATCCCCACCGGTCGCTCCATCTCAGCGAACCGCATCATCTCAAGGCTCCGTCGCCCCTCCCGGGTTAAACCCTCAACAGAGATGAACTCACTAACGACCAACCCAAGAGCCCCTGGATTTAGCTCACGGAGAAGCTGGCGGAACGCCGAGCAGGTCACTCCACTCATGGGAGCCAACACAAGACCGGGAGCGACTCGCAGGTCACGAATTGAATAAGCGGGTATCATACCGTCAAACGAAAAGGCCATATGAGAATAACTAACTACCTTACTGGTTCATTTTCCTGAAAAAGCACTAGTCGCCATCCAGACACTCACGCACTCGCGACCCAAGTTCCTCCAAAGTGAACGGCTTTTGCAGAAACACACTCCTCCCCGAATTGAGAAGTTCCTCCACCTGAGTGGCTCGGCTGAATCCACTCATTACGAGGATTTTCATGCAGGGGTGAATAGAACGAATCTCCGAGAAAACTTTGTCACCCGTGACATTCGGTAGCACCATATCGAGGAGGACCAAATCAAAAGGAACTCCGCTCTGACATGCCGCAATCGCTGCCTCTCCCGAATCAACTGCCGTGACTGAATAGCCAAGCTGCTCGAGTCCGAGAGCAACGACATCTCGAACCGCCCGATCATCATCCATGACGAGAATGCGTTCGCGCCTCCCGACTGTTCCCATCACTGATACATCCAGCTGCGGACGTCGACCGAGGAGGTGGCCCTCTCTGACACTCCCCTCGGGGACGCTCGAAAACCCTCCCAGAGACAGAGCCGCATCCGGCACGCACCCCGAAAATAGAAAGGTGACCGCGAACTCACCGTCGCCCCCTCCCATTGCCCCAGGGATCATTTCTGTTACTGAAACAGACACTCCGCCGGAGAGGTTAACAGCTGACTGTGACCGAGGAGTGAGCGAATCGACAAGGCTCGCAATCCAATCCGGCCATCGAACATCCCACCCGCAACATCGAACTCTCACCAACAACCTCATGTCAGTGGAGGGTTCTCCCAATTCCCCCTCGACTATAGGATCTATTCCTGGACTGATGAGCGAGAGCGTTAGCATTCTCACCTTCATCCCCGATCCGCCAAGACCAAGGCAAAAGTATAACGGATATTCAGCAATTCGTCTATCTTGACCTCCTATCCAGAGAGGATTCGAGGGGAGATCGACCTCAATCACAACTCCGCGGGGGAGCACCGACTCCATCAAGCCAGTCGCCTGACGAATGAGTACTCGAGCATCACTGGGATCGAGCGAAAGACACTCCCTCGGTTGCGCGATATAACCGAGATTGGCGATCAGTACACCGACCTGACGCGCTCCTCTCTCGATTGCGTGAAGCGACTCGCGATGCGCTCCTTGCTCCGCTAGTATCATCCTCAAATAGGCAACGTGTCCCAGGATTCCAGTGACCCCGTTATTCAGATCGTGCACGACTCCCGTCGTTACCCGCTCGAGAAGGCTCACCCGAGACGGACTTGTAGGCTCATTATGAACTCGCGAACCCTCACCTCTCGCTCCTCGAGCAACAACTTCACTTTCCGCCCGATAGCAACAGAAGCCAGAAATTGTGCCTCCAAGTCGGCGAACAGTCAGTTCAATAGGGGATTTCGATAACTCGACAGGGTGAATCGTGCAGTTAATCGGAAAGTCAGCTCGATTTGCACTTAAAATCGCCTCGGCCAGCTCTGGAATGGCGAGAGATAATCGAATCCCTGACCTTTCAGCAGTTCCGGATTGCTCTCCTCCAAGCCACTTTAAAGCCTCTTCGGAGGCGAACTGCACCAGCAAGCTCTGGTCAGTCACCACAATCCACCCAAGGCCATCTCCTCTCGTTGTTTTCACCCCACTTCTCCCACGTTGCTATCAACCCCATGCCGGGCAAATTATCCCCGACGAGACATTCTCGACATCAGGAGCAAAGTACGGGGTGAAGCATCCTCCTGCAACCACCTCTCCAAAATCTCCGTCTCACACAATCGCTAAAAATGGCCTTTCAGTCGTGTTTATCCAACCACACAACCCATTCGCTTGCATACCTTGCGAAATTCCTCAGGGTAAATACCTCACCCCAAGAATTTATGCTGGACATTAGTATCGACCTTTGCATTAATAGAACTTCGTAGGCGGACGTCACCCTCGATATGTAAGGGTATGGATGACTTACGTTACCGTTGGTAACAAACAATCAGCGGCGAGGGGACAGCATCGGAAGGTACTGAAAGGAGCCATAGTCGGAGGAGTGCTCCAAGGCCATCAGCTGATGCATCATACACATGAGCCTCGGCTTGCTCGGTGCTCACGAAGATTTCCCCTCTCCGTGGTTAATGCGTCTTTTTCAAAGGGGACCTGCGGTAAGCCATCGGGAGAAGTTTTGATGTGAGCTGTCGAAGTGCAGTGGCGATCGTCGCGATGAGCGGTGCGCGACTTGGAACTGTACAAGAGAAGTCCTGGAAAAATACATCAGGGGTAAAAAAGTCAGGTAGCCGTAGAGAATGGTGGCGTCACAGGCACGAGGTACTGGGGCAGAGTGACGTAGAGAGTTTAGTCGCTTTTGAATGGTAGGATGTTATGTCGGAGACGCTTCGAGGGGTTGTTAAGTGGTTCAATGATGCGAAGGGATTCGGGTTCATTGAACATAAAAGTGGGAAGGACGTGTTTGTTCATTACTCTGTTATCCAGTCAGAGGGGTTCAAAACCCTAAAAGATGGTGAGACCGTCGAGTATGAGCTTCAAGAGGGGGATAAAGGCCTCAATGCAGCCAGAGTCTACAGGCTTGTCTCAAACGAACAGCGGCCTGCCTCCGAATTAAAGGTCGAGGTTACCGTTGAAGAGCCACGAGGGATATCGGCGGCATCAAGTCTAACCGTAGGCGCATCAGCGCTTCGGGTGGAAGGAGCCGACGGCATCGAAAGAGCTGACTCTGGCACATTTGACAGCTAGGAGTGTCCCGTATCCCCTCGCTCAGCGGAGGAGCCTTCTCAAAGAGCGCTATCTTGGGTTGCTCTTTATGAGCCACCGCTAGTGAGGGCCGTACGGTGATCGATAGCCCTTTCAGATAATCTTACTAAGCCCCAGTGTCGTTTCCCTTTACGGCGAACGAACCCGCTCGTTGATCGCGTCTGCGCGTACTCAACTCTCTCTGGCACAACAGTCTCTCTGGCACAACAGGCGGCAATCTTCTCCCTGACACCTGCCCGAGATAGGGATTCCTGTCGTCCCTGGGGGTAAAGCCTCAAGCTTCCCCCTGTGCCAGTGTATCTAGTACTCAGCACCGGCCCCTCATGACCCCCCTCAACATCACCTCCCTTGTGAGCCGTATTCTTGCCCTCTCTGCGGTCGGTATGACGATCATGCTCACCGGCGTTCCTCGCCCGATAATAGGCACCAACGACGGAACTATATCTCTCTCCTTCGCCGACCTCAGGGATACCTTTTCCTCTGATAGTCAGTGTTCAAAATCCGTTGAAGTTGATGGTTGGCATTACTTGCTCGACAGATCGCGTGATGCCGTGAGAGCGGGCAACGAAGATACAGCGAGGGAACCTCGAGGAATTGCCCTCAAAAATACCTCCTCACGAACGATCATTGTCATAGCGAAGCACCCTCGATCGCAGAGGATACCAAGGTCTCGAAGAAACTCGTCTTGGGGAGATCTCTTCATCAATACGAGTAAACTCTCGCTCTCAGAGGCAAGCGACGTTCGCCGCCTTTGCGGTATTCGATTCGCGCGAAAAAACGGCGCCGGAGTTGGTCGTTTAGGGGTTTACGGGGATGTGAATGCAAAAGGAGCCTCGGCTTCTCGGCGAGCTTTTGGGACTAACAAAACGAGCGGTCTGGCCCTTAGTGTGCGAACGAGATCCGCATCCGTCGGAGCTTGGTGTCGCTCAACGGCTTTTTTAGCCCGGTCCCACCGTTCACTCTATCCAACTGTTATCGGACGAGGGACATATCTGGGCCCGATCTCTCGCCTCTCTGAAGAGCGAGTATTCGCAGAGGGTTTTGATCGGAGAAGGTTTCCACGCAGCACCCTCATCGCCTTTTCTTTTGACAAAACTCTCCTCGATAGTGCCTCTGGGTGCTCAATCCCCGAGGGGGCGATCCCCTCCGCAAGACTGGTGGTCACGCCAACTCCAACAGCTACCCCTACCGCTACTCCCACGGAAACTCCGACACCGACTCCCACGGAAACTCCCACACCGACCCCGACAGAAACTCCGACACCGACCCCAACGGAAACTCCCACACCGACTCCCACGGAAACTCCGACATCAACCCCTACGGAAACTCCGACTGCAACAGCAACTCCGACTGCCACTCTTACCCCGACAAGGACTCCCACCCCGTCACCCACGGTAACGGTAACTCCTTCCCCCCAA
>OMIW01000100.1 GCA_900299205.1 Pseudomonadota bacterium
AAACTATCCCATCAACGACAACACATGCGCAAGAGCCGAACCGGCATCCTCTCGAGGCACCCGCTCCTTTGCGGACTGCAACAAAAATTGAGCCATGCTCGATTCCGCTCTGAGCAGCCGCTTTAGTTCCGGGTCGGGTCGCCCCCCAAGCAGAACCGTATCGCGATCCCGCTCAAGCCGCTCCCACCCCTGAATGAACACCAATCGACGTTGTCGCTCTTCTGGTGTTTCAATGGCGTTCGCCATTCGCGACAGCGATTGGGTTGGATGAATCGCGGGATAAATTCCCCGTCGCGCCAACGATTCACTTAATACAATATGACCATCGAGGAGGCTCAGTACCTCTTCCTTGAGGGGGTCGATATCCCGCTCATCATGCGAAAGAAGTGAATAGAACGCCGTTATGATGCCTCGCCCCTGGGGTCCAGCCCGCTCAAGGAGCCGAGGGAGCTCGATGTAAACTGACGCCGTGTAGCCACCCCGAACAATTTTTTCACCCCGCATTAACCCCACTTCGCGCATCGCGCGGGCTACTCGAGTGAGAGAGTCAATCATCAGCACCACCCGCTTTCCCTCCTTTGCAAGGCGCTCGGCATGATCAACCGCTCCAAAGGCTGCCACCAGTCGTCGCATCGGTGACGCATCACTCGGCTCTGCAACTACGATAGTCTTCGGCGCAGCTCCGCCGCCACTCCCCGCATTGTGCAAGCGCCACTCACGGAGACGCGTGGCAAACTCCCGAATTTCTCGCCTCCGCTCACCCACGAGAGCAAGGACCAGCGCATCATGAGAGCTGAGCTCTGCAAGCTGCAAAAGCAGAGATGTCTTCCCACACCCGGGGGGCGCAATGATCGCAACCCGTTGCCCCTCGGCCAGTGGTAACAGCGCATCGATCGACCGTATCCCCGTCTCAAATCTTTTTGGACCCCTCCCCCCCTTCTCTGAATTGTCAGGCATAAGAGGCAACGGACTGCCGCTCATACTCAACGATTCCGATCCTTTCTCTCTATCGTAGAGTCGCCATCGCGGCGAAACTTCCACTATCCGCTCCTGACCCGGTTTTGACACCGGCATGAGGTCAACGCCCATCGCATCAATCATGCGGTGAGTTCCGAGAAGTTTCGTCGGCATCCCCTTGCTCTGCCCGATGACCCGTACCACTGCTCCAATTTCCACTCCCACCAGTTCATCAAACGGACTCAAAAAGACATGCTTCCCCTCAGCGCCAACGATGAGACAGGCCACCGGAGGGCCAGCCTTCCGCTCGATGACGACCTTCCGTCCTATCGACGCAATCGGTATCGTCGCAATTACCATATCGCCCCGAATGCCCCAGACTTTCCCCTCAATCATTATTGCTGGAGCGTGGAAAAGGATACTATGTGCTCGGCGCCACACAGCGTCCGTCAGACTGGAAACTTGGCCTAAAACCGTATCAGTGACACTATCGTCGCCCTTATTTACCCTCACTACCTCGTTCCCTCCACAACTCTATCGGAGTTCCTATTAGGGTACCCCAACGGATTAACACCGTCCCTGAGCCAAGCTCTAATCTCAATTCACCCCGCGAGCACCCTGGATCATCAACCCACTGCCACGATGAACCAGCGGTAACGTTTTTCTGGACCATTGGCCGCTCGGCGGGATGGACATGAACTGCAACGCCCTGCTCCCGCCGAACAACTGAATCAACAAACTGCTCCGCTTGCCGAGCCAAAATTCGGGCCACCATCTCTGGAACTTCACCGTTTAATTCCTCGAGTACAGAGCGCACCCCTTCTACAACAAGGGCCGTTAACGATTCCTCAATTACCGAATGAAATAGCTCCTCATGCTCCGCAATTACACCCTCGACACGATCAATTATCTGCATAATAGATCGCCGGGTTACTCGTCCCCGTTGAGCCCGAATTCGCGCTCGAAACTCATCGCACCGACAAGGTGGTGGCAATGGCAAGCGCTGCGGGATTGGGAGTGGAATACAGAAGGCCATTCGAAATTCATCAAGAAACCAGCGGGCACCCAGCAGCGCCCCTGTGCAAAAGACACCTGTCTCATTCTCGACCGAGAGAGAAAAAAGTTTCGATTAATTTTTAAGAAAAAAGGCGTCCACGCCCAGGTGCTAGCGATAGGCGGAATAATTGACGCGTTGACTCAAAACCAGTAGTCTCCTAAACGATGGGCGGTTAGCTCAGCGGTAGAGCACTGCCTTCACACGGCAGGGGTCACAAGTTCAAATCTTGTACCGCCCACCACATCGAGAACACGTTCGAGTGCGAGAAACAAGCAACCCTCGAGAAACAAGCAACTCTTGAGAAATAAGCAACCCGCTTGAGGGGTCTTCCTGGACCCTCCCTAATTCTTTTCTCGGGGAAATCTCGTCTCTCCGGAGAATCTCCAGGTGACGACGGTACGTGAAGGCGATAGAGATACCACCTCTGGATCAGGCCATCTGTTCTTTACCTGTCCCTTCTGAGACCCTTTATTAACCGAAATTCGATAGTCCTTCATCTCATCTGCGACCGAAGACCCCTTGAGTGCGACAGCTACCCCGCCCGGTGCAACGAATGGCAAAAGCCACGGAGCTAATCGCGCAAGAGGGGCTACCGCACGGGCAACCGCCATCTGATACCCTCGTGCATGGGATGTATCGTATTGAATCTCCTCGGCACGCCCGTGGACCACGGTCAGATTTGTGAGCCCGATTCCCCTCGCAACTTCAGATACAAAGTCAAGTTTTTTTCTCGTCGCATCGAGAGCAGTAACTTCGATAGTCGGAAAACAAATAGCGAGCGGAAGTGCTGGGAAGCCCGCCCCTGTGCCAACATCGATCAGACGAATTGCCCCCTTAATGGGCACCGCCATGACCACGGCCAGGGAATCAAGAATGTGTTTTTCGATAAACTCCCCCTCGGGGATTCGGGTGAGATTAAGAGTGGCATTCTTCTCATAAAGCCGTGAACCTAACTCTGACAGCTGATCTAGTTGACGAACAGAGGGCACGATGCCAAGTTCTCCGAGCTCCCGAAGAAGCTCAGCCTTCTCAAAACCAGGCACACCTTTGCTGACGAACAAACCTGAACTCATACTACCCTGCCGTTCAAAACCGAGAGATATTCGCCACGAAAATGATTCATCAATGAGAGCCCGAGTTACGGCATCATCGCTCCCAAATAGCGCTTGAATCCGTGATAGGACTCCGCCCGATCCTGAGCGTCCTTGTCTCTCCGCCGACGCTGCTCTAAGGCTCGCGCACCGAGGTCCACATCACCGTGGAGAATTTGTAACATTCGCCCATTCGCAAGCCGCTCGTCAAACTTCTCCGTCCGAACGAGACGGACCGAATGACGCGAAATGTCTTGCCAGGCCATATAAGAAATTGCTCCGCAAAAGAGCCAAATAATCGCAAGCATCGCCGCCTTGGAGTCGCTGATAATATCGAGCATCGGTCCTCCGAATCTTTTAAATCGCATCCAATCGCTACTTTCACCTCAGCCGTCTCCGGCCATCAGCATTGCCTTACCGCGTCGACCTCTCTTAATCTTCCATACTCTCAAGGACCCGGATCAACAGCAAGGGGGATATGGCTCGGCAAAGCCACCTTCATGTTGCCGCTTCCCGCCTTAAGCTGATACCCTCCCCTTCTCGTTTTCAGCATCCACTCCCTCCCACACTTCGAGACAAATTTCGTGAAAAATACCCCTCCCCTCCTGACCCGTCGAATAATCACTCCTTACCTAGCCCTCTTCATCGTCGCAACGCTCCTCCTTTTCGCCCCACAATCTCGGGGCTTAGCTGAGGAATCCAGAGAAGAAAGCGAGCTAATTGACCATGAGATGGCCTCTGAAGACGCGTTGACCCATACGAAAAAACGGGAGGATAAATACCTAAGAGACGAGGAAGAAGAGAGGGAGGAGGAGCATTCATTCGCTCATCGGGTGCTTTGGTATCTGCCGAACCGATTCCTCGATGTCACCGACCTCGTACGGGCACGTTTGAGAGTTGGTCCCGGAGCAGCGATTGACGCGCGTGCGACAAAGTTCATCCGGGCAGGGTTAGGGTCCTACCTTTCGGTCTATGCCGGCCTTCCCGGCCCTCGCCAACGAACCACCCCTCGCTCTCCGATCGGGCTCGAGGCGTACTCTGGAGTATCTCTCAGTGTCGCCGAGGCGTCGTTTAAGACAGGTTATGAGCCCGACTACTCGCCGTCAGAGGTCGGCATAGGTTTCCAGCTACTAATTCTGGGCATCGATGTGGGAATCGATCCGCTTGAGGTAGGTGACCTGGTAACAGGGCTCGTTGGAATAGATCTGGTCGGCGACGATTTTTGACGCCCCCTCCCTAAGGAAGAGGATCTTATTCGACGATACGCTCGATGGCATCGAGGATAAAGGGAGAATCATCGCAAAGGGGTTTTAATGGAGCCCTCGAGCCCGAAGTGGCGGAAAGGAAAGCGCCCCCCGCACTTCCCCGGGATATCTCTTTAAAAGCAGACCCGAGTGAGAGCTTGCTCATAATCGTTCGGCGTTGTGGCAGCACCTTTGCGGGATTCTCCTCGGGACGCAGGATTGATTCGAGTACCGCTCTTGCCTCTTGCGAAGTCTGAGTTCCATGATTTTGCTCAACAAGGTTCGGAGGTTGCACATCGTCGGTCACCGTGCTCACGGACTCGACCTTACTATCCGCAGCAGGTACGAAGGGGGGTGAATTTTCGAACTGACCTCCCTCGTCAACTTCGTTGATGACGGAGGACGGTGCAAGCTGGGAAGGCTGCTGAAAGGTTTCATAACGCAGCATCTCATCTTCAAGCCCTTCCTCGGCAAGCCACGCGAAACTCTCGGTAATACCCTCGCGGACATTTCGAAGGGTGATCCGCATCCCCCTGAGAACTGTCTCATTAACTGCCCCCCCCTCCGGGGGGATTAAAAGATTCTCCACCATCTCTAGAAGATGGACAGATTCGGATAACTGCGCTAACACCTGTTCTCTCATCATTATTCGGCCTCACGGGGGAAGGATCGTTCGGCTTGGGCCTCTGAAACGAAGGGCCCCTTTTTTGACGAAATCCTTTCGGGGAGATCTTGGGCAAAAAATTCTCTCGTTAAGATGCGCGATCCCTGCCGCTCGGTTCGAACTCCGTTATCGCATCCGAAAACCTGAAGGGCACCATTAGTTCTACCATCTTTGTAGCTGCAGACCGTGATTCTGGGAGAAGAGAGTTTATGAGTTCAACACTACGCAGAGACGCTCCTAACGACTTTAATTCCCCGGATTCTTGCCCTGCCACCACTCCGCGGGCTCAAAAAAGAACGCTGACTAATTGCGAGGAGGATCGGCGAAACTTAAGTGCTCGTTTCAATAATTTAGCTCGCGGAACAGACCTCGAGAATGGCGGTTGGGTTGAGGTCCCCAAAAGCGAACCCCAACATTTCCAACTCCGCTTGGATGGCGCCCATTCCCCCAATCAGAGGCCTCGTAGCCTCTCGACACCATCGCCTCGCGAGCTGCTCGCGATCTGGGCCAAGCTTCACCAACAGTTTTTTCCTGGCCACGAGATTTTGGCCCAGTACAACCTTTTCTGGAGCACCCGACCCCAAAAACGGGTGCTCGCTTCGTGCGACATTATTGGCAAACGGGTGCGGGTTGCGCGCGAGCTTGCTCGCCCTGAATATGAGAGGTACCTTTCACCACTGCTCTATCACGAAATGTGTCACGCAGTGATTGGTAGAGAGGTTGAAACCAGGAATGGTGCCAGGCTTTGGCATGGCCCCCAATTCCGGGCACTTGAGGCGAATCATCCCGATTCGTCGATGCTGCAGGCGTGGATTACTGAGGGGGGATGGGCAACTGCCGTGCGGCGAGACCGAGCCTTCGCCGCCGCATCGAGGCGCAAAAATCGCAAATAGTTCCCCAATCATGCCAAAAAGGTCCTAACAATCCGCGACCTCCCCTTTGTGAGCAGGGTGCCGTATAATCCTGTGGTCCACTAACTTTTGGGTTCTATCCTT
The DNA here is from genome assembly GCA_900299205.1 of Pseudomonadota bacterium. Lineage (GTDB taxonomy): Bacteria > Bdellovibrionota_C > UBA2361 > UBA2361 > OMIW01 > OMIW01. The sequence continues at coordinate 6,009 of OMIW01000100.1, forward strand.
ACCCCTTCACTTCATGACACTCACTCGCCGCCATTTTATCACGGGAGGGCTCTCCCTCGGCGCAGCGACCGCCATCGGTGGAGTAGGCTGGAGTGGGATTTCGGCCGCGCGGTCTCTCGATGTCACCGAAGACCTAGAACTCGTTGAGCTTTCCATCCCCGTCCGAGACCTTCCCGCCGATCTGCACGGATATCGAATCGGATTCCTTACAGACCTTCATTTAGGTGTTGCCATCAGTGCCGATTTTATCTCAACGGCCTTTGCCTCAGTTTTATCCGCTCGGGTCGATCTCCTTCTTCTAGGGGGTGATTACATCTGGATCGCTGAGTCGGCACTCGGACTCCTCCTGCAACCAACCCGCTCACCTTCACTCACCTCTATCCAGTCTCGAACAAAACTATCCGAGCGAATTTTCCATATTCTTGCGCGACTCATACCTCATGCTCCCCCGAAGGACGGCATATTCTGGGTGTTTGGCAACCATGACCGATGGGCACACCCCACGGCATGTGAGACAACACTAGCGGATACTCCAGCCCAATTATTGAAAAATAGTGCGATTGAAATTAGGCGGGGATCAAGTTCGATACTTATTGTCGGAACGGATGACTACCTCACGGGCGTCCCTCAGATCCCCAGCCTTCGCCGGGAGCGCCGGGGACCGACGATCCTGCTTACCCATAACCCAGACCACGTCGGTTCTCTCGCCGAGCGCGGCCTCCTTGCCCCCTCCCGAAGCACATCCTTCGCTGCCATTCATGGTGACCGTAGCCAATTCGACCTAGCCCTCTGTGGCCACACTCACGGGGGTCAGGTACATCTTCCGTTCATCGGACCCGTCCTCTTCAATATTCGACATCACCGCTTTGGAGCCGGGTTGGTTCGGGAGGGAGAAACGTGGGTTTACACATCCCGGGGGCTGGGCGTCGTCGAATTTCCCTACCGAATAGGGTGTCGTCCCGAAGCAACGGTAATTGTTCTTGAACGGGGGGATGCCGCCTGACAGCGGGGGACCCAGAGGGCTCTGAGCACTCCTTTACATCATCTGAAAAATATTTATACTAGGGGGCCGAACGTGGTAAGGTCAGGCAAGGGGTGTGTGGCGCGAGCTCTTGGGGGAAAAGTAATCCGACGGCTCACCGTGGAATTTGAAGCGTTTGGAACTTGAAGCGTTTCGTTCAACGGCGGCCGGACCCAACCTTAACGGTTAGGCAGGAACTGACACAGATCGAACGACAATCAGTCAGAAGTAAGGAAGCTTTTTTGTTATGGCAGATTCGATGAGTAACGGGGAAAACGAAGGGCGATTTGAGCGAAATGGCGAACGTCGCGAGCGACGTGATAGAGAGGGCTTTTCGCCCCGCCGAGAAGGCCGGGATTTTCGAGAAGGACGCGAAGGTCAGGAGCGAATCAAGCTCGAGGCGATGGAAGTTGCCGTCGATCATAACATCGAAAAGGCGATGAAGGTATTAAAGCGAAAGCTCATCAAGGAGGGACTCTTCAAGGAGCTTAAGTCACGTCGTTACTTCGAAAAACCGTCCGAGCGAAAAAAGAGAAAAGTGAAAGAATCGATAAAGAAGATTCGAAAAGAGGAAGCACGCTCAAGGAAGAACAGCGCTCTTCTGTAATCCGTCCTTCGGGAGCACCCGGGAGGATAGGTCGGGAAGACCGGATGGTGAACGACCGTGTATCCTAGGCGCGACACCTAAGGGTATACGGTCTTTTTGCAGAACTCAGCCTTCGCGCATATTTCATTAAGGCAGGCCGTCACGGGAATTTGCGCCTGCATCCGCACCCAAAAGGCCCCCCAATCCATTGCTCCGCCACACTCGAATCAAGCCTGAAAGGAAAGGTGACGACAGAGGAAAAAGCACTTGTCGTAGAACATTGAGGAAGGCGCGTGGTACCCCGACGATTGACCCGCTATATTTTCTCTGAGTGCTGGACCTTTTTCCTTCTTTGCCTCGTCGCATTCACGGGTGTTCTATTCACCATTCGCATACTCAAGTTTTCCGCGCTCATAATCAATAAAGGCGTCGCTGTCAGCCAGGTCGGCTGGGTTTTCATCTCTGTCATACCCACATTCCTCGAGTTTGCCCTCCCTCTCTCCGCTCTTCTCGGCGTAATGCTTGCAGGAGCTCGGCTTTCAGGAGATTCAGAGATCGTAGTCCTGAGAGCGAGTGGGATCAGCATCTTCCAACTTCTCCGCCCCCTCTTCTTGTTCTGCTTCATTATAATAATCATCGCCTCGTCAGTAACGTTCGTACTAAAACCTTGGGGCTATCAAACACTTGCAGAGACTCTTTTCGATATTGCTCGGAGTACCTCAACGGCGGGACTGGAAGCGGGGACCTTTAATCGGATCGGACCGCTTACCATCTACGCTGAGAAGATCATCGACCGCACCGGCGAGCTCCAGGGGGTATTGATTGACGATCGACGTGGCGATGGGCAGAGAAAGATTATTTTTGCCAAAAATGGTCGAATCATCTCTCGCCCGAAGACTCGATCGATCACCTTCGATCTTTACGACGGCTCGATTCATGAGATGATCACGGGTGATTACCTCACAACTCGATTTCAAACAAATTCACTTACTCTCAGTTCTGACGAACTCTCGGATCCAGGTGCAAAGCAGCGAGGAGCAGCTCCGCGAGAACTGAGCGTGAGAGAACTCCGGCTCGTGATTCCTCATTTTATCGAATTTGAAGACAGTCTTCGGCGCTCCCCTAACACGAATTTTACGTCCGAACCACTGCCTCCGGCGATTCAACAACATTTCAATGAGTCATCGGTAGACTTGGGCATGGTAAGTAAAAAAAGGCGCCGTCTCGAGGTAGAACTCGAGCAACGGTGGTCAATGCCGTGTGCTGCCGCACTGCTCGGATTACTTGCCCTACCTCTGGGAATCCAACCACCTCGCGCACAACGCATGTGGGGTCTCGGATTATCGGTGGGAGTTGGTGTAGGCGTGTTTGTTCTCTATTACGGCTTCCTTTCGATGGGTCTCGCCCTCGTTGAGAGTGGCGTTGTTTCGTCTTTCATCGGGGTTTGGATCCCCAATTTTATTACCGCCGTAATCGCAGCCCTCCTTACCTTTCAAATTGGCACAGAGCGTTGGTCATCAATCGCCGACCTTGTTGGGGCAACGTCTCGAGTTTGGCGCCGATTTGTCGGAGCCATATCCCCATCACGGAGGGAACAGCTATGAGGAGACAGGGGACAACAAGACGAGGTATCCTCAATCGATACATTCTTTCCAACCTCGCTGCGTTTTTCGGGATGGCGCTCGGAGTTCTCACAACTCTCTTCCTGATATTCGACTTCTTTGATCGGATTGATAACATTATCGGAGAGCGTTCCAATTTTCTCCTCATAATCGAATATTTTCTGCTGAAGGTACCGTACACCGTTGTGTTGATGATGCCAGTCGCCGTCCTCATAGGAACGTTGATGACGATTGGCCTTCTATCACGGAATGCGGAATTGACTGCAATGAGATCTGCCGGGATAACTATCGCTCAGGTCGCGCGCCCCATTATCGCTGTCGGTTTCCTGCTCAGCCTTGGTAGTCTCACATTAAACGAGATAGTTGTGCCCTATGCGAGTCGTCGTGCTCGAGAGATATACAACATTGATATCAAACAAAAACACTCAAATGGTGCCTACAGTCAGAACGACTTCTGGTGGCGCTCAGGGGACTCTTTTTACTCTGTAGGGGTATTTGACTCCCGAACAAGCACCCTCTCTGGATTCTCTCGTTTTGATATCGTTGATGGAATGGCAGTTAATAGCCGCATCAATGCCGACACCGTCTCCTACCTTGATTCGCTTCTTGGCTGGACGATGCATCAAGTGACCGAGTATCGATTCGACCCGACTACTGGCTCTACAAGCTCATCACGTCTAGCGCATCTTCCGCTACCAATAGATAAAGAGCCCGAGGATTTCTACTACACCGAGACCGATCCATCGACCATGAGCTATCGGTCTCTCCGTCACTTCATCTACGAACAACAAGCTAACGGGCTGAGCGTTGATTCATATTATGCGGACCTCTATGCCAAGTTCTCATTTCCCTTCATCTGCTTTATTATGCCACTGATTATTATACCGTTCGCGCTGAGGCCGGCGCGTTCTGGCTCTATGGCATCAAGTATCTTAGCGGCTCTGTGCATCGGCTTTGGATACTACGTCGTTCACTCATTCGCCATATCACTTGGTCGCGCGGAGTTCGTCCCCCCCCTTATAGCCGCATGGCTCGGCAACATCATCATGGGTGCCGTTGGAGTTATTTTGCTCGCAGGGAGTGAACAACCACTCTAATAACCTTCTCTCCCGTTGGAGACATATCAGCCCCGATTCTCACGAGTTTTCATTCCCCAAGGTCTCTGACACCTCGAGTTCGTTATCCCCCTTGCATCAATTAAAAAAGGGGTCTGATACTATCCTCGACTTGGATAGTATCAGACCCCTTTCTCTAGTGCTCAAATTCTCACACCAGAGCCAGAACCCTTATATTGAGCACCTGGCCATCGCCCGTAAACGATTACTATCGCTTGGAGAACTGAGGGCGCTTTCGAGCTTTGTGCAATCCATATTTCTTACGCTCGACAACGCGCGAATCCCGTGTAAGAAAACCAGCCTTTCGCAGAGGTGCCTTATTGTCTTCTGAGCTTTTTACCAGTGCCCGGGAGATGGCATGTCGAGCTGCTCCGGCCTGTCCCGACAGACCACCGCCTGCGATATTAAGAATTATATCAAACTGTTCCGCGCCGCCGACAAGCTGGAGAGGCTGCTGAACGATCATCGTTGACGTCTCACGACCGAAGTACTCATTAAAGGGTTTCCCATTAACGAGAACCTGACCGGTACCGGGACGAAGGTAAGCCCGTGCCACCGCGCTTTTTCTCCTTCCTACTGCGTGAATTCCTGTTCCTTTAAACATCCTTTCCTCGCTCCGCGTTGTCAACTGACCCGCTATTTATTTACTTTGCGACTACTATATCCTTGGCCTTCCGGCCCGCCTTGTCTCTCACGGCAGGCTATCATTAAAAAAGGTCTGCCGAAACATCCCAGGACCTTTTCTGTGATCATCGGCTACTTATAAACCGCTCGTACCTCAGGAGTCTGTGCCCCATGGCTATGATCTTCCCCTGCGAACACACGAAGCTTGCGCTCCAACTTATTACCCAGTGGGCCATTTGGCAACATTCCTACCACTGCCCGACGTATCACTTCCTGGGGCTTACGCTGCATCAAATCCGAGGCCCGCACCTCTTTAATTCCCCCGACATACCCCGAATGCCAATAGTATTTCTTCTGGTTCAGCTTGCTGCCGGTGAAAACCGCCTTACTCGCGTTGATAACGACAACAAAATCTCCGCCGTCCTGATTCATGGTGAACTGCGGCTTATGCTTTCCTCGAAGAAGAAGTGCCACCTCAGACGCGACACGACCCACTGGTCGCGAGGCGGCGTCCACAACTATCCACTTCCTTGACGCAAGCGCTTCCTGTTTTGTCTGGAAAAAAGTCTTCATCTGGGCACCCTATCTCCCCATCACGTCACGATAATCTTGTCCGGCCCTTTAGCATTCGCCTGCTATCTGGTGCGCTCCTCCCCTCGGCCATTCGCGCTTTTTGGTATGCGCCCCCTACGACGGACCGCTGGAGCCCGGGGATCCCTTATACCAATCGGATTCGAGCGCGTATTCTCTGCCATCTCGCGGTCGGCGTCAAGCCTAACTGAACGAAATTCGACCGATAAGTGCGCCTCATGCCCCCTCGCTTCCTCGGTTATCCGGTCGCAAGCTCGGAAAAAACCGCCGTTATGGTGTCTGACGAAAAACAGAGCGGCCGTGGCGAGGGTTGCCCGCGCGAGGTTGCAAGGGTCATGAGTGACCCGTGGAGTATCCCGAGAGAAGAGACAAGAGTCGCCACTCGCGACCGCAAGGTGGGGGCTGTCCCACCATCCCCCTGCACCTCATCAATACACATCTCTATCAATCCCTCGAGGCCGACTAATATCCCCCAGCTGTCGCCGAGAGCGAATATCGGATCGAAGTCATGGACTGAACTCGCATGTTCTTGCCAAAACGTACGGAGCCGCCCCACCTCGACCAAGGAGCCCGCTAATCCATCGGCGACCCATTTCTGAGTTCCTCGCTCAAGAAGTCTCTCACTAATCTCTTCCGCACTCAGCCGCCCCCCTTGTGATACAACACCAACCCGCGTTGCCCACCGATTCAAGCGCTCCGCTATGGCAATCTCATCAAGGATCCGACCTGTGCCCTGATCCGCCCCTAATGTTCCCATCTCCTCCCTCATCGCTCTCCTCAGCTATGAAGCCTAATTCGGATTATTCCTAAAGCCGGGCCACACCGCGCACCCTCTTACCCGGAGAGGTTAAGCGGCGATCGCCTCAGTCACCGAGCCCCCGAGCCGAATAGCACTGCTGGTACCGTTCGCGCAAGGAGAGAAAAATCCCGACCAAGCGACCAATTATCGATGTACTCAAGGTCGAGCTGAACCCAGCTTTCAAAATCGGTAATATCGCTTCTCCCGCTAACCTGCCAGGTACACGTTAATCCGGGACGCATTGAGAGACGACGACGCTCACGCCTGTCATACAAACGCACCTCATGGGGAAGAGGGGGGCGCGGACCTACAAGGCTCATATCACCCCGAAAAACATTCCAAAGCTGAGGCAACTCATCAAGGCTGTGCCGCCTAATCCAGCGTCCCACCTTTGTTACCCGTGGATCATTGGTCAGCTTGAACGCGGGTCCACTCATCTCGTTTTCCTCGCGCAAGGATGCTAATAGATCCTCTGCATTCGGATACATCGAGCGAAACTTGTAGAGGCTAAACAATCGACCGTTCAACCCAACTCGCTTCTGCTTAAAAAGAATCGGACCAGGCGAATCTCTCTGTATGGCATAAGCAATCCACACGCACAGAGGACTCATCAGCACGAGAGCTACTGCTGAAACGAGAATATCAATAATCCGCTTCAACGAGAGATCCCAACGATCTCCTGGAGGAGTTTGGTAGTGAATCAGGGGCATCGAACCAAAATAGCTCAACTCTGACCGGGTAACACCGAAGCTAAACAGATCAGCGACAAGAGTTGTCCTCACTCCCTGCTCGCTGCACCGGATCACCATCTCCTCAACTTCCTTCAACACCCCCGCATAATCCGCAAATAAGACTTCATCAACCGCCATCTCTGTTAGGAAATGGGTCAACGCTTCAACTCCGGCAACCACCTGACAATCATTAGAGATGAACCCTGATTCCAGCATCTGGGCACGGAATGCCATCTCCGCGCCCCCAACGTTGACTTTTTCGAGAGATGCTATCCCCCTCACCCGGATACCCAGCTCCGGTCGACGCGCAACATCTCGTATTAACCGCGCCGCCTGGCTTCCAGAGCCACAAACCACCAGATTTCGAAAATTACGACCCTTTCCCCGCCAATATCTCAGAACGCGAAAAACGACCGATCGTTGTGCTAGCAATCCTATCGAAGCAACGCTGCAGTGAAGAAAAATGAATGCTCGACTCGGATCAAGCTTCAATACAAAGGCAATAGTTCCGAGTGAAACGAATGCAGCGAAGGAGCTAACCACCGAAATGCGAAGGAGCCACCAAGGAGAACGAAGTCGCATACTTCCGTAAGCTCCTTGAGATTCGAGAGAAAAAAGGTGCGAAGCCAGGGAGACAAGGAGAAGAACTACATAATCTTTCAGCGGCGCAATCGCTCGACTCGAGAAGGTCAGCTTTGTCGAAAAAAGGAAGCTCGGGACAAAAGTGCTCGGAAAAACATCCATCGCAAGTGGCAAAAGCCCACGAAGCCAGTGAGCCAGAACGAATGACCCAACAACAATCGCTGCGTCAAAACACCTTTCAATACGGGCAATTGACCGCCAATTCTCTTTTAACATCTCCTCACCGTTTCCTCGCCCTACCACCGAGCACCAATTGCGCCCGTTTAGGGGCACTTGAAGAACACAGAGGGAGAAACTCTCTTGAAACGAATAGCACCAAGCCCCCTCCTCTGCTCATCCTACAAAAGGTCTTATCCATTTTTTCCGCGACGCCCCTTCCTCCCCTCGAGCAAGGGCGAAAGGTTGGCAGCCCCCAAACTCATCGATTTTATAAACCTTGTTCCAGAGCAATGACCAACGAACCTCACCGATTTTAGTAAGAGAGCCGGCTTGATGCAAACTAAACCACCCTTTCAGAACGTCGATGATTACGCGACGGTGTGCGTTTGTTTCCATGAGCATCTTATCAGCTACCTGTTTGCCGACCTCCTCGAGGCTCGAGGTGTACCCACCAAGATTGTTCGTAACCTCGACGACCCCTGCAATGTACCCCGTATTATTACCGAACCCTCTTACTACGACTCACTCCCTCGTGAGCAGCAAGGTCGCTGTCTCATCGTTGGAACGATCGAATCGCTCGCTCCGTATGATGGTCGGGGAGCCCATACCCTCTCCCGCCCCCTCAGCGAGGATAAAATAAACTCAGCTCTCAAAATCCTGCTTACCAACCTTTCCTCAGAGCCCATCCCGCAACAGGCGCTGGATGAATAAAGAGCTGTAAAATGTCGAATGGCAGAACCGACCACTTTTGATTGTCAATTCTAACCTATATCCGGACACCGATCTGCGCGCTAGGATACTAATCATGGGCTTCATTCTTACCGTTTAGAGGAGCTCATTGGAGTCTCCTCTCGAGCTTCCCACCTTTACCGATAGGGAGTGCCATGACGAAGTCGACAAACCGTCTTTCCCAGTTCCTCAGCTGCGTTCTCAAAAATTCTCCCCACCTCACTGACCCTCGGGTGATTCAGGCGATGTCCGAGGTTGATCGGGCGCTATTTGTCCCCCCTCACCTCCGAAGTGCTGCTTACGATACGTCGGTAATTTCCCTTGATGGCTATACCCTTTCAGAACCGGGACTCGTCGGCTACATGATCCAATCCCTGGATCTTCACCCCTCTGACATAGTTCTCGACATCGGGAGTGGGAGTGGCTACCACGCTGCTGTCATGTCGCGACTCTGCCAGGCCGTCTATGGAGTTGAGGCGCTTCCCCACGCCGTTGAGCGTTCCCGCATTGCACTGAGAGCAGCGCTCTGCTCAAACGTGGAGATCCTCTGTGGCGATGGATGGGATGGATGGGAGGAGCATGCTCCCTACGACGCCGTAAACGTCGCGTGTGCGGCTGATCATCTTCCTCCCGCGATACTTGCCCAGATGAAAACAGGGGGCCGAATGATAATTCCTCTCGGCACTCGCGACCCGCTGGGTAGGGAGCCTCAACAGCTATCGCTGGTCACTAAACAGGGAACTGCTCCCCTCGATAACCAATCCCTTCCTCCGCTCTCCCGTCAGGTCCTTACACCCGTGTATTTTGTACCAATGGTGCACCTACACCATTGAGCGGAGGGACATGGCGAGAGTTCTCATAACCGAGCGTTTAATTACTAGCCGCAGCTTTTTCGGTAAACAACCCTAAAGACCGTTGAGCCGTAGAGCGATGCCGGGATTCGGTGCGAGAAATGGTGACCGGCAAATAAATCGAATCCCCGCAGCAACGAAGCCCGTTAACAGTCCACGAAATAACCAGAGAGAGACATCGGAACGTGTGCGGGGTATACTACATCACGTGCAGAGGGACTGAGTCTGCCTTCGGTCCTCTGCTATGTTCCAGCTGGTGCCACCTGAGGCACCTATCCAAGACTCACGGTAAAGAAAATGTCCTCACAACCATCCTCTGGGGATCTCCATGACCTCCGCCGTCATATCGACGAGATTGACCGAGCAATTCTCCGTCTCATCGGAGAACGCCGAAACTGCTCATTCCAGATCGGTGAGGCGAAGAAAACTGGTGGCGTTCCCGCCCTGCGCGATGCGGCGAGAGAGTTCGAAATACTGACTAGGCTCAGTCACGAGGGACTTGAGCGTGGCATTCCTCCAACTCTTACTCAATCCGTATTTGGGGCCTTAATATCGGACTCCCTCGCACGTCAGGAGCAAGATATTCTTCGCTCGTCGGAGACGATCGGACGAAACACACCAAAGCGAACGGGGTTCCTGACTCGCGATGGGCTCTGGGGTGAACAGGCTGCTGCTCAATGCGCTTCATTTCATGAAAAGACCCTGTCAAATAACGTAACCCAACAACCTGTCAGCAACTCGCAGTCGATCCTCCAGTGGGCTTCCCTCGCTGAAGCAACCCAGGCCCTTCACAAAGGCAATGCCGAGCTATTGGTTCTCCCGATTGAACACTCCAACCTCGGAACCCTTCGCGAGTCGATGATAGCGATAATTGACGCTGGTCTGCGAGTTGTGCGTGAGGTTCGGGTGCCTGTTGCGCTCGCACTCATGGCACCAACTGGAGTGACCCTCAATCAAATTCGTCGGCTTTACGGATCAGAACTCGCCTTTCGCCTATGCAGCTCACTTCTCGAAACATTGGGCTCAGTCTCGCAGGAGATCGCATCATTTGTGGGAGAAGAGAGGATTCGCCCTCTCCAAGGCGAAGACGAGATAAGCTCAAACGACTGGGCAATCGTGGCTCCTGAGCACCTCGCAATCACCTCAGGGCTCACGGTAATCGCACCATCAGTATCGGACTTTCCTCAGACAACGCTCCGATTCTTCGCGTGTGCCCTCACACCAGAACCGATCACTAATCAGCTTTCGTATGCGACGAGTCTCCTCGCGGGATCGCAGCAGGCGAGTGGCTCGCTCTCCTCCATTCTTGATATCTTCCGTAGGCGGAATATCGTGCTCACCAAACTTGAATCCCTCGGAACCCTCAGGGGTGAGGTAGTGTATCAGAGGATGTCATCGGCAGGTTCCCTTAATCCGTCGATAAAATCGCAAGCCCTGAGAGGGTATTCCGAGGGTCCACACGACGAGTTCTTTTACATCGAGTGCCTGGGAGCTGAGACGCTATCTCCCCTCTCGGAGGCGCTGTCCGAGCTGTCGGCAATCGGCGCCCTCGTTGAGATTCTCGGGTCATATCCCAAGATGAGCCAACCTCCTCAGCCAGGAGTCGTTTGGGAGAAGCAGTAGAACGGCTAGTCACCTAGCGGTAAAATGTGTGAATTTTCGTCGTAACCAGCCCGAAGCCGCTCGCACCACAACTGTCCGTGTTGATTGGAGAGAATAACCACCCTTTCCTGTGGCCATAGCTTTTTCACTCCTGCCGCTACTTCTTGTTGTTCGAAACCTGGCTGGATCAGGAATTTTCCTTTCGGATTCAGGAGGCCCGGAGCCTGTCGACGGACATTTTCATCAAAATCATTCAGAAAGAATACATCATTCGAACCATCCCCTCCAAAGGAGATTGTGGCTTTGACATCAAGGGGTATTCCGAACGCTCTTTCCAGATCACAATTAAGAGCGCGAAGGGCGATTTCTTTTGAAATAGAGCCGATATCATAAGAAAATTGGATTACGTGCTCTCCGATACCAAAACTCTGTTGAAAGCCAGGAAAGCTTGCAATCCCCGTTACCCCCTTCCCTTGGAGGCATTCTTTAAATTCGCGATCAATCTCGGTGATGATGGTCCTTGCCTGTTCGATTTCAGCGGGAAGGGTGATGTAAAAATGTATTCGTCCGTTGCGCTCCGCCCCCTCTAGGGGAGTATAGCGCTGAACCATAATCGGGGGGACTTCTGCAATCGCATCGTCAATCCTTTTGGTGGAGATGCTCCTCTCATTAAACTCAATGACAGCTTCCGGTTTGGTCGACCATCCCTTCGCGAGGTGCGAATTTATGATGTTCTCGGCAATTCTTACGAAATCATCATGCAGTTGCTGCCAGTTACCCCCTCTTTCCCTCCTTACCCGTTCAACCTCGCGTTGATATCGCATTACCTGTTCATATCTATCGCCTACGAGGACACGCGCTTCACTTCCCCCATTCGTTATCATGAGGGGCGTCATGAATAGCTCGCCACTCGCGATTCGATTTTCAATACTGTGGCGTGGGTCACCTCCGGTAAAGGAGCTTCCGGTAACCGTGACTATGGCGACCCCCTTTTGCGCCATCTCGATGAGGAATAGGGCGCGATCAAGTGCAGCATGGGGGCTGCATCTTTTGAAATTTGTTTGTGTATCGTCCAGATCAAGAAAGACCACGCCCTTTATGGTCCGGTGTCGGTAGTAGGCTGGGCTCGCAAGGCAGGAATGAAGGCCCAATTCGGAAAAAGATTGATAAGACCACCCATCCTGTGGCCCGGGATGAAAAGGATCGACCGTGGATCCAAAAATCTGCCGAAAAAGCTCCGTCCCCTCCTCGCTCCCTCGCCTCAGTGACGCTACGAGCTCGGTTAGGCGACTAATATTCCCAATATCCTGAAAGGAAATCTGAGTAGGGCTCGGAACACTCGATGGTTCAAGTGTCGGTTCTGCCCTGATTTTCTCCATAGAATCGGCGATAAAACGACACAGGGGAGAGAATTGCGATGAGGTATCACTCTGTCGTTGGATTTGGATCATAGAATAGTTTTATCCGCATGCCTACTCAGTATCATCAGCTATCGAAAAGTGCCGACGTCAACTTTCGAAGGACATTACTACCATCAACTCCTCCTTGCTTTGCAATCCGAAGATTCACTCCTGAACGATAAACTAACAAAGAAGCCTCCCCCCGAGAGATTCTTTGCAACAATCCATCCCCCCATAATCGACATCGCTTCTTGAGTTATGGCCAGTCCCAACCCAGTACTTCTGAGGCCGGTTGTCGGTCGGGGGAGCGAGAAGAATTGGTCAAATATTCGAGTGAGAGCCCATTCGGGCACTCCGGGACCATGATCTCTAATGTGAACCTCAACATAAGGAGGGATGACCGTACTTTCCACATCCGCCCCTCCGACACCTCGCCGAACCGCTATCTCAACCTGTGACCCATTAGGCGAAAAGCTGATGGCATTACGCACCACATTGGTGAGCGACTCGCGGGCGAGAAACGGTGACCCCAACAGTCTTTCATCGGGGTTGAGTATATTCACCTCCAGCGAAACATTTTTTAACGCCGCCTCGCTCCGCACTCGCTCGGAAACCTCCTCTAGGATAGATCCGAGCCGAAAGCTCTCAACCTCCGGACCACCCCCATGGGCGGCTAGCGAGTTGAGCGTCATGAGATTATCGACCAAACCGATGATTCGACCCGTATCCTGTTCCATATTTGCCAGAAACTTCTCCCGCACCGATGAATCAACGGTTGCTTGGACAACCTCAAGGGCACCCCGGATAGCCGTAACAGGGGATTTGATCTCATGCGAGATGGCCCGAATGTAACGAGTCGTTTTCTGCGTCCCATCTACCGCTCGGCGCATCTCCTCGATCGCCTGGAGCAACTCCCTAAGTTCGCCGGGGGGCATGGCGGGCAGCGCGATGGGATTACCATCCCGCACTGACCGTACATACCGAGATAGTTTTCGTAGTGGCTCAGTAAGCACCAGGAGAGCGATAAACCCAAGACACGCCGCAGCAAGAAAAATGACCGTACCCAGCAATACGACTTGGCGCCGGGCATCGGCGACAAGACGATTTGAGGCACAGGTGGGCTTCGCCGCTGAGATCACACCAGAAACCGCCCCTCGATGATAAAGTGGCAGCGACACATACATCGTCCCACACGGCTCGCCCGGATTAGTCGTCGTGCGAGCACCATAGCCACCACGAAGCGCATAATGCACATCTCGCCACTGGTCATAGGCTGCGCCTACGAGATGTTTACCTCCAGAGTCAAACAGAAGTGTCCCCTTTTTATCGTAAATGAGGAGAGATGTATCAATAGACGTTTTCTTCAGATCGTATATTGTCGCCGATATCCTCTCGCGGTGAGCAGCGGTCATCTCATCAAGGAGTGAGCCATCAAGCGAATCACCCCGCCACATATTCTCTCCAAGCATTGTTCGAACAGTGACAACGAAATCAACAAGCACCTCTTCACTTGCCTCTCGAGAGCGACGTTTTAACTGATTCACCTCGCCTCGAATAACAAGAGCTGCTGTACCGATACACAGAACTCCGAGAACTATGGTAAGCCGAAGGAGTGTCGTCATGAAGAGATCGCGGAGTCAGGAGACAGTTTCAGATCGTCAGATCTCTGATCGGGCCGGAATATGGAGAAAAATAACTTCCTATCCCGCACTTTGATAGTCTGACTGCAATTTCGGGAAAACTCTCAAAATGGTCTCGACGGCACGATTATCCACCACTGTCCTAAACGTCCTCTCGCAGGGAGTACCCGAACCCCCGATGGGTCATTATTAGATCGCGTGTTGGATCGATTAGTTTCAACTTGGCCCGAATGGTTTTAATGTGGGTATCCACCGTACGTTCGAGACTCATATCGGGTGATTCCCAGACGATCGACATGAGCTGTTCGCGACTAAAAACCCATCCCGGCCGCTCCATTAATGTTGCCAGTAGTTTAAACTCATACCGCGTTAGTGTCAGGGGCGTACCAAGATACACGATTCGAGCTCGTGCGATATCCACAACAAGGTCACTCCGAGAGCCCTTTCGCCTCAACTGATTCTCCTCTGAAGGCCCGTTCAACGACTTTATTCCCGACCCTTGACTTCGACGAAGAATCGCACGCATGCGACTTACCACCTCCCTCCCACTAAAAGGTTTTGTGACATAATCATCCCCTCCCAACTCAAGCCCAAGGATCCGGTCGATCTCCTCTGAGCGCGCGGTCAGGAAGAGGATGGGAACACCTGAGGTGAGCCGAATTTCCCTGCATATTTCAAACCCCGACCTATCCGGCAGACCTACATCAAGGATGATGAAGTCGAAACTTTGCTCGCTTACCGCGCGGATGGCTGATTCTCCATCGGGAGCGTGGAAGCACCCGAATCCCTCTGACTCAAGATTGAATACCAGCGATTCGGCTATGGTCACTTCGTCTTCAACAATAAGGACTCGAGCGCTCATAGTTATTCCTCTACCGAAAAAAGGCATCACGATCGATCCTATTGCCTCAGGCTATACCAATCGACCTTTCGCGTCACGAACATGATCGCCCCAAGCCCGACGGAAAGCCCTATCGACCCAAGAAGCAATGAACCGTCCTGCTCGCGGAGAATGGTATATAGAAATCCATAGGTTACGGTCAACAACGCTCCGACCGTCGCACCATGTCGCCAGCCTCCTAAAACGGCTGCCGAGTAGCCCGCGACGAGTAAAACGGTGATGGTAGAGGCGATAAGGTATGCCGCGGCGAGTCCGATATGCTCTCCGAAAGTGAGAGTTAGCAGGTAAAACAGGGACAACGCAGCGCCCACGAGTAGATACTGAAACGGATGGAGCCGGATCTTTGTGACGAATTCAAAAAGAAGGAAGGTGCCAAAGATTAGAAGGACTACAAGCTCTCGATATTTAATTGCCCGCTCGACTGAATGATGAGCTGAGATGCCATCAAGTAGATTGATTCCTATGGGGTTTCGGTTTTGCGCGAAATAATGGTGCTGGCTTTCGCATTCCGGAAAGCATACCAGTTGCGTCGAGAATTTCTCCCCATGCCATCGTGCGCTACTTCCATCTGAATTGACTGATCGCTCCTCAGCGAGAAGCGATCCAGAAAAACTCGGATTTTCAGTATTTGCGGATAATGAAACATCCCAGACATGACTCATCGGAGAGACGGAGAATGACTTGGTACCGCGAACCTTGAAGATCGCCCGAAGAGAATGGATCCGCTGGGGACTGGTTATCACCTCATGCGGTACGGTAAATGCGAGGGAATTGTCAAAATTTAGGGGCTTTAGCTCAAGCTCTTTCCCATCGAGGGTCATCTCTTCGATAGCACGAATCGAATTTCTGTCGGTAAATTTGATAACAACAAGTCCAGAAGGAGTATCGGGAATACGGGGGAGCGAAAGCATCTCCTCCGAGAGGGCAAGTTCACCAGAAATAGTCACGGTACTAACAAATGTTTGGAATGAGTATATGCCTCGATAAATCGTCTCGCTGGCTAAATCTGCCTTCAACTGAATTCTATCGAAAGGTTTGATGCGAAGTGGTCGCTTTCGAGTTTCGGTGGAGGGTGCGCTAGGAACCTCAGAAAACGCCCCATCCGATGCTTCTAATTGAATACTCGCCGATTCTTTCAACACGTCACCCTCTGGCACGATAAAAATGGGGCCCTCAATCAACTGCTCTCCCCCAGCCATCTCGGTGATTTTGACCTCAGCCTCTTCACGTCGAGACATCCGCTCACTGAGTAAACCCCAAACCTCAACTATCGCCATCTCGATAATAACCATCACAACTGCTAGAGAAATAGCTTTCACGAGCCAACTTCGTGCTCCTATCAGAACTTTCATCCACACCTCCCTTTGAAAACGTTAGATACGATACTCTCGCTCATGAATGTGAAGGGTTTATGAAGTGACGGCGAATTAGGGATGAATTCAGTTCCGGAGGGCCATTTTCGGAAAACAGTGATAAAGGATCGACCACGCGAGAAGGGTGCCCTTCTCACATCAAGCCATTTTGATCCGCTGGCAAGGACCATCTGAAGAGCCACAATCCCACGAAGAAAGGACCGTCGAGGACCTTCGCTGATATAAAGGCCGTTTTGCGAGTTGAATTAGCGACGAGCCGGACAGAACGATGGAGACCAGGGGGCACAAGGGGCCTAATCCGATTAGGGATATCGATCTTCCTAACAATCATTTCCCTCTCCGCCTGCCACCCCCGGAGACGCCTCGGTTCCCTCGTCAGATTCTTTGGTTAAGGGCACCCCCTTTCATATCCATATTGACTTTACGGCGATTTTTGCGATTCTCTTCGAAGCTGAAGGTTCACTTATGTTACAGCTTCAAAGCGCGCAGTTTGGGGCATCCCCCTCAAACTCGGTAATGGTGCGCCGCGAGGCCACCGGTTTTTTTATCGGTGTTGGCGAGACGCAGATGCATCCCGAGATCGGAGCTCGGTACCTCAGCATCCTCGCCAAATCGATGGAGGACTGGCGGTATCCCGGATTTCCCGTTCAGGTGTCCCTTTCTGATGATAAAAGAGCCCTCGGGATCAAGCGGGATTCTGTCGTCTTTCACGATGGCACCCCTTGCCGTGATTACCCTACTCGATTGGAAATTATCGCTGCCCTTCATCGAGCTGCTGAAGAGATCCGTTCTCAACGCCGGTAGAGCAGGTTGGATTGATCGGGCTGCTTCCACTGAGAGGCAGCCCCTTTTCTCTTCTTGCTCCTCCGTCCTTGCTCGATGCTCTCCAATATCGTCTCTTTGAGCGCGGAAGGGTTTCCGTCGTCGACGAGAGGAGTGTCTCCACCAGCAGGGACCACAACTCATCGAGTGAACGGTCCACCCGCTCCCTACCCCAGGAATCCGTGCCATATACCAGGAGAGCGAAGGCTGAAAAATCATCCCTTGTCCTAATACAAGCAGAACAAGAGGCAGATCTGCCCGAACTTTTCTTCCATTCGCAACTATCTTATCCACGACCAGCCCATAGTGAGTGCCGTGGGTATGCATGGTGAGCCCGACAATGACAGCGAAGATGGACATGAGCGCTATGTCGACCGGTTCGAGCGTTGACGATATCGTTCTCATATTGCTCCCGCTTTCGTTCCTTCAGTTGCGGTTGGCGGAGTAATACCACTCTCTTCAAAGTCTCGGTCCATTTTAAAAAAAACAAATTGCTCTGGTCACCGGTGTATCGAGACTGAGCTCGCTTGCAAGCTCTATCGCCTCACCTGTTGCCCATTCGTCGGCAAATTGGGGTCTGTAACGAGAGTGGGCTCCTCTCCAGTGAGACGGGCTATCGCTTCCCGCGCGAGCTGTGGAGAACTTTTGCCGAAAATTGAAAGATGAGGCACCAAAAAAAATGCCTTGTCTTGACCTTCCGCAACACTGATGAGTGTTTCCCAGTCGGCGAAGTACCGGAGAGGAGTGATAGCAAGAGGAGCTCCGGCCGTGCGGTGCTCGGAGATAACGTACCGTGTCACCGTCCTTGGCGCTTCCGCAACAACAATGAGCAAGCCCCCGACACAAAGGCCCGCAAGGAGGGAACGAGAAAAAAAACGTTCCCTAACATCCTGCCCTCTTATCATCAAGCGGCGCACAAGAGCGACCCCCAAAACACAGAAATTTGGCGGGGTTAAAAAGAAAAAACAAGAAAATAACCAGACCAGGTCTAAAAGTTCAATCCCAATGAGGTCCTCCATCGGAAGAAAAAAAGAGATGAGGAGCAAGAGACAAAAACCGCCTCCTACAGATACAGAGGGAAATAAGACGACAAGTGAGGCATAAACTATCAACAAAAGTGAAGAAAGAAACGAGTTTGCAGGGTGCAAGCCCCAAACGGCACCCAGGAAAACCACCCCATAGGCCGCACTCACCACGAGCGCAACTCCCTGCAAGAAGCCGACTACGGCTCGGACTCCTCCCCTGCTCCGCCTGACGGGGTTCGTGGCTCTTTTCACCAAGAGTCCACTTACCAACTTCAACAAAGGAGGAGCCGTGAGGATCGCACTCAGCGGCCTCATCCCCAGAAGAGCTGCAAGAGGCCGGATGTGCCCCTTTACGCGCCGGTGCGGAACCTCTGCGCGATCGCTCATCCTCAATCGTCTCCACCCAAAGAGAGTCGCGATAGCACTTATCGCAGGGGTCAGAACAAGGAGAACATGCAGCCGTGTGGGTACAAAGACGTCGCCCCCATCGATTCCTCGAGACAACAATACCCAACGAACAGGCACAATGATAAGTGCCACGCAGAGCAGTATCCTTGCCACACCCGACAGAAACAGTAACATGCGCCTACTCGCTCTTAAGATAACACCCCTTTTCATCGATTTTTCTCCACAGTAGCGAACCAACAACCTCTAGGACGGTTATACCTAAAGCATGTGAAGAGTTGGTGAAGTCCCTGTGAAAAGGAGCAGAATTGCGGACGGGGCTTGATAATCCAAGTTGTGCTCGTCAGGTGGCTCCGAGGCAACTTCAAATAATTGGTGCTCTCCAAAATCTCCCGTCCAGCCACACTGTCCTCCCACACCACCCCACGCACTTGGACGCCCGGCGGGGGGTGAAAAACGATTATGCAATATCTGAGAAAATGAGAAGCTCCGCATGCTGAGGACGAATAACTGCCTTGGTGGAGAGGGACAAGCGTTCACACGAAGTGCTATTTCAGTATTGAGGAACGAATCCCGGAGGAACATCCGCTTCCCCGTATCCGCACCCCGCTGGACCTCATGGAGGTAAAAACCTCCTCGAATGACGACGTTTGCGGTCGGGGCTGCTAGTGCTCCCAAGGAGGTCGAGAGAGAAATAATGGCCGCGACCTGCTCTTCCGGACCGCGCATACTAATCTCTAAAATTCTCGATCTTAACCCTTTTTCGGCGAGACAGAGGGTTATAAATCGCCCCAAACAAACTGGACCATCGAAATCAACCAGCGAACACAATCCCCAAAGCGAAACGATCCGGATATTACCTATCCGAAGGTTGTGGGTGATCCTCTGGGGAATATTCAGAGCTGGGCCTGCCACCAGCCAACCTTGTCATTCTCCCACGGCTCTCAGTCTGTTATCATCTCACTACCCGACGTTTTAACCCCTCTAAACCGTGCGCCCCATGCCCGACGGGAGCCACCAAGAGAGCTTTTCTCACCAATTCAGTCAACCACGAAGGTATCTCCCGATGAGTCATCCTCTCACCCCCCTATCGATAAGCCCGACGATTGAAGGCCATTCATATTCTGTGGTTGTCCGCTCAGGGTGCGGCGGTGCTCTTGCTGAACACCTCGCAACCCAATCGCATCGGGGCATAATCGCGATTGTGGATGCCACGGTCCTCGATTTCTGGAGCGAGCTCAGCTCTCATCTACCCTCCTCCTGCCATCTCGTCGAGTGGAGAGGAGGAGAGCATCAAAAGGGAATTGATGCCGTTCAATCTCTATGGAATGCCTTCCAATCAGCTGAGCTTGATCGTACCAGTGTCGTCATCAGCGTTGGTGGTGGTGCTCAGGGTGATTTAGTGGGATTTGCGGCAGCGACCTTCAAGCGGGGCATCTCTGTGATTCAGATTCCCACGACCCTCCTCAGTCAAGTCGACGCGAGTATCGGCGGGAAAACCGGAATCAATTTCGGTGGGATCAAGAACTTGGTCGGGGTGATTCACCACCCTACTCTCGTCCTTGCCGATGTTCGCGCCCTTGCGACTCTTCCCGAACGTGATCTCCGCTCAGGGATGGCAGAAGTTCTCAAGCACGGAATCATTCTCGATGGACCCTATTTTACCAAATGGGCCAAGCAATCCTGCTCAACCTTCAGCGAAAATGATTGGATTTCGTTGATTCATGGATCGCTCGCGATAAAAGCGGCTATCGTCGCTGCCGATCCCCACGAACGGTCGACACGCAAGCTCCTCAACTTTGGCCATACCATTGGTCACGCCATCGAAGCACTCTCACTCGAAGAGAACTCAGCGCTCACTCACGGGGAGGCGGTCGCCATCGGCATGGTCGCTGAGGCCCGCATTAGCGCGACCATGGGATTACTTGCTCAAGAAGTGGTGCTCGCAATCGAAGAAGCCCTCACTACTCAGGGGCTGCCCATTCGAATCCCCTTCAGCGTCGATCGGAGATTGATGCATCAGAAGATAGCGGCCGACAAGAAGAATGTCGGAAGTGAAGTCCGGTTTACTCTGCTGACCGGCATTGGCTCGTCGATTTTTGATCGGGTAGTGCCCCAGGATACGATCGATGGAGCGATTGAGACGATACTTTAAATGCCAACAACTTCATCCTTGAGTGCGACCTCATGAGCTTCAATCCCGCTAGTTCATCCCTTGCTAAGTTAACTCCTCCCGAAAATCGTATCGCGGGCACCATCACCATCCCTGCCTCAAAGAGCTTCTCGAATCGCGCCCTCATCACCGCGGCACTCGCTTCGGGACGCTCCCTGATACGGGGGGCATCGCCCAGTGAGGACACCGTTGCTCTTATCAATGCCCTTCGAGTGCTCGGGATCTCCATAGAGATGCGCTCCGACGGCAGTCTCATCGTCGATGGAGGAAGTGAACGTATCATTGAGGGGGAGCGGGTCATCGATGTCGGGCCAGCGGGGACGACTATGCGTTTTCTTCTATCGCTTCTCGCTGCGACCCGTTCCGGAAAGACCGTACTGCGGGGCTCTGAGCGGATGCACCAGCGGCCGATAGGTGAGCTTGTCAACGCGCTCCGTGAACTTGGAGCCGAGATATCGTATCTGGGCACGGAGGGGTGTCCGCCCGTTGAGATTCGGGGAAAAGCCCTCGCAGGAGGCGCGGCATCGATTCCAGGCACGACGAGCAGCCAGTTTAT
The DNA here is from genome assembly GCA_900299205.1 of Pseudomonadota bacterium. Taxonomy (GTDB): domain Bacteria; phylum Bdellovibrionota_C; class UBA2361; order UBA2361; family OMIW01; genus OMIW01. The sequence goes on from OMIW01000100.1 coordinate 27,376, forward strand.
CTCATCACTGTTGCTTGCCGCCCCCTGTTTTTCAGATGGTTTGAATCTCAAAGTGAGAGGGGGGCTCGTTTCATCATCATATGTGGGAACGACCCTCGATGTGATGGAGCGGTTCGGCGTTACCGTCACAGTGACCGACGAACCCCATGGCTACCACATTCCCGCAGGAGGTCACTACCATCCGCTCTCATATCAACCAGAAGGTGATGCTACCGGAGCGACCTATTGGTGGGGTATCGCGGCGATCTCAGGAGGGTCGGTTACCGTAAGAAATATCAGTCGCACATCACGTCAGGGAGATCTCGCGATTCTCGACATATTATCGGGGATGGGGTGCACGATAACGTCGAGCACCGATACGAGCCAGGGGTCACACGAGGCTGCTGAAAACAGCGATTCCATGCCTTGGGTCAAGGTAACTGGACCAGCACGACTGCGGGCCACCAACGCAGACATGACTCTCCTTCCCGATAGTGGACAAACAATGGCGATAGTGGCCGCATGCGCAGCGGGTACATCGCTGCTTACCGGCCTCGAAACACTCTCAAAAAAAGAATCAGATCGGATTGGTGACACCATCCGAGAGCTAGCAAGCGTCGGTATTTCGGCGACCGGAAGCGCTCACTCGATGACAATAATAGGTGGGACACCAACCCCCAGCCGATCGATTGCCACATATCACGATCACCGAATGGCAATGGCGTTCGCAATGCTCGCGGCGACCTCGCCCGGTATCGCGATCAGCGATCCCAAAGTGACGGGCAAATCGTATCCCGATTTCTGGCGTGACCTTTCGTCGCTCGGAATCGGAGTTTCATTCGGCGAGTGAGGGCCCGATGCGAATCGTATTAATCGGATTTATGGGGAGTGGAAAGACTACCGTCGGGAGGCTCCTTGCCGAGCGTTTGGCGGTACCGCACATCGACACCGACCCCATCATTGCAGAGCGTGTCGATGTACCAACAGTCGGGGAGGCATTCTCTCGACTCGGCGAATCGGCATTTCGCGAACTTGAATCAACAATTCTCGCCGAGAGCTGTCGACGGGACACTGGGATCATATCTTCCGGTGGCGGCATTATAGCAGTTGACGCAAATCGTGGGCTTCTGGCTGGATGGCATATCATCTATCTGCACACACCCTTTTCCGTCGTTGAAGCGCGGCTTTCATCATCGGAACAACAGGCGCGCCCCCTCCTCCGCAACCGCGATGCAGCCGTCGCATTGTACGACTTCCGCCTCCCGATCTACCGAACCTGGGCAACGCAGGAGTTCAGCACCGTCGGTCGGCATCCCGAGGAGATCGCAGCGGAAATAGCGACCACTCTCTCTCTCCTATGCTCACCGCCCCCATCCTTATCGCCGTTATCCTCATCCATCTCCGCCTCATCGAAAACCCGATAAACCAAGCATCTTCTCTCGACCGCATATGACCTCCATCTGCCTCATCATCGGCGATCCTGTCAGCCATAGCCTTTCGCCCCGCATGCATAATGCTGCGTATCGCGCGGTAGGTCTCGAATCTGCCTTTGTCTACGGTGCGGCCCGAGTGACGACGGCTCAACTCCCCGATGCCATAGCGGCGATTCGCACTCTCGGTATCAGGGGGGTGAGCGTGACGATGCCCCACAAAGAGGCGGTCATCACTCACCTCGATTCAATCGACCCATCTGCTGAGGAGTTGGGTGCCGTAAACACGATCGTGAATGAAAGAGGTGTTCTCACGGGGTATAATACCGATTGGTACGGTATCGCAAAGCCACTCGCTCAGGCGATCGGTGCTGATTTCTGGCGGGGCTGTGCTGATGCGCCCTCCACCGAACCACTCAACGCGCTCATCCTCGGTGCCGGAGGAGCCGCACGCGCTGCCGCATTCGCACTCCGCTCCTTGAATATTCCTTTCTCCGTCACGGCTCGCACCGACGATCGTGCCCGCGATGTTGCAATCCGTTTCGGCGGCTCAACCCTTTCGTGGGATGCTCGTGATACCGCCTCGGCGAATATCGTCATCAACACCACCCCGATTGGAATGCAATCAAAAGAGACAACACCTGAGGCCGCCCAGGATGAACGATACTCTCCACAATCTCCACTCCCCCACCGGCAATGGCACCCTCGAAATATAGCCTTCGAAACGATTTATGCCCCCCCCGAGACCCCTTTTATTGTGGCAGCACGGGCTGGAGGGGCCTCAGTGATTCTCGGAGGCCAGATGCTGCTGTGGCAAGGAGTACGACAGTTCGAGCTATTCACCGAACGGGAGGCTCCGATTGAGTCGATGCGTGGCAGCGTAGAGAAAAGGTGACCGAGGCGAAGGTCCTAAAGCCCCCCATCCGCGTTAGCGCCGATTTGCAGTTGATGCTTTTGTTTTTTTTACCGACGAGAGTGGGACGCTTCGTGTCGGGATCATCTCTCGTAACGTCGCGGCCGTCAGATATCTCAAACAACCGGAGGATCTATTGTTAGCATTCGTAGCGGGTAAGAGCATTTGACTTGGTGGTTATCATGCAGGTACGCTGGCGGGGTTTATTGAAGGTTTAAGATGATTCAGTGGACCCGTTTTGATGGAGTTGACAAGAAGCTGGTCGACAGCTTTTTACCCCGAGAGCTCACACAGGAATTGAGGGAAACTCTTACCTCCGCATTCAATGCACTCGCAATGCCGGAGACATCGTGGGGGAACCGGACGTTTTTGATTCGCTTCGCACAGTTGAATCCCGACGTTTGTGCGGAGTTCCTCCCAATAGTAAGGAATCTCCCTTATGAGCCGTACCCCTGGCAGAAGATTCATCTCCTTGTCGCGTTGGGGGATGATGCGGATTTACAGGGATTGATGAGCAAGCTGCGAGAGGGCGATTGGGACGAAGAAGTTGCTGAGGCCGTTATTGACCTTTGGGCCAAAGGCGCTCGTTCAGAACAGGTGGGTAAGGAGTTTTCCGACATCCTGGTTGGGAAACTCTCGGGCGAGGAGTACTTTCACCCAGCGATCGAAATCGCACGGATGCTTTTATCGGGCTTCGAAAGAGGCATCGTTACCCCAGCGACCCTCATACGGGTAGCTGTTCTCAAGGAAACATTTCCTCAGATCCGGTATGAGGCTCTCAAGGCACTACAGGGTCATCTGCGGGAACTACCCTCCCCCGATAGTAAGCGTGTGCCAGAAAGGCTGGTATTCATTCTTCTCTCAACGCGCTCCATTGAGCCCCCGTGGGTGGGATTTCACGGTTCGATGGTGTACACCAAGAAGCTCCGACAATTATCGGCCACTCTGCTCGTTAAGCTTCTTTGGGAGTTTCACTGGGAGGATGGATTAGTCGCAGCCGAGGCCCTCAAATATCTCGTCGCCCTCGAGCAGATTGGAGAACTTCCTAAGCCGTTCATCTCAGGGTACCGAGAGGATTGCGTGAGGCAGTTTGGTTGGGCAAACAAGAACCGGAGAACCTGGCTCGACCAGTTTACCAACTCGTAACCGCGCCACCACCATCAGAAATTCGGTTCTCCAAGGGGCCCCGCATATCGTGCGGCTGGCCCCTTTTCCCTTTGCTGGCATCAACATACTGGGGGTTTGGCAACAGCTGATGGTCGGGCCGGCTCTCTTCCTTCGCCCCTCCGTCGAACGTTCGCCACGATATCTCATTTTTAAAGAGCGCGGTTGACGAACTGTCGCGTGCTAATGTAGACAGGAAGGTCTCATTGTCAACACCCACGATAACTGAGAGGAGACCTTCGATGAATTCCCATGGTCCTTCCGCGTTTTCCGGTAACCACTTCACCGCCCACGAGCACTCCGATACCTCAAGAGGAAACTGGTCAGATCCGCTCAGTGTCCCTCTCGATCTCAGGTTCCTTCTCGGTCATCCCACCTCTCCCGCTTTAATGCCGATATTCAGTGGCCTTGAGTTTCCCGAGAGTAATTTATCATCCCTTCTCACGCTAATCCCCTTACTTCCCTCGAGTGATTGGGAAACTCAGCGAACAATCACCAGTCTCGTTAAAAACAATCACCAGCTGAGCCCACTCCTGCTCAATGCTGTACGAGGTCTCGAGACATCCCGGGTCAAATCTGACCTTCTCGGTGCTATCGGAACCAAGGATGATGTGCCCAGCTTAATCGCAACGCTCGACATAGATTTCTATTCAGCAAGTGACGCCTTGAGGGATGTCCTCCTTCGGGAGGGAAGACCAGAGCCAGAGTGCAGGCAGCTTGAGGACGCCCTTATTAAAAGGGTCATTAATGCGTCCGTCCCGCGCGATGGACTCGTAATTCTCAGCGAGGTAGAGAATCTTCGAAGGGCGGGGATCCCGTTGAGTCGCGCCATCGAATTCGCTATTGCAAGCGACGCGACTACATCGCTACCCGTAAGGACAGCGGCGATTGCCAAAATCTGGACCACTCTAGAGGACCATAGTGTTAGCGCAGCTCTTGATCTCGCCGGTAATATCCTGAAAGAGGAGTCTCGAAGATATCGCAAATTACCTTGGGTCCCTCTCACAGATATTCATCGTGAGCATCAAAAACTCCAAAATTGTGCTGGAATGTTGTTAACATCGGTAATTTCTGTGGGAGACGATTGCCATTTGCTGGAAGCTATGAACCTATTTAACAATCATCAGGCTCAATTTTCGCGAAAGGTTCTTGAGGGGTACGACCAGCAATGCACCATCCGTGGGATACCAACTACAGACCGGTGGTGGCAGCGATTTCTGCCAATCTGAATTGGCTTCGCAATACAGATACTCGAACAGGAACACACCGGGTTTGGTGCATGGGCAGAGCGAATCGTCGAACCAGAGGACACCGAAGGAAGACTTTTTCTCGCCCGATACTTGGCAAAATCACCCCTCGCTCTTGACCGTATCGTTCTTAATGACACGTCTGTCATCATCTCCGCAGAGCGACGCAAACTTCCGGACTGGACTGGCACTCCACTAGAATTTCTCGCAAGACTCTCCGCCCACATTCCCCGCCACTACGTGGCATCTCGAGCGATTCATCAAGAGATGCTACATACCTACTCTTGTCCCGAGCTTCTACCTCTCTGAGGGAGAGAGTTTCAGGGGTCTTCTTGCGCGCCTGACAAATCGTAGCGATGAGAGAGGGAGCAGAATTGGATTTTCCATTTCTGCTCCCGTAATTGAACCAATGCGATGGGAAATGGCTTGTTTCCGATCGGGCGACTTTTTCGGGTCTCAGTCGGTCAGGTTGTGCGAAACCTTCCGGCTCCCGTCCACTCGTCATCCTCGGGCTTTGGATAGTCATACCACCCGCGCGCGCACCAGACATCGACTTTGTGGCAGAAGGCTGCCAGTTCGTTCATGACCCGACGCTCACTGCTATAGTCAGCGTGCTCGCCCTCAACGTAGGTGAGGCCGTTGTGCTGCTCCGGGGTCAGGCGCAGTCCGTATTCTGCGAGCTTCTGCTCACGGAACTTTTTAAACTGCGCTTTGGTCGTAAGCCCCTGCCGATTCGACGCACGGCCCTCCGCATCAACCAGGATTCTCCACGGCTTTTCAAGATCGTGGAGAAAGAACACCAGCAAGGCGTCGGACAGCGAAAACGGAAGAGGACGACCAAAAGATTGATCGAACTCGAAGAGGTGTCGGGCGTAGTTCATGCCATCGATGACATGATCGAGGTACCCTCCCTCCCACGTTTGGTGGTTGTAGGTCGAACCGGGAGCCTGCTCGAAGAGTTGTCGATTGTCGTCGAGGATCGTTCGACAGACTGCCCGATGCGACTCATCGATAAGTTCGATGAGCGCATCGATACCAAGATAGTCGAGCCGGATTGAGACGCTTCTCATAAGAAACCTTTATTTTAACCCAGTCTACCAATTAGTCATGATAAATCAACCTACCTCGGGGAATTGGTTGAATCGTACCTCAGGTTTCCTTTTGCTCAGACTCATAGAGATTCACCCACACAAGCGTAGGTCTTGGGGTTGGGATCCGAGGGCCGTTATCGAAAAAACGCATTGAGGATGGGGCAGGAGGGATATCTTTATGCTCTGAAAAGAGGCGATTTCGGACGTTTTTTGGGAAAAATGAGATTTGGAGGCGTAGGTCAGCAAATGCGCCTGGGAATCGCGGGAGCAGGAGAGGAATTTTAGGTGGGCGTTTGCTTGAAGGGGTGCCTTAGGTCACGAGGCCAACATAGGATTGTATGTGCCTACCGGGAACTTGGCGCTGAGGTCGCCACTTCGATAGGCTTCTGAAGCGGAAGAAGATGTCGAAGTACCACGACTTCATTTCGGCATTTTCGTGTTCTTCGAAAAACATGCAAACGGGGATATCCTGCGCGACTGTGGGTGCCCCCCTTTCGCTCACGGTGTCAGCTACGTTTCTCGGGTATGATTTTTTTGGAAGCGTAGTCCAAACAGCAAAAATACTTGCACATCTGCGCAAAGTAGAGCATACAAAAAAGGCGCTTTATTTGACCTATGCTCCAACGACTGCTCAACATCCCGAAAGAAAACCAAGGATATTTGCGATGCCAGATATTCATTCCCACCACTACCGCCGGGAGACACCCGCTGCCCCAACTCTCTCGCGCACCTCAATCGATGACATAAGAAGAGACGTCGCAGACGAGCGAAAACATAGAGCCTCTTCCACTATCGTATCGCCGCCTGCAGTCAGTGGCATAATCGTAGCAGGAGGCGAATTGAGCAAAGACACGAGGGAGGCAGTCAACACCGCGTTAGCAAAGACGCCTGCGCAATGGCACCGTTTCGTCGCCTACGAGGACGTAGTAAAGGTCGGCGGCTCGCTTGCTTGGCGCGCCAACAATCCCGGCAACCTGCGTGATGCAACAACGAAAATCGGCACCGTTCCCGGCGCGGTCGGCACGTTTGCCGTCTTTGCGACGCTCGATCAAGGACGAGCGGCACAGCGCGACCTGTATCTCTCAAAATACGGCGACCGAAAGGTGCGCGATGCGATCGTAAAATTGACTCCACCGAGTGAAAACGATACGGAAGCCTATCTGGCAAACCTGCAAAAAGAAGGGGTAGACCTGAATAGAGATGTCACCTCGCAGATAGAGGTGCTCATGCGAGCGATAGAGAAAAACGAAGGATTTTTGAGCGGAACGGAGGTAAAACGACTACCATGAAATGCAGATTATTACTGACTCTCTTGTTGTTGAGTGGGCCTGCTCGTGCAGCCGACGACGGTAAAGCTCACTGCCCCCAGGTAGCCCTTATTCTCGATGCTCGACTGGATGCGAAAAAGGTCGAACAGGGGTGGGGAAGTGGCGCTGCGCGCGACGAGGCGAATGCCGTGCTCGCCCTGCGTGACTGTTCCGGAAACATCGTCGATCGGGTTGCGCTTTCCGCGCCGCTTGCGCGATTAGATGCAGAACCAGTCCGCGGAGCACCAGTGCCAACCTATTTGGTAACGGTGGACGCGACTGCTGAAGCAGGCTCATACAATGGCCCGCTCACCCAGCCATTTGAAGTGCGAGGCAGCAAACTGCAACCGGTTTCGGCCCGTGATACAACCGGAAAAGCCGCGCCTATTCGTCTTGCCCTCACCGGAAAAGCAGCATGGAAGAGAGCTCCCATCGGCGATAAAGATGATCTGCTCTCCGTCAGCTGCCAACCAATGAACAACGACTTCGTAACGACCTATCGGCGTTACCATCCGACCGCGGAGGGATGGCGCCTCTCTGAGCGTGAGGAGAAGGGGTTGTGGGAGTCAGATGGTGAGTTCCCCCCGATACGGTCATTTCCCTGACCGTCGGCATTATTCGTTGTCAGCATCACCTCCAAGAGGAACCTAACGAAGAACGTACTAATTTGAGTTGGCAAAATCCCCACTCGCTCTTGACCGTATCGTTCTTAATGACACATCCGTCGTCATCTCCGCAGAGCGACGCAAACTTCC
>OMIW01000101.1 GCA_900299205.1 Pseudomonadota bacterium
CCCCAAGGTCTCAGAGACTCTGGGGGATTATAATCCTCACCACTAACGATGGAGCGGACCCGAGCAGATACGGAAAAAGAGTCGCCCGAAGTACTAGCCGGGATCCCTGAGACATTGTTGTGGCTCCGAGAAGAAAATGTAAAACCCTCCCTCCTCAGCGATTCTTTCCTCCAAAACAGTCCCACCCCGAGGTGTCAGAGACCCTGTGGAAGTCTATGGAAACGGCATTCTGTTTCTTTCGCCCTTTATTTGAATACCCCCCTTACCCATGATACCCTTCCCCGAGTAATCTCCTGAAATAAGCCCCTCACCGGATACCCCTCAACAAGGAGCCCCCCCATGAAAGCGCTGTCTGTCGTCGTTCCGGTCTACAACGAAGAGGAAAACGTCGCGGAATCGTATCGCGAGCTTTCTGAGGTCTTGCAGGGGATTGGGTTGCCGTATGAGATTATCTTTGTGGACGACGGCTCGCATGACCGGACGGTCGCAACCTTGATGGCGGTGGGCGCTGATGATCCATCGCTTCGGGTGATTGAGTTTCGCCGTAATTTTGGTCAAACAGCGGCGATGGCGGCGGGGTTCCACCACACTCGGTATGACATCGTCATCGCACTCGATGGGGATCTGCAAAACGACCCGGCAGAGATACCGAGGATGATCGAAAAGCTCGACGAGGGGTTTGATCTTGTCGCGGGGTGGCGGAAGGAGCGCAAGGACAAGTATATTTCTCGGCGACTTCCAAGCATGATAGCCAATCGGATCATCTCGTATTTTACGAATGTACAGCTTCATGATTATGGGTGCACCCTCAAGGCTATGCGGGGTGATATCGCACGCGGAATCCGATTGTACGGGGAGATGCATCGGTTTATTCCCGCGCTTGCGTACGAGCAGGGCGCGCGGATAGTCGAAATTCCGGTCCGACACCGTGAGCGACGATTTGGTACGTCAAAGTACGGGATATCTCGGACGCTGCGGGTTATTCTTGATCTGCTTACGGTCAAGTTTCTCCTCGGATACTCAAAACGTCCGATCCATCTTTTCGGAACCCTTGGCCTCGGAAGCGGGGGATTGGGTTCGCTCATGTTGATCAATGCGACAGTTCAGCGCCTCTTCTTTGGGGTGCCGATGGGGACCCGGCCGATGATGGTGCTGGGGGTGATGTTGGTGTTGATGGGGCTCCAGTTTTTAATGTTTGGCCTTCTCGCCGAGGTGATGACCCGCACCTATTACGAGTCGCAGAACAAAGAGACGTATGTTATCCGGCGTATTCGCCAAGGAGGGACGAAGGACCCCGGGGAGGATAGGGACGCTGCGCACCAGCTCCGAAAGGTCGCCTACTGATCGGAAGGATTGAGCGAACATTCACAACGGAGCAGAGTTGGAGAGGAAACCGAATGGCGGATGATATATCGTCGGGGGGGGCACACTCTCTGTCATCGATCGCCGCCCCTTGTCGCTCGGAACTATATCCTGAAACGATAAAACTCCTTCTTGATGCGCGGAAAATATCCGATGGGGGTATCGGCACCTACATTCGCAACCTAGTATCCGGATTATCGGCGCGCCGCGACATTACTCTCACCGTTTTAGTGCGTGAGCGCGAGGCCCGAGATGAGCAGCTCCGTCATATTCCTCGGGTGCTCACCACCAGTGGTCTCTATTCTTTCCACGAGCTCGTCCGGCTTGGGGCAGAGGTTCCGTGGCGGTCATTTACCTTATTCCATACCCCTCATTTCGTCCTGCCACTTCGGATACCGATCCCCTCGGTGGTGACGATTCACGACCTCAATCATCTCTATCACCCTGAGCGGCCCTATTATCCGGTGATTGCATTTCCCTATTTTGTGTCGGCAATCGTGCGGGCACGGGGTATTATCGCAGTCAGCCGACAGACGGCGCAGGAAATCGCGCGATTCTCTTGGAGGAACCGGAGAGTCGCGGAGAAGGTGTCAGTGATTCCCAACTGTGTTGCGGCTCTGGCGAAATCGGATATCGAGGCTCATAACGATACAAGAAGTAATGAAGAATCGGGGAGTGTTCCAAAGCCTTACTTTCTCGCGGTGATCTCGACGGACAAACCTCACAAAGGGGTTGCTGATCTTTTGACCGCCTTCGGGCAGATTGCCGACCAATACCCGACATTGACGTTAGTCATTATCGGGGCGGGAACTCCGCCCCGTCAGGCTATCCCAGCACATCTTGCACCCCGAATCCGGCTGGAGGGGCTTGTGGACCAGTTTTCGCTCTGGCGGTGGTATCGAGCTGCAGAGGCGGTCATTGTTGCATCCCGTCAGGAGGGATTCTGTTTGCCTGTCATTGAGGCTCATGCGGTCGGGGTGCCGGTGGTCGCACGTCCTGTTTCCACTCTCACCGAGGTAGTGACCGCGGATGACGAAGTTGCTGCGGATATGTCGGTTAAGGCGCTCGGGGACGCGATGAGCAGAATGATGCACCGCAAACGACGAAAGAATACGGACGGCGAGCAGGAGCGATTGATTGAGCATGCAGCGCGTTACTCAATTGCTGAGGTAACAGCGCGTACCGTGGACTGTTATCAACGAGCGATGCCACAAAGAGAGCGAGAAAGACTCAATCAGATGAACTGCGAACGTCACGGCATCAAAGGTCGCCCCTCTCTCTCTACACCAGGAGAGATGTTGTGAAGGTCGCGCTAGTACACGATTGGTTAACCGGAATGCGGGGAGGGGAGCGATGCCTTGAGGCGTTCCTCAGGCTCTATCCCGACGCAGATGTCCATACTTTGATTCATGTGCCGGGAAAAACGAGTGCTCTGATCGACAATCGGGTCCGGGGAACCTCTTGGTTAAACAAACTTCCCGCTGCCGGTACACTCCATCGCCTTTTCCTCCCCTGGTATCCCTCGGCTGCGCGTTCTCTTTCTCTCTCGGGGTACGACCTAGTCATCTCTTTGAGCCATGCGGCTGCGAAAAATGTGACCGTGGACCGGACCGCGCGTCATATTTGTTACTGCTTTACTCCCATGCGATATATCTGGGATCAGGCAGAACAATACTTTGGACCAGCACATCGGGGACTGTGGCCACTTATCCGTTCCCTGCGGCGGTGGGACATCGGAGGTTCGGCGGGGGTGAGTGAGTTTGTCGCGATTAGCCGTTTCATAGCGGCCCGGATTCGGTGCTATTATGGGAGGCCATCCTCAGTAATCTACCCACCTGTCGATGCGTCGTGGATCACCCCTGTGAAAGAGGGAACACGGGGAGAAGCCTTCCTCTATGCAGGTGCGCTGGTCCCTTATAAGCGTCCCGATGTCGTGGTCGCGGCCGCGAACCGATTGGGGCTGCCCCTGTGGGTCGTCGGAGGAGGTCCGATGGAGCGGGCGCTTCGTGCGCAGGCTGGTCCGACAGTGAAGGTACTCGGGCGATGCTCTGATGAGGAGCTGGCATCTTACTATCGGCGGTGCCGTGCGCTCATTCTCCCGGGAGTTGAGGATTTCGGCATGATGCCGGTTGAGTGTATGGCCGCTGGGAGGCCGGTAATCGGTCGGCGGTTCGGCGGGACCGCTGACACCATCGTTGCTGACGGTCCACATCCGACGGGGGTGCTGATAAGGGGAAGTCGTCATCAGCTCTCAGTCGAGGACCTGACCGAGGCGCTTGAGCGCTTTATGCACACTGAGGATCTGTTTTCCGTCGATGCCTGCACTGAACAGGCTTCGCGGTTCAGTCCCTCGGTCTTCCGGGATGCGTGGAGAACGATTGTCGACGGACAGGAACCGTGCAAGGAGGCTGGCGTCTATTATCCCGTCGGGCCTGACAACAACTCGATTCGGGGTCGCTAAGCAACGCTAAAAAGGGATCTGCATCGGACTAATTTTCAAACCAGGCCCGTTAAATCATGGTGAAACAGCGCCACCAACTTTTTGCTTTTCTCTTTATGGTGTCCGACCTTTGTATGGTGTCGGTTGCCTGGGTAGCGTCGTATTTTATTCGGTTCCAGACCGATGTTGTCCCTGCGGTGAAGGGGATTCCTCGCATAGATGAGTACCTTTTGATGTTGGTCCCGGTTTGGGTAATCTGGGGAATCGTATTCAGAATCGTCGGGTTGTACCGTCCGATGCGAGGGGTGCGACGGAGGAGGGAGCTGTGGTTACTGATTAATGCAAATAGTTTTGCGCTTCTCGTTCTCATCGCTTTTGTCTTTCTTTTTCGAGAGAAGCAGGTTGAATATTCGCGGTTAGTATTTCTCTGTTTTGGCTTCGCGGTCACGGTTGGTACGATGAGTCAACGTCTGGCACTGCGGTTCTTTCTCAGTGAAGCTCGCCGGAAGGGATTCAATCTCCGGTATCTGCTCGTTGTTGGTGCAGGAAGAGTGGCTGAGGACGTTGTCGCTCGGGTTCGCACTCAGCGTGACCTAGGCATCCAGCTCGTGGGTTGCCTGTCCCGTAATGGTGAAGAGGAAGTAGGACCACATGGTGCACCAGTGATTGGCTCATATAGCGACCTTGAGGGAGTTCTTTCACGGGTCAGTGTCGATCAGGTGGTCATTGCGCTTCCACTTGAGGATAGTCCGATGATGCCATCGATCATGGGATCCCTCCGCGATACCCTCGTCGACGTTAAGATTATCCCTGACCTCTATCAGTTCGTCAGCCTGGGAGGAGCGATTGAGGAGTTCGAGGGTCTTCCTGTGATATCGCTCCAGGGAAGTCCACTTGAGGGGCTCGGAAGTGTGGCGAAAAGGGTATTCGATGTACTCGTGGGGTCGGTCGCAGCGGTTGTATTGCTGCCGTTTATGCTGATTGTTGGGATGTTGGTAAAGTGTACCTCGCGGGGGCCGATGCTCTACAAGCAGGAGCGGGTGAGCTATGACGGGACTCGGTTCTGGATTTACAAATTTCGTACTATGCGGCTCGACGCTGAGCGAGAAGGCCCGGGGTGGACAAGGCCGGATGATAACCGAGTGACCCCTCTGGGCCGCTTCTTGCGCGCCATGAGTCTCGATGAATTACCCCAAATTTTTAATGTCATTCGAGGCGATATGTCCCTGGTGGGGCCTCGCCCCGAGCGTCCAGTATACATTGATGAATTTAGACATCGTATTCCACGATACATGTTGCGCCACAAGGTGCCAGCAGGAATCACGGGTTGGGCCCAGGTATGTGGGTGGCGCGGGGATACCTCCATCGACAAGAGGATTGAGCATGACCTCTATTACATCGAGCACTGGTCGTTGATATTCGATATAAAGATTCTGGCCCTCACGGTGTTGAGGGGGTTTTTTAACAAAAATGCGTATTGATTCCGAGCTGCGGATTATACCGCTGAAGCGAACGATAACGGCCCACTGTTGCCATCTTCTCTATCACCTCTCGTTCCAACATCGGATGAAGAGGGTTTTCGAGCGGTTTGATTTCCAGATGGTGTATCGGTACTGATTCGATCTAACAACTCTTCGTAGGCAAATTCAGCTGCGCGAAGCGCATCTCGGGTTGAGGCTGCTGCGGTCCGAAGCAACGTAAGGCAATGCGGCGTCGGAGGCACGAGGGGCAGACGTCCGTGACCAACCTCGATCCCCCCAAGCGACATGAGGGCTTTGATCGGTTCCGGATTCGGTCCGACTCGCAAGAGAGCTTGTGCAAGAGGAAGGAGTGCATGATGAAGGGTCTGTGCAGCTGGGATATCCCCCGCAGTGAATCGTTCAACGAGCGCAGCGGTTGTCCGGGGAAGAACATTGGCGATGACCGACACAACACCAACTCCTCCGACTGAGAGGATTGGGAGGGTGAGGGCGTCGTCTCCTGAGAGTATCGCAAGAGGTCGCGAGGAGAAGGCTCTGCTCCGGAGGAGCGAACAGGTGTCGCTGATCTCTTCGAGATTTCCATTCGCCGCCTTAACCGCCACGAGATTTTCACAAATATCAGCGATCCGTCGAATAGTATCGGGCGCGACATTTATACCGGTTCGACCGGGGATATTGTACAGCATGAGGGGAATCCCGATCCGATTGAGCTCGCTGAAATGCCGCAAAACTCCCTCTTGGGAAGGCTTGTTGTAGTACGGCACCACAATCAGGCACCCGTCTGCTCCCAACGCTGCCGCACGCTCGGTCAACCGAACCGCCTCGCGCGTGTTATTCGAGCCTGTCCCTGGAATTACCTTCACCCCAGAGCCTTTGGCAACAGAAATGCAGATTCGTATAAGTTCGTCACTCTCGTTATCATCAAGAGTGGGCGCTTCCCCGGTTGTTCCACAGGGAACCAGCGCGGCAGTGCCATTGTCGCACTGATATCTTGCGAGGGACGCAAACCGCTCAGGAAGGATTCGTTGAGCAGGTGTGGTGTCAAATGGCGTGACGAGCGCGCAGAGAGATCCTCTCAGCGTATTATCTTCAAACTTGGAATCGGTATGTGTTATGTTGGTCATAGAAGGGTCCGATTTAGGCCTTTGACAGCGCTCCATGAGAAAAGGGTTAACGCAAAACTACTGCCCTTTCCACGACTTTTCCAGCACCCCGGTCTCCCACAACTTCTGTGCACGAGTTCTGTGCACGAGAGCGATATCGGGACTGCCCACGGTTCGACGCACACCATGCAGCATTTCGGACGATGCGCGAACGGTTTCACAAGGTGATGCTCGCCTTTAATACCTGCTCGTCGCCACCCTCGTATGGCCCTCACGCCAGAGCCAAAAAGAGTAACCCCTCGTAAACGAGGAAATGCCCCGAGCAACGAATCAAGCCATTGGAAGTTGCTGGATGCTTTCGCCATGTTAAGACAATCGCAGGTGGCCTTCCAGGGGTACAATGTGCGGCACGGGGTCGTTTGCTCTCTGGGGGGAGTTGAACGCTTTTACGCATACCGCCCCCAACCAATCGTTCTCTGTCCCCGAGGGGGGACTAACTAATTGAGCTCGCTGCTCGGCCCATTTAAACACCACCGCTCGAGAGGGTCTCCCGAAGAGCCGGGGATATCTCTCAGTTTTGCAGTTACCCTGACGACGTTCCGCATCAACCCTGAGTAACCATCGTCCCCGAAGCAGTGAAGCAGCCCCTCATCAGCGGTGCCAGCTCCTACCCGGACCTTACCCTGGACCTTGAACGCGCTGCATCGCGCTGGTGGTGCACTCGAGTTGGCAAGGGCAAAGCTACACCCATTGTAACCCGATACCGGCCATCTGTCGCGATTCTCACGGTCACGAAGCACAACACTGAAAACCGAAAGATATTTTCCGTAGAGCATGACCCCCGCATTTCCACCACACTCCTTCACTGAGGGTCGGTACTGAACATCGATGGGAACGTCGCGCGAGCAGACACACGGCTTGAAGAGGCCTCCCTGACAAAAGTTTGGTGGTGCCGGGCGATAGCGGGGATTTTTCTTGAGACGGTTGTTCTCTCGTCGGACGAGGAACCGATGACGAGCCATCATTTGGCTGGCCGTGAACTCTTTTTGGACTGGGGTGGCGGTGGGGGTCGAATTTGGAAGAGAGCTTTGCGCGTAGGCCTCTCGCCCCCCCCCCAGAATATCCACACCAACGCCGGAGAGTGCCCAAGCGAAGGTGAACATGGAAACGAGGGCTAAGGTGTTGAGCCGACAATATCGGAGTCTAGCTTTTTGCATGCGATTACCTTTAGGGCTAGTGGAACAACGAATACTGATGAGAGAATCGTATCCTACCGAGGTTTGAGGGTCTAGCGGGCGCGGGCTAGCGGCGTCTTTTTTTCTGATTTATCTTTGCTTGCATATACTCATCCAGGTCTGCGGTCTTAATCCTACAAAAAGGGCCATTTATCCTAAATTGCCAGGATCTTAACCTT
Source organism: Pseudomonadota bacterium (assembly GCA_900299205.1). Classification (GTDB taxonomy): domain Bacteria; phylum Bdellovibrionota_C; class UBA2361; order UBA2361; family OMIW01; genus OMIW01. Next base: position 7,801 of record OMIW01000101.1, read on the forward strand.
CAGGAGAATCCACCTCCCCCCATCGGCATCTAACTACCACTCATTTGCCGGAGTCATTTCGAAAGCAGTACCCTCATTCGAGCGCAAGAGAAGAACGAGCGATAAAGCAAAAAAAGGATCGTTTGTGCAGGATTCGGTACCCCTAAGTCGAAAAAAAATACTTATCGTTGACGATGAGCTCGCTATTCGCGAATCGTTACAGCTTATCCTCAATGCGCACTTCGATGTGACGATCGCTGCCGATGGTGCAGAGGCTCTCGAGCTCCTGGTCGCAGTGGCTCCCGACCTGGTTTTACTCGATGTCTCGATGCCGAAGCTCGATGGAATGGAGACATTACGTCAGATGCGTGACCGGGGTATCTCGATACCCGTTGTCATGCTGACTGCAACGACGACGGTAAAAACCGCTGTGCAGGCGATTAAGTGGGGTGCGATTGATTATCTCACGAAGCCCTTTGAGCTAGAGGAGCTTACTCACATTATTGCATCGGTCTTCGACCGGCCCGTTGAAGCTGAGCCGTCCCTCGAGGAGGGAGTCTCGGCTCGAAGTGAAAAAGCCGAGCCTTTTCGCCCTCCCGTTCCTGGATTCGTTGAGGGATCGAGTGGGGTGATGCGGGATGTTATGCAGCGGGTTTCAAAGGTAGCGGAGCGGGATACAACAGTCCTTATCTCCGGGGAATCCGGGGTTGGTAAAGAACTCATAGCCCGCCAGATTCATCTCCTGAGCAATCGGCATGATGGGCCTTTTGTTCCGATAAACTGCGCCGCCATCCCGGAAACTTTGATCGAGGCAGAGCTATTTGGGCACGAACGGGGGGCATTCACCCACGCCGTTGAGAGGCGAATCGGCTACTGTGAGCAGGCCAACGGAGGGACCCTCTTTCTTGACGAGATCGGCGAGCTGAGTCTCGCTGTTCAGGTGAAGCTTCTCAGGTTTCTCCAGGAGCGAGAGTTTTCCCGAGTGGGAAGTTCGAAGCAGATATCGGTTGACGTTCGGATTGTCGCCGCTACAAACAGAAATCTTGAGGAGGCAATTCGACAGAAGACCTTTCGGCAGGATCTTTTTTATCGGATTAATGTCGTGCACATCGGAGTCCCTCCGCTTCGGGACAGATTCGAGGATATCGAGCCGATGATCCTTCATCTCGCTGAAAAATTATCCCACCGATATCAAGGCAAATCATTAGTTTTCTCAAGAGAGGCGCTTGACCTCCTCGTCCAGTATCCCTGGCCGGGGAACGTTCGCGAGCTCGAGAATGTTGTTGAGAGTCTTCTTGCGTTGAGCCGTGGCAATGAGATAGGGGTTAGTGAGCTTCCCCGGAAGATTAAAGAGCGGTGGGATCTTGGTGGGTCACCGAGTCAGGCAACTCCTGGATTGTCCCTCGAGGATGCCGAGCGGCAGTTTGAGCGCGATATGATCGAGCGTGCGCTCCAAAAGGCAGGGGGTGTGCAATCGCGAGCTGCTCAAATTCTCGGGATTAGCAGGCGAATTTTGAAGTATAAGATGGATAAGTTGGGCATCTCGGATGCCTCCGTGCGAGGAGCAGTCCTCGAGGGAGCGAGCGAGGAATCGTCCCACTAGCAGGGTAGTGGAAAATGGTTCTGCGTTGAGGATTTTGAGAGTTTTAACGAAGTTACCGACAAACTATCAAAATGTGCGACAGGAAACCATTTTTCACCACCCTGCTGAGCTGAGGGCTAGTCTTTCCTCCGCATCAAGGCATCATTTTTTAAAGAGGGCATCGAGAGCGTTAGCGATATCGGTCGATGGTTTGGGGGAGCAGGGGTTTGAGGGAGAGCCTCGGCTTGACGGGCGAAAGTAATCGCAGAAGTTGGCGCGGTCTTTCTGAACGATGCGGTCAGCCCGATTTTCACGACATTCGTTGTAGGCTGACTGATCATAAAAATCGCAGTTGTAGCAAACATGAATATCGCGACGACAACCCGAACACTCTTCAGAGCGACCGCGAAGTTCGGCGGGATAGGGGTGAGCGCAGTGGTAGCAGATGGGTGGCATCGATGTACCTCGTGGATGTGGCGGTTAGTCGGTTGGGAGTTCCCTTCAAGGGACTTGTACCTCGAATTTTCTATTGTAAACATCCCTCAGAGGCTGCGAAATAAGGGGGTTCGAGACGAGGGTGCCGCTGCTTTGACACAGACTCGATTCGAAAGTACGAGGAAAAACCGGAGGAATATCAAGCATATTTTGAGGATTTTTCCTCGTGCTTTCGAATCGATGTATGGGCCGAATGAGCAGTGCAATCGTCCGAAACCCATTATTTCACAGCCTCTCAGGTAAGGGAGAAGCTTATTACCGTTGATCAAAAGTTGCATCCCAGGAATCCGACCCGCCGGTCAGTTGTCGGAGCTGTTTCTTCGCCTCGGCCTGAGGTATCCTCACCCTTTCGGGATTCAAGACCGAGTCACATTCGGAGAGGGGGTCAATGGAGCAACGTGTTGGGAACGCCAGAGCCTTCAAAGGGGTGCTGCGAGGAGCTGACTCCGCGACGGAGAGTCTCATGAAGGGTATGCATGCGGAGATTGCTGATGCTATCTCTCTTCCAAGGCGGCTAGCTCAATCAGTTTTCGATGATTTCAAGTACCTGGTCAGGGTGATTATCTCCGCTATTGATCGCTTCTATTGGGATAATGGTTTCTCAAAGGCGGCATCTCTCGCCTACTCGACCCTATTCGCCCTTGTACCGCTGACGGCCCTTTTTGTCGGTTTTGTGGGCTCATTCTCGGGTATGGCAGCAAATGCTCCCGACTTGGGGGATTTTATTGTTCGTCAGTTCCTCCCGAATACCGTCGGAGTGGGCGAGGTCGTTCGCAAAGTAAAAGAGTTCTCTCAGGTTGTGGCGTCGCTTAATGTCGTTACCGTTCCCTTCATCGTCATCACATCGCTCCTCCTGATAAGCTCGGTTGAATACGCTCTGAATCAGGTTTGGCAGGTCTTTGAATCGCGACCGATGTCTCACCGAATTGGGATTTATTGTGCAATCCTGGTGCTCGCACCAATCCTTGCGCTGTCAGCTTACTACACCGCAAAGTACCGGGTCGAACCGTTTCTTCTCGATGTCTCCGGCCAGGGGGACTTTATCAATCGTCTCTACGACGGTGCGGTACCATTTATTATTGACCTTGTCGCTTTCATTCTCCTCTATTATTTGGTTCCGAAAGCGCCGGTACAGTTCCGATCAGCTGTTTTCGGGGGGGGGTTGCGGCACTTCTATTTGGCTCGGCGAAAGCAGCGTTCGCCTTTTACATTCGGGGATTTTCCTCTTACGAGAGAATTTACGGTACTTTGGCGGCGATACCAATTTTCCTTTTTTGGCTCTACCTGGCTTGGACGATCGTCCTTTTTGGGTGTGAATTGAGTTATCAGGTTCAGTATCTTCCGCGGCGGGGGCAGCTATGGAAGCGACAGCTTCTCAGTGTTGGTGATGGAAGGTTCCTCTTGGCTGTGCAGGCGCTCGTGATGGTCGGACGGGCGTTCGAGAGGGGAGAACGACTCCCGAATGACCTCGAATTGGCGGAGCGGCTCGGGTGCAGTAGCCTTGTTTTGCGACCGGCCCTTGAGTCACTCCGCTCAGCTGGAATCATCTCGCGGGGTGATTCGCGAGATATGCCGCTCACTCTTGCGCGCACCCCGGATCTGATTAAGATGGAGGAGGTTCGGGCCGCAGTGGCTCCGTTTCGAGATTCCGTTGCGTTCGCTGATGAGGTTGCGACGGTGCTATCGGGAGAGGGTGAACAGTTAACCTTGCGACGCCTTATCCGGGGAGATCTTGGAGAATCGGGGAAGAATTCATCGGAAGAGGCGACGGGGGTTTAGGCGCTAGCAGGGTGGTGGAAATTTATTTCCTGGTGGGCACTTTGAGAGTTTGACTGCACCTTCGTCAAAACCCTCCAAATGCTCAATATCGAACCATTCTTCACCACCCTGCTATTCCTCAGAGAGCCCCCAGAGGTTGAACCGGTTTCGGTCTCAATCAATTTGTTTTGCTTTTTTGGGAGATTTAGGTAGATGCGTAAATCTATTGCCGCCATCGCTATTTATGCCGCGAGTGCAATCGTCTTACCCTCGTCCGTATGTGCTGATGAGCTCCCGAAGCTTCGTCCCGGAGCGTGGGAGCAGGCGATCATTCTCGATGCACCCCAATTCCCGGGTCTTCCTCCCGCGCTCGCGCAGCAGCTTGCAAAAGGGATCGGTGAGCAAAGACATCGGGTCTGCGTGACCGACAAAGATCAGAACAAGTTGAGCGAGGGATTTCTTGAGGGCAACGAGGGGCAGTGTCAGATCAAGAACATCAAGCGAGAGGGGATGAATTCATCTTGGGATGCCGTCTGTGCTTCGACCGAACGCGGAGGGGACACTGAGGGGGCTGGGAGCGTCAGCGGGAAGATGCATTTTTTGTTGACCAAATCATCTGAGGACGCCTTTACACTGGTTGTCGATGCGGAGGGAGGAGCGAAGGGGCTCCGAGGGTCGCTGAGGACAAAAATGGCCGGCAAGTATCTCGGCGCGGATTGCGCCAAGTTCGAAGCAAAAACTGCCGATCAGATCTTCGAGAAGGCAAAGAGGTCAGGCCAGGCCCTCGCGGAAAATCCCTTTTTGCAGGAACAGCGCCGTATTAAGAAATAGGCAGCAAGGGAAAGGGGTAAAGAGGGGAAAGCGGTAAACAGATACCTTCGAGTGTTCCGAATTTAAGCCCATTGAAGATGGGGGAGAGGCCCTCTCCCCCCGGTAATCGCTCAGCACGGGTATCGCGCACTAATCGTTAAGCGACATCTATCTCGGGACACAGATAGACATCCTGGATCGCGTTCAGCAATTCAACCCCATCTTTCATCGGTTTCTGGAAAGCCTTGCGACCCGAGATAAGACCCATACCGCCCGCGCGCTTGTTGATGATCGCCGTCTTGAGGGCTTCCTTGAGATCATTTTGCCCGGAGCCTCCCCCCGAACTAATCAAACCGACCCGTCCACTGAACCCATTAACGACCTGATATCTGGTGAGATCAATCGGATGGTCGGATGCAAGCTCGGAGTACATACGGTCATCAAGCTTACCGTAGCTTGAGTCTCCGCTATTGAGGGCCTTAAAGCCACCGTTTGTTTCGGGAAGCTTCTGTTTGACGATATCTGCTTCTATGGTTGCCCCGAGGTGATTCGCCTGACCAGTAAGATCAGCCGAGGTCTCGTAATTGATTCCGTTCACTTTGAAACCATTATTGCGGACGTAGCACCACAGGATCGTTGCCATCCCAAGCTCGTGAGCAGCAGCAAAAGCGAGCGACACTTCCTGAATTTGGCGAGTTGATTCCGGTGAGCCAAAGTACACAGTGGCACCGATTGCAACGCAACCCATGTTCCATGCCTCCTTGACCCGAGCAAACATCACTTGGTCGAACTTGTTCGGATAGGTGAGAAGTTCGTTGTGGTTTATCTTTAGAATCAGGGGTATCTTGTGAGCGTAAGCTCGCGCTACCACCCCCAGGGCCCCGTACGTCGTAGCACACCCATTGCAACCCCCTTCAATCGCGAGGCGCACGATATTTTCTGGGTCAAAGTAGGCAGGGTTTTTGGCGAAAGAGGCTCCCGCCGAGTGTTCAATACCCTGATCCACCGGCAGGATCGAGACATAGCCAGTACCCGCAAGGCGACCATTCGTGAGAAGCGACTGGAGGGACATCAGCACCCGGGGGCTCCTATCGGAGCGCGACCATACCCGATCAATAAAGTCAGGCCCCGGAAGGGATAGATTCGTCTTCGATATGGTTCGACATTGGTGAGAGAGTAAACCATCAAAGTCACTCCCGACTGCCGCCTCAATCTTTCCGAAAAGTGTACTCATGCCCTTCCTCCTAAAATTTCTCACCTCCCTCTCGGGGGAGATCTCCTTTTTCGATCGACTTAAACTGCTCTCGATTGCTGCTTTCGCGCTATGATGCGCCCTGTCACCGGGTAGAGCCGATCTCAGTTTGCGCTGGGATTGACCAGTAGAACCACGGTTCTGACCATGCCCCCTTAGTGGGCGAACTGTATAGCATCGGTAACCATTTAATGGCAATCAGTACGGTTTCTCTGGTCTTGAGGCGTGGGTGTCGGTACTATTCAGTGTCGACCGCAAACGCCCTCGTCGTCAGCTGTCATTACCGAGCTCTTCACGTCATCACAACGTCCGATATCGTATGTCAAAAGCAATAATAGAAACCCTCGCGAACGGCTTGACCGTAATCGTTGAACCGATGCTTCATCTCCGCTCGGTTGCATACGACCTTTCGATTCCGGGGGGGGAACTGCTCGATCTTGAGGGGGAGGTCGGGGGAGGCTCTCTAACTCAGGAATTGGTCACCAGAGGAGCGGCAGGAATCGGGGCGTTTGAGCTTTCAAACAGATTCGACGAAGCGGGTATTTCGCACGGCGAGGGTGCCGGATTCGATAGAGTATCGTTCACGGGGGCGTGTCTCCCCACATCACTGCGCACCGGTCTCGGATTGGTTGCAGACATGGTGATGCGACCAACGCTGGATGAAGCTGAGGTTGCGAGTATCAAGGCAGTAATGGTGCAAGATATTACCTCGATTCCGGATAGCCCCTCCCGTCATGCATCGCTCGCCTTCGAGCAGGAGTACTTTTCTGCCCCGTTCAATCGGCCGTCGTGCGGAAGGCTCGCTGACATCGAAGCGTTCACCGGAGGGGGCGCGCGCGCAACCTGGGAGAGACTCTATCGCCCCGATGGAGCATGTCTCTCGATTGCGGGTAATATCAATCCGTCGGAGGTCATCTCGGATATTAAGCAACTTTTTGCGGATTGGAGGGGAACGGGAGGCGTTCTTCCCCGAAACGCTGAATTGCAATCTGGGAAAGCGTTTTTTGTGCCTTCGCCTTCGGAGCAGGTGCAGATTGTGCTCGGATATCCCTCGGCTCCTTTCCTCAGTGAGCACTATTACGCTGCGCGGGTTGTCAACGTGGTCCTTTCAGGGGGAATGTTTGGGCGGCTCTTTGTCGAGGTTCGGGAAAAGCGGGGGCTTTGCTATTCAGTACATTCGAGTCATATCGGTCAGAGGGAGTTTGGATACGTGAGAGCATACGCAGGAACGACTCCAGATAGGGCAAAGACGACCCTCGAGGTGATGACAGCGGAGCTAGGGCGAGTCGAGGGCACAGTATCAGCAGAGGAGCTGGAGCGGGCGAAGGGAAATCTCCGTGCATCACTTGTTATGGGGCTTGAGTCACCCATCTCGCGAGCTTCGGCGAATCTCAGCGAATGGTGGATGAAGCGACGAGTAAGGTCTATCGAAGAGATAGAAGCGGCGGTCGATTGCGTAGATGAGGGAGCAATTGACCGCTATGTGGCCACCTTCTCACCTGCGGCGGCATCGGTGCTCACGCTTGGGCCAGAACCTCTCCTTCCCGATTCCGCTGAAGTAACCCTCCGGGCAATGCTCGGTGCCGCCTGATGAGATAGGGGGATATTTGCTGGGTCTGCGCTGCTGATTTTCCTCAGTGACGAGGCTACACAATTTACTATCGGCTCAAAAAGAAAGATGGAAAAAATGGCAGACATCACAACACCATCATCTGGTCAATTTCGCACTCATACCCTCGCCAACGGGCTTGTAATTTTGGGTGAGGTCAGCCCTCGAGCAGAGACTGCGGCAGTGGGATTTTTCGTAAAAACAGGTTCTCGTGACGAATATCCGCGTGAGGCGGGGGTGTCGCATTTTCTCGAGCACATGATGTTCAAGGGAACGCCACGCCGGACCTCGCTCGATATTACCTATGAGCTTGGTAATATCGCAGCGAGAGCCAATGCATTCACCTCAGAGGAGTGCACCGTTTACTACGGCGGCATCGTGCCATCGTTCTTTAAGAGAATGCAGGATCTGTTGTGCGATATGCTCCGCCCCTCGCTCGATTCCGAGGAATTTGCGATGGAAAAGAAGGTTATTCTTGAGGAGATTGCGCTCTATCTTGACCGACCCTCATTTTTTCTCCACGAAAGGGCTCAGGAAGATTTTTATCGAGGTCATACCGCAGGTAATTCGGTGCTTGGAACGCGAGAGTCGATATCGGCACTTTCGCGCGATGACATGCACCGTTACTTTGAACGGCGGTACGTGCCGAACAATATGGTGCTCGCGGCAGCAGGCAACTTCGATTGGCAGGCATTTGTCGATGATGCTGAGCGTTTGTGCGGAGGGTGGGCTCCTGCTGAGGCTCGTCGCGAGACTCCTCGCCACTCTCCGCCCGCCGGATTGGTCACCCTGAGCCGGCCGAATCTCAAGCAGGCCTACCTTATTTTCATGTGTCCGAGTGCGAGCCTCCAGGATAATGAGCGTTTCTCCCTGGCGATTCTTGCATCCCTCCTGACGTCAGGCTCTCTACGGGGAGCGTATTGGCGTATCGTTCACACGGGCATTGCGGAGTCTGCGTGGGCCGACCTCACGGAGCGAGATGGATGTGGGTCATTTGAGCTCGGGCTGTGTGGAGAGCCCGAGTCGCTCGAGGAGGCTCGGGAACTTCTTCTCGAGGTTGCTGCCAACCCTGGTCAGATTGATGAGAGCGATCTCGAGCGGACGAAGACCCGGGCAATTGCGCGGATGGTGTTGCATGATGAGCTCCCGATGGGGAGAATGATGGATATTGGTCTGAGCTATCTCGCCCGAGGTAAGGTACGTACCCTAGACGAGGCGATAGCTGAGATATCGTCGGTGACGGTTCGGTCAATTCAGGAAGCTCTCGAGCGATTCCCTCTCAGAAACTGGCGAGAATATCGGTTGATGCCGGAATAGGCAGTGGAGGGATCGGGTGGAGCGGCGCAGGTAAAAACATTCGTGGATGATAGGGTCCCCACGCACGACACATAAGGAGGATGGGAGAACATGGCAGTAAGTGATGGGCCACCGCGCCCGGGATATCGGTCGGCAGCCCCAAGTGATGATGTGCATCATGAAGCGACTAAACGAGATCCGAGCGAAGAATCGGCTCCCGAAGATGGGTGGGAGTCGGAGCGATTGCGCGAGGGGGATGAAGATGTGGAGCCCTGTCTTGATGAAACCGGGGGAATCGCACTTGATGCCGCGGATGATGATGATGGTTCGGACAATGATGTTGAGACGTTCGATCATGAAAACGATGATGCCGAGCAGGGCCCAGCCGTAGCTGAAGAGGAGATTGAAGAGCCACCGCCCCCTCGCCGAGGCCCAGAGGTAAACTCAGTCCAGGATCTTATCGCGACACTTCCAAACTGGGCGCGTCAAAACGCGGACCTCCTACGCTCTCACCTGACGGGGGTCGTTGCGCTCGTTACAACCGATCCCGGCCGATCCTATCGGATTGATTGGAGTGGTGAACGGCTCGTGGTCGAGGCGGGTGATGCCCCAAACGCAGATTGTCGTGTAGTGCTCTCTCAAGGGGATCTGATGAGGGTTGTCCGAGGAGATCTCAATCCGCAGATAGCGATGCTCTCGGGTCGGATCAGAGCCACGGGAAATCCTGAGATGGCGATGTATCTTTTTAATCTAATCGTTCGGCGATAGTGAGCGTCAGCGATGTTTCCACGTAGTTACCTTTGGTGCGTCACTCATGTCGCACCCTTAATCGGTTGTAAGCGATGATTGCAAGTCTTGACGGAATATCGTGGGGGCAGGGGGCGTTCGGTATTCAGACAGAGAAGGCCCGCCTTCTCGCCACTGGCCGGGTGGTGTGTGACCTTTCTATGGTCAATCCCGATATTCCTCCGCCCCGTTTTCTGATCGATAAATTATGCGAGGCCTCTGTGAAGGGGGTGAATCATCGCTACGCGGTGTCGCGGGGGGTACGAAAGCTGCGCGAGGCCCTGACTGACCGATATCATCATTCGTTTGGTGTTTCTCTCTCACCCGAAAGCGATGTGTGTGTGACTCTCGGGAGCAAGGATGCTCTCACTCAGATAGCCCTCGTCCTTCTCAAGCCGGGGGATGAAATCCTGGTCGGTGAGCCGACGTACGCAGCTTTTCGTTTTGTCGCTGAATATGCCGGATTGGTGGTCAGGAGTTTTCCCCTGTCATATGATCAGGGGGAGATGGCAGCATCTATTGAGGCGGCGCTTGCTGCTCACCCGATACGGGCAGTCTTTCTGAACTTTCCGAATAATCCGACCGGACAGACAGTCGCGCCGGAGTTTTACCGTGCCGTCCTTGCCAGTGCACGTCGAACTAATACCCTCGTGGTCAATGATTTTGTCTACGGGGAGATGACATATTCCGGTACTCCAGCGGTTAGCCTCCTCAAAGCTGCTGAACCGAGCGATTCGGTGCTTGAAACCTTTAGTTTGTCGAAGGCATTCAGTGTCCCAGGATGGCGAGTTGGTGCCGTCCTGGGAGCGAGTAGATTGGTGCGGCAGATCGCCGTTGCAAAGTCTCGGGTTGATTACGGGCTCTTTTTACCGATTCAGATCGCGGCGGCTGCCGCACTTACCTCGCCCGAGCCATTCGTACGTCAGATCACTGAACAGTACCGGAATCGCGCCGAGGTACTCACGCGAGTGCTTCAGGGGGCAGGTTGGAGGGTAGTTGCTCCGGAGGCTGGTGCTTCGGTATGGGCCCAAATACCTGAACGGGTCCATGCTCAGGGTAGTGACGCGATTGTCAGTCGATTGGTGTCGGGTGGTCTGGTCACGACGAGCGAAACTTTTTTTGGTGCGGACCGCCGCGGATTTATCCGGTTTGCGCTGGTTGCGAGTGAGGATCGGTTGCTTCAGCTTGCGGAGGTTCTCCGTTTATGATTTTCCTACCCTCTCCGGTGTCCTCAGCGGTAGTGTCAGTGGGACTTCTCTTGACCCGTAAGCTGGTGGCCGCTTTCCTCGTGGGCTTATCGATTGGTGCCTTTCTGGTGTCGAATTCAGCTTACGCTGGCGACAAGCCAGCTGGTAAAACATCGGGGCAAGCGACTCCTCCATCGACAACTCCTGTGCCTGCTAGAGAGACTCCGATGGGCGCGGGAACTGACCAGATTGAGGGGTGTCGTCGAGGTGTTGAATTGACCGTCTCAGGGGTGAATGCGGCTTCAGAGGTGGAGCAAGAGCGGCTTTACTCGGAGGCCATCAGTGGGTGCTCAGCGATTCCAGAAGCTCACTACAATCGAGCAGTTTTGTATCGTCGGCAAGGAAAGCGTGAAGTGGCTCTCACCGATCTCACGAAGGCTCTTGAGCTGCGTGATGATGACCGATTTCGGGTTGCTCGTGGACTTGTCTATGATGATCTTGGCCAGTACGACGCTGCGCGTTCCGACTACCGAGCGGTGCTTGGTCGAAACCCCCGAGATGCCGCGGCACTTATCGGCCTCGCTAAAATTTTAGAAAAACAAGGAGATAGGGCCCAAGCAATTGAAACTCTTGAGCGGGGAAGGGATTCCGATCCGAACAGCGCTCTGATACGGCTCAATCTCGGAATTATCTATGAACTCGCAGGACGAATGTTCGATGCCGGAGGAGAGTACGCCCGGGCGACGGAGCTCGATGCTCTTAACGGTGAGGCATGGTACCGCAGTGGCCTGATTCAGATGCATCGGGGGGAGACAAAAAAAGCGATATCCCTCTTTGAACAAGCTATCGCGGCCGGTGGGGTTATCGAGGCTCCCTCCCGTGCGACTCTCGCTCGGCTCTATCGTCAGAGTCGATTATTCGACAAGGCTGAGTTAGTTCTTCGTCGCGGACTCGAGCGATCACCTGATGATCGCAATCTCCAAAGAGAGTTAATTCTTGTCCTCTCTGATGACCAACAGTTTGAAAAAGTTATTGAGCTTGCCGGGGCGTTGCTCCTACGCGAGCCGGGGCAGGCATCAATACTCCTTGTAAAGGGGTCGGCGGAGAGACATCTGGGACGGCTCGAAGCAGCGGAGCGTTCATTGCGTGCATCAGCGGAGCTCGAGGAAGCAAATCCACTCGTTCACTATGAGCTTGCTCTCCTCCTGCGCACGCTGGGGAAGGCTGATGATGCCGCGCACCACGCTGAGCTTTCAAAGAAGTTGCAGGCGCAGGAGTTTAATGCGGGCTCGTCTGCTTCGGAAGAGAAGATACGGGGGGCAAACGGGAAGTAGATGTTTGCAGTTATGCGAGGGCTAAATCGACTGTCATGGCTTCATCTCAATCATTCGAGCTCCCCCAATCTCTCGCCCACCACATCGGCAAATCAGTAGGTCGCCAACGGGTCCTTACCGATGATGGTGCGGTACTTATCGTCCTCCATCGCCCCCCGATCGACGACCACTGGAAGCGTGAGGGGGTGTTTCTCCTCAAGGCTCGCTCAGGTGAGTGGCAGTGTAAGGGCGAGCAATCTCCCAGACTCCTCCTCGATTCATATCGAGCCGCCGCTCAAGGGTTCGACGACGAACTCGAGGAGGGAGATGCACCCGGCCCACTCTTCGCCCTGCTCGATCGACTGGTTCCGTTGCGTCGCGCCGCGAGAAACATTCATGCGGTGCTTGCAGAAGCGGGAGAGCTTATTCCCGATGATAGGGAATTGGCAGAGTGGATTAATTTTTCCTATGAGACTGAACGCGGGCTCGACCTCCTTTATGATGATATTCGTCATTCGATAGACTCCCACATCGCCCGCATCGAAGAGGCTCAGATGGAGCTCACTAAACAATCGTTAGTAGCGACAAATCGTCTTAACTTGCTCGTCGCCCTCTTTTTGCCACTGGCAACGATAGCGAGTGTTCTTGGGATGAATCTCGACCACGGTTTTGATCGCAAGGACCCTCGGGTTTTTTTTGGCGTTGTGCTCTTCGGTGTGCTTCTCGGGATTGGGGTGTTGCGATACATTCAGGGTGGGGTGATTCATAGTTCAGATAGCCGTCGGTTGTAGAGAAGTGTGTGCACAAAGGGGTGATCCTATGTCATCCATCAATGATGTGTGTGGTACATCTTCCACCGCCTCACCTGCAGTAATACCGACCGAAGAAGCGTTCGGCTACCTACTGGTCCCCGGCGATTCAGCGATCCGTATACCGGTCGTCGGTACCGACACGATCCGTTCTGGTTTTGATCCGGTGTGCCTTCAGCAAGCGATAACCTCGCGGACTGCGCCCGGCGTTTCTGAGCTTATCCTCAATCCCGATGCCCACGTTGGGTACGGAGCCCCAATTGGGTGCGTTCTTGTATCGCCGACCCACGTCTACCCGGGTCCGGTAGGGGTCGACATCAAGTGTTCAATGAGTCTCCTTCAGCTCGATCTCCCTGCGGATGCCATCAATGATCGGCCTGTTCGTCGCGCTCTTATCGACGCGATAATCGAGCGGCTCCCGACCGGCCCTGGTAAAGGTCAGCGCTCTGTTCCCAAGGCCCGGCAGATCTCGTGCGATGATGGGATGAAGGCTGTTGTGGAAGGAGCAACCGAAGAGGTATGTACTGCTCTTGGAGTCCCGCCATCGTGGCGGTTCCGGTGCGAGGATGCTACCCACCGAGGACACGATGGAACATCGCTATCGCTCAAGTCCCGCCTTGCCTCGCTCATCGATGCGGGTGAGCTTCCATATCTTACCGAAAAACTCACCCAGCTTGGCTCCTACGGAGGGGGGAATCATTTTGGTGAGTGCAGTACGGTCGAGGTAGCTCAGACCGAGAGTGCTCGTCGCGCTGCATCAGTGTTTGGGCTCAAAGATGGTCACGTTGCCTTTCTCTCTCACTGTGGATCTCGAGGTTTTGGATACGCACTCGCTTCCCGACAATTTCGCCTCCTCCAAGAGCAATTTCAGGAACAACGAATACCGTTTCCCGGAGGTGATAAAGAGCTTGTATACGCCTCGGTCGGGACTCCCGAAGCAGATAGCTATCTCGACGATCTCGCGCTCGGGGGAAATTTTGCAACGATGAATCATCTTGTCATCAATTCACTTGTGCTTGAGGCTTTTCAGCAGGTCTTTCCGGGAGTCACTGGATCATTAATCTACTTTATCAGTCATAATTTCGCACGACAGGAGGAGTATCGAGGAACTCTCTCCTGGGTCCACCGTAAGGGTGCAACGAGAGCATTCCCGGCAGGTCATCCAGGATTGATCGACACCCCGTTTTTTGCGGTCGGACATCCGATCCTTCTGCCGGGCGATCCCTGTTCAGGCTCGATGGTGATGGTAGCCGAGCCCGGAGCAGAGAGGACATGTTTCAGCATCAATCACGGAGCGGGTCGAGCTCTTGGACGGCGGGCTGCCATCCGGTCCCTCGACCAACGAACGGTCGATGAAGACCTTGATACACACGACATTCTCACTAACTGTCGCCACTATCCTCGCGATGAGGCTCCCGATGCGTATAAGTCGTTTGACGAAGTGATACGCTCGGTCGAGAAGGCCCGCCTCGCGTCACCCGTTGCGTCGTTACGGGCGCGGTTCGTGATCAAGGATGCGGAGGAGGGGCGGCGCCGGTAGGATCTCGGTGGTGAGAAGAGGATGAAATCATCCCGAGCGAGGAGCTACCGTTACGGTCGCACATTCCACCAGCAACACCGCCAGCCATCGTCCTCACTCTCAAACAGAGACACTGCCCCGGTCGCCAGCTTGATCGAATCACCCGGATTCAGTCCCGCGCTTTCGGTGAGAAGACACGGTGCAAAGCGGGCTATGCCGTTGCTTGTTACCACGAGAGCGGTCTCTCCCCGATAATCTGCGATTAATCGCGCACCAAACCTCCGCCACTGAACACGGATCTGCTCCGGATCGACCCGCCACCCAGGAGGCACGGTCCCATCGCTATCCCACGCCGCGATCGCATCGATACCCACCCGCGCGATAACCTCCGCCTCCGATCTGTTCTCGTCGGGTCCGTAATCGATTTCGTTAAAGATTGCGAGCGACTCAATCGGAATCGAAGTGGGAGCTAGAGAGGACCCTAATCCCAACACGATCTCTTCCGCGGTCTGGATTGTCCGACAGAGGGTCGAGGTAAAGATCCTCGCCGGAATAAGATCGTGCGCGAAAAGATACTTGCCGAGTGCTCGTCCCTGCTCACGGCCCCACGCCACCAAGGGAAGATCGGTCATCCCAACCCGGGTGACGGTAGTGCCGGGTGCAAACGTATTGCCGTGACGGGCGATAAGAAGTTTGGTTGCTTTCATGAGGCATCTCCTTCGCCTTTAGGGAGTCGACCCATCAAACGGATCCCCCCACACCTGGATTAGCTCCTCCGCCCGAATAACATCCTCTGGGCTGTCGATCCCCGACATCGCGGGTCGGCCCTCTGCCTCGACAGGGACACACCGAATCGTGTAGCCATGCTCGAGTGCGCGAAGCTGTTCGAGCCCCTCAAGCTTTTCGAATCGGCCTTCGGGGAGAGTCGCGTACCGCTCAAGCATCTCCCGTCGGTAGCCGTACAACCCGATATGACGAAATACTGGGCTTAAAAGACCCTCAGATCGATACCGCGCTTCGCCCCGTATTGCAGGTAGGATCTGCTTACTGAACCAGAATGCACGTCCCGTAATGCTATCAAAAACAGCGCACGTTCCGCTGAAGGGGGTCGTTGCCTTCGCAAGCCGGAGCGCATCGAGATCATTCCATGTCAGTTGGGTAACTGGGGTGACGATATCAGTCGGCGCGACGACGAACGATTCGATAAGTGCTCGCACCGTTGAGGGGGGAGTAAGGGGGGCATCTCCCTGCATGTTGATGACGAAGTCGATGTGAGCACCGTGCCGCCTGATCGCCTCGGCAACCCGGTCAGTCCCGGAGGGACATTCCGGTGACGTCATGACGGATGAAACCCCGATCTGCCGACAGTGCTCGCTGATTCGCTCATCATCAGTGGCGACGATCACCTCAACCCCGGTGAGCCCCGAAGCCGCGGCTCGACTGAGCGCGACGACACGCTGGAGCATCGTGCGTCCCGCAATCTTCACAAGGGGCTTGCCCGGCAGGCGCGTGGATGCGTAGCGGGCCGGTATGACGATGGTGGTTTGCATGATTGGCGAAAAGAGATGAAGGAATATGCGAACTCGGTCAGATTAACGTAGGAAGGGCGACAAGTACCCGTTTTTCGGCAAAAATTGCCCGATTAAGGAGTCTTACCTTCATTCTGTGACCGGCTGTTTTATTGACCCAACACGCCCCTGATTGCTATCATCAGGGGTCGGCGGTCATGACGCGGTTAGTCGCGCGTTTCTCGGAGCATACCCATTCGGTCGACTCTTCGTAAAGACTGTTTGCGCCAGCAATTCTTTGGTACCCACCATGCCATCTCTCTCTATCGCATCCCCTCGCCCCCCTTTCCCCCTCCATCTTGGACTCCCCAAGGGTCGAATGTTTTCGGGGGTTCTAGCGTTGATGGCGGAGGCGGGTATTCAGATTCGGACCGATGACCGAACCTATCGCCCGATTGTATCGCTGCCGGGGCTCGAGGTAAAAATTCTCAAGCCGCAGAACATCGCGCAGATGCTCGAGCTTGGTTCCCGAGATATCGGTTTTGCTGGTCGTGACTGGGTTGTCGAGCTTGGTGTCGCCGTGATTGAACTGCTTGATACGGGCCTCGATCCCGTCCGGCTCGTCGCAGCAGCCCCCTCGGAACTTTTAGTTGAAGGTGTTCTTCCGAGACGTCACCTCATCGTCGCCTCCGAGTACGAAAATCTCTCGAAAAGTTGGCTTGCCCGAAAGGGGATTGATGCTCGCGTGATCCGGACCTACGGCGCGACCGAAGTGTTCCCCCCCGAGGATGCTGATTGTATCGTTGACAACACAGCAACCGGCTCAACACTGCGTGCGAATGGTCTCACGATTGTTGATGAATTGATGACTTCATCGACGTGTCTCTACGCGAGTCGCGCTGCGATGGAAGACCCTAATAAGCGGGCCCGGATTGAGGATATCGTCCTCCTCCTCTCAGGAGTGCTCGCCGCTCGACGGCGAGTGATGATCGAAGTCAACGTAACCCACCATTGTCTTGATGCGGTCGTGGCACTCATGCCAGCCATGAAACAAGCGACGGTATCGCCCTTGCAGAGCACCGCTGGATTTGCGGTCAAGGCGGCGGTGTTGAAGGCCGATCTTCCGCGAGTTATTCCCCTCATTAAGGCGGCAGGGGGAACCGACATCGCTGTATCAGCTCTATCGCAGATAGTTCCGTAGGAGACGTCGGTTGGATTGTTTTGGTCGGATAGTCGCCGTTCAAAACATCGGGAGAAACTGGTCCTCGAATTAAAATCGGAGAATGAGTCATGGCAAGTGCCGAGCAGCAGCAACCAGTTCGTGAGGGACGGGTATCACGAAAGACAAATGAGACCGATGTGCAGGTCGCAGTCGCTCTCGATGGTAGCGGCCAGATTTCGGTAAAGACCGGCCTTGCGTTCCTCGATCACCTCATCACTTCATTTGCAACGCACGCACGGATCAATCTGCACCTGACCGCAGTGGGGGACATTGAGGTTGATGACCATCACACCGTTGAAGATGTCGGGATCGCGATGGGAGAGGCTATACGGCTCGCCGTTGGTGACCGCTCCGGCATTCGCCGGTTTGGTACGGGACATGCTCCCCTTGATGAGGCTCTCGCGCGGGTCGTTATCGACCTCTCCAACCGCCCGGGAGCGTGGACACAGCTGACTCTTCGACGTGAGCGAATCGGCGATGTATCGACCGAAAACCTGACTCACTTTTTCTTCTCGTTTGCGATTGCAGCCCGGGTTACCCTCCACGTTGATGTAATTCGGGGAGAAAACGATCATCACAAGGTTGAAGCGGCCTTTAAGGCTCTCGCGCTTGCCTGTCGGGAAGCGTGGCAGCGGGATACGACTATTGGGGTGCCAAGCACCAAAGGGGTATTATAGGGGGTTATTATCGTTCTCATGAGACGCGCCGCACGAGAGGGCAGTAGGGGACGATTAGTGACGAATAAAGGGCGGCTCGGGGGGTTCGTATGGCGAAAACATCAGTCACGATAATCGCGACCGGGGTTGCGAATATCGCCTCAATGAGGGGCGCTTTTCACCGACTAGGGTGCGAGACAGTTCTCACACAGGAACCCGCCCGAGTTCTCGAGGATTCACTCGTTGTCCTCCCCGGCGTTGGCGCGTTTGGCGCGGGGATGGAGCGGCTTCGTGTCCTGGGGCTCGAAGGAGCAATTCGTGAGCGGGTTACCTCAGGGAGATCGCTTCTTGCCGTGTGTCTCGGATTGCAGCTGCTGTGTCGCTCGAGCGAAGAGAGTCCGGGGATAGATGGATTGTCGATTCTTGATGGGGTCGTTGAGCGTTTTCGGACACCCGAGCGGATTCCGCAGCTCGGTTGGAACGAGGTGACAGCACCACCAGAGGCTCGATACCTCCGCTCCGGCTATGCCTATTTCGCAAACTCCTTCTGTGCCCGTTCGATAACGGGGGTCGATGTGATAGCACCCGCTACTTACGGCCACCAATTCGTCGCAGCATGCGAGCGAGGAGGTTTGCTCGCATGCCAGTTTCACCCTGAGCTCTCTGGCGCATGGGGTGCATCGCTCCTCGATCGGTGGATAGCAGGCGCGTGAGAGGATGCGGGTAATCGGGCTCGATGATTCCTGTTGGACTCTGGGTACATGAGTCCCGATTTCGTGAGTCTCGAAGTAGGTGAATTCTGAGCAGGAGTGAGTCTCTTTATAGCAGCGAGAAGTGATGATAACAAAACGGATTATACCGTGCCTCGACATACGAGGGGGGCGGATTGTTAAAGGGGTTCAGTTCGGGAATATTAAAGATGCCGGTAACCCTGCGGAGCGCGCAAAGCTCTATGAGGATCAGGGAGCTGATGAAATTGTTATCCTTGATATCTCTGCGACCGACGAGGAGCGACGAGCCTGTTTTTCAACGATCTCGGCGGTTCGGGCGGTTCTCTCGATTCCTTTAACGGTCGGTGGGGGAGTTCGTACCGTCGATGATGCGCGGGCACTCCTTCAGGAGGGTGCAGATAAAGTTGCGGTCAACACCGCTGCGGTGCGAAATCCTGAATTGATCAGCTTGCTGGCGGAGCAATTCGGAAGCCAGTGTGCGATTCTCGCGCTCGATGCTCGCAGCTCCGGATTGATGCCCTCAGGATACGAAGTTGTGGTGAGTTCGGGAAAGGAACCAACTGGGATTGACGCAACGACATGGGCGCGGCGAGCGGGGGAGCTTGGCATCGGCGAGATCGTTCTGACCAGTTTTGACCGTGATGGAACGGGTGCGGGATACGATATCCCCTTACTCCAGGCGATCTCTACCTCAGTATCGGTTCCGGTCATCGCCTCGGGGGGTGCGGGGAACGTTGACGATATGGTGCAGGCGTTTGAGGCTGGAGCAGATGCGGTACTCGCGGCATCGATATTTCACTACAATCGTTCGACCGTTACTGAGGTAAAGGCGGCGCTCGCAGCACACGGGTTGTTGATGCGGCCTTAAGCGCCAGGCCGAGAGAGTCAACGTAGTGACCTTATCTAAAATCAGCGAGTTCTATTTTGCGTTTTTTAACCTTCTGAGACGCCATCCAATTTTTTATCAGACGAGTATCCGATGATTATTCCATCAATAGACCTCCTCGGTGGGCAGACCGTGCAGTTAATTGGGGGAAAAGAGCATGCCCTTGATCTTGGGGACCCCTTGCCCTACCTCGAGGAGTTTAGACTTTTCGGAGAGACAGCCGTCGTTGATCTTGATGCTGCGCTTCGTCAGGGTGATAACGAGCGGCTTATTCTCTCCCTCATTGAACGGGGACCCTGTCGGGTGGGTGGGGGGATTCGCTCGGTTGATCGAGGGTTGTTCTGGCTTAACAATGGTGCCGATAAGATCGTTCTCGGTACCGCAGCCACCCCCGAGGTCTTGAGCAAGTTCCCCCGCGAGCGAGTTGTGGCTGCGCTCGATGCTAAGGAGGGCGAGGTCGTCATCGATGGATGGCGGGTGGGAACTGGTCGAACGGTGGAAGAGCGTATCGCTGAGCTCCGTCCGTATGCGGCGCATTTTCTCGTGACCTTTGTGGAATCAGAAGGTCGGCTACAGGGGTTAAACCTTGAACGGGCGAGAGCAATCGTCGCTGCAGCGGGGGAGGATAGTCGGGTAACAATTGCGGGTGGGGTTACGACGCTCGCCGATGTTCACGCTCTCGATGCGATGGGTGCGGATGCTCAGGTAGGGATGGCACTCTACACTAAGCGGTTCACCGTCGCCGAAGCGGTAGCAGCGTGTCTGACAAGTGATCGCCCCGATGGTCTCTGGCCGACGATTGTCTGCGATGAGGGGGGACGGGCGCTTGGACTGACCTACTCTAATCAAGAGAGCTTGTCCCGCGCTACTGAGCTCCGTCAGGGGGTCTATTGGTCCCGAAAGCGGGGGTTATGGCACAAAGGGGCGAGCTCGGGCGCGACGCAAACGCTGCTCCGAGTGTCGGTCGATTGCGACAGGGATTGCCTCCGGTTCCTCGTGCGCCAACAGGGTGACGGATTCTGTCATACAGGAGACTCGACCTGCTTTGGCCCATTAGCGGGGCTCTCAGCGCTCGAGAGGCGGCTTAGTGCGCGGCTAAGGGAAGACAGCGCAGTA
>OMIW01000102.1 GCA_900299205.1 Pseudomonadota bacterium
AAACTCCTCGCAAAGCCTCCCCTATTTGTCCTTGACCTCTTCGAAGTCTGCATCGACGACGTCATCGCCTGCCGATCCACCACTGCTCTCGGCCTCACCCCCCTTACCACTCTGCTCAGCGGCCTTCTTATAGACCTCCTCAGAGAGTCGATGGCTAACCTTCATCAGCTCCTCGTGAGCAGTTTCAATCACCCGGAGGTCGTCACTCTCGAGTGCCTTCTTCGACGCCTCGATCGCCCGTTCAACCGCGAGCCGCTCCTCACTCCCGACCTTGTCACCAAGTTCGCCGAGCGCCTTTCCTGTGCTATACATCAGACCATCGAGGTTATTCCGCTTCTCGACCAGCTCTTTGCGCTTCTTATCGTCTTCAGCATGGGTTTCGGCATCCCGAACCATTCGCTGAATCTCCTCATCAGAAAGCCCAGAGCTCGCAGTTATCTTGATAGCCTGCTCTTTCCCCGAGCCAAGATCCTTCGCAGCCACATTGACTATCCCGTTCGTGTCAATATCGAAGGTAACTTCAATCTGAGGTAAACCCCGTGGTGCTGGTGGAATACCCATCAGATCGAACCGACCAAGAGTCTTATTATCAGTGGCCATCTCCCGCTCACCCTGCAGCACATGAATCGAAACTGCAGGCTGATTGTCCGCTGCCGTTGAGAAAACCTGCGACTTCTTCGTCGGGATCGTCGTATTCTTTTCTATCAACTTGGTAAAGACCCCCCCGAGGGTTTCGATTCCAAGACTGAGAGGGGTCACGTCGAGAAGGAGAACATCCTTCACATCCCCTTCAAGCACTCCCCCCTGAATCGCCGCCCCAATAGCCACCGCCTCGTCGGGATTCACTCCTCGCGAGGGCTCACGACCGAAGATATCTTTCACCCTCTGCTGCACTGCTGGCATTCTCGTCATCCCTCCAACAAGAATGACCTCGTCGATTTGACTCACCGAGATACCCGCATCTCGAATTGCGGTTTCACAGGGAGCTGTCAATCGAGCGAGGAGCCGCTCGCACAGCTGCTCAAATCGTGCACGAGTAATCCGCACATCAAGGTGTTTCGGCCCCGAAGCGTCCGCCGTGATGAAGGGAAGGCTGACCTGAACCTCAACTTTCGACGATAGTTCATGCTTCGCATTTTCGGCAGCCTCCTTGAGCCGCTGCAATGCTATCGTATCCTTCTTCAGGTCAATCCCCTGCTCTCGTTTGAATTCATCCGCCAAAAACTCAACAAGAACGTGGTCGAAATCCTCACCCCCGAGGTAGGTATCCCCGTTGGTTGCCTTCACCTCGAACACTCCATCACCAAGCTCGAGCACCGAGATGTCGAAGGTCCCTCCTCCGAGGTCGAAAACCGCGATTATCTTCTCCTGTTTTTTGTCTATACCGTAGGCAAGCGCTGCCGCTGTTGGCTCGTTGATAATCCGCAACACGTTGAGACCAGCTATCTTCCCTGCATCCTTGGTCGCTTGACGTTGAGCATCATTGAAGTACGCGGGGACAGTGATGACTGCATCGGTTACCGTATCTCCCAGATAATCCTCCGCTGTCTGCTTCATCTTCGAGAGGATCATCGCTGAAATTTCTTGGGGGCTCTTGGCCTCTTCATTGAGCCGCACCCAGGCATCACCATTTGGCGAGCCCACCACCTCATACGGCAGCACCGTCTGCGCTCGTCTTACCTCTTCCGCTGTCTCCTTCCGGCCTATCAACCGTTTTACGGCGAAAATGGTGTTTTTTGGATTAGTAACACCCTGACGCTTTGCAACGGTCCCGACCAGTCGCTCACCGGCTTTGTTGACAGCCACAACCGAGGGAGTCGTTCGCGCCCCTTCGGAGTTGGCGATAACAGTGGGCTTCCCGCCCTCCATTATTGCGACACATGAGTTCGTTGTTCCTAAATCGATACCTATTGTCTTTCCCATGATTTATCGTTCCCTCTTCGTATTTCTTTCCTAATCTGCCCTTTTTCGGTCTTACTCTCGGGGACACCGATTTAGTAATCACCACTGAGAGAAACTTCAAGGAGATTTCGTTTCGTTTAATCCTCTTGCGGAGAACCGCTCTGACCGGCAACCACGACCTCCCCGACCCGAATTAGTTTATCCTTGTAAAAAGCGGCTTTTTTTAACTCGTTAACGACGGTACCGGGCTCCGAGTTAGGAGTCGGAACGATACTAAGGGCTGACTGGTACGATGGATTAAATTCCTTTCCAATCGCAGATTCGAGGCGAACCCCCCACTTCTCTAACAAATCTTGGAAATTACGAAAAATGAGCTCTACCCCCCCCCGAAACTGTCCGGGGTCACCATCCGCGTACCCCATCGCCCGCTCGACATTGTCGATCACATCAAGGAGGTCGATAACGATCTGTTCGCCCTGATACTTCACGAGCTCTGACCGCTCTCGCATCGAACGTCGCCGAAAATTATCAAATTCTGCGAGAAGTCGAACGTGTCGTTCCCGCGCCTCATCCGCCTCTTGACGAAGACGAACGAGCTCTTCGAGGAGCTGAATATCCCCGTCATCAGCCTCGATGACTCTCTCATCCGAGCCCTGGTCATTCGACATACCAATCCTCTCCTCGGAGAGCTCTTCTGTCTCAGCTTCCCTCATTGCGTCATCGCCCGAGGTCGCATCTTCACCTGCCATCTCAATCACCCTTTTCGTACACTACCACCTTTCCGTCCTTCGACTCTTACCGGAGTGGCGACTTCCTGATTAACCACCCCTCTTGAAAAATCCGACGGCCCCTATCGTATGCTGAGTTATTCCGGGATACAATGAAAGGCGCGTGTTATCGCCCACTCACCCACGGCATTCTTGATTGGTCCACCAAAATATCCGACTGAATACGGTTATTTTCGTACTTTGGTGCACCCCCTGCGCAGTCAGCGCAGATGGTACAGCCGGATCAATACAATCGCACAATTATGAGCTCAACCAGCCCGCCGTTCCCCTTCATCGTCCTTACCACCCTCCCCCTCGGTGAGCGGGACTCCCTGCTCCGAGTGGTAGAACCTCGGGGTGGTACCCTTTCGGTGGTTCTGCGGGGAGCTCGGGGCCTCCCAGGGGCCTCTGGTGCCAACCCAGCACGTCGGCGCAACCCAGGAAGCGCGTCTTGGCGGACCCTTGATCTGTTCGACCGAGCCCACGGCACCCTCCGCTCCCTCAGATCTGGTTTACCGACAATCGCACAGTGCGAGCGGCTACCCGGATTCCGCCTCCTCCGAGAAGACCTCACTAAATTTGCCGCAGCAAACCTTTTTGCTGAAGCGGTTCTATCCCTTTTTGATGAGCAGAGTGAGAACGGCTCCTCCCTGTTCGGAATCGTCGAAAACACCCTGACAGCGATCGACTCTGCCCCCTCTCCCCGCAGAGCTCTCGGCGAGGTCACGATGGGGCTGGTCGCCCTCCTCACCCTCTCAGGCTTTGGATTCTCCGCCTCCCGACATCGCCATTACGCGGACGCTACTTCGACAGGGATTCAGCAGACCCCGACGGTAGTACCGACTCCTCGCTTACTCCGCGAGGCGATAGGCAGCATAGAGGACGCTCGAGGGAGAGCCCTTCGATCCGCTGCCACCCTTATCGCCATGGTTCGGAAGATTCATCGTTCGGAAGATTAATGGTTCGAACCATTAGTCTGACAGAAAGTTCCGAAACGGGAAAATCGGCGGACCCTTCCGGGTCCCAGATCCCGAAAATATCCTAGTGGCACCCACACGACGATCCACATCCCCCTCCGGAAGAACCTGAGGAGGACGAACCTCCAGAGGAGCTTTCCGCGCCT
>OMIW01000103.1 GCA_900299205.1 Pseudomonadota bacterium
ATATTTTGAGGATCTTTTCTCGTCCTTTCGAATCGATGTATGGGCCGAATGAGCGGTGCCATCGTCCGAAACCCCTTATTTCGCAGCCTCTAAGGGACTTTTTACCGAGTAGTCCCTGCCAGAAGCCCCAAGGGCCCCCTCAAGCAGGCCCTGAAAAACTGTAAATCCTCTCAACTCCTCTTCGCGTAAGCACCTTACGCCCCTCTCGGCCTATGCTGCTCGCCGTCGGGTGCTGATAGCGCGATTAGTATCAAGAATTGCTTCGCGAAGCCTCGCTGGACACACACCGAGATATGAAGCGACATTGCGAAATGAGAGGACGTAATCGTCGTCGCCCTCCTCAGAATCCATGTAGAGAAGCGCATCCTCTCGGAGTTCGCCTCCAGCTCGCACATCATCCACTACCCTTAGGACCATCGCGCGCATCAGCTCAGCCATTGGATTCGCCGAGCTACCCCCTAGCCACACCTCCGATTGCGGAAGCTGCCAACCTGAACCCGAAGACGATGAATCTCCCACAAAATCGAACAACATCCCCCCCCCTCTTACGCGTTACAACTTCACCTAGTTGAAACCGAGACCTACATCCCGTTTTCCTCTTGAGCTCTAAACCAATAGCTCTGAAAGGTTATGCAAGCCTTTTGAGACGGCGTATCACAAAATCCCCATTTTACATGCGCAATCTCCGCTCGCTTCTTGCCCTAGCCGTTCGACCCAAAACACGTATACCATCCCGAACAACTCCTCTCGGATCCCAGCCACACCTCCACCGAAAGCATACAAGGACGAATCTCATGACCCCCCCCCTTCCCACGCTCTCTGAGCCTTTCACCACTTATCTCGAGCGGTATGCCGACCTCGTCACCACCGTGGGGATGAATGTGCAACCAGGCCAGGTTGTCGCCGTCCGAGGTGAGGTAATTCATCGCGAGCTCCTTTTTCAGATCGCAAAACGGGCTTACCAGAAAGGCGCAAAACTCGTTCAGTGCGACCTCATCGAACCGCGACTTGCTTACGAGCGGGTCATCGAAAGTCAGGAAGATCATCTTGATTTCGTTTCATCTGCCCAACGGGCTCGATTCGATGAGTTGGTTGAAACCCAGGGCGCAACGTGTCGGATCGTTGGAGAGGAGAATCCGCACCTGATGAGTTCGCTTGACCCTCATCGAGTCAATCGAGCTGAAGTTAGTGCTCGACGGGCGCTAAAGCGTTTTTACGATGATGGCATCTCGAAAAATCTCGTTCAGTGGACTATCTGTGCGGGGGCAACCCCTGGTTGGGCGTACTGCATCTTTCCAGATATGAGCCCTGAGGAGGCATGCCTTCGACTATGGGAAGAAATCTTCCGAATTACGCGGGTTGATACACCGGATTACCTCGTGAGGTGGGATGCCCATAACAAGGCACTCTCACGACGAGAGCGAGTCCTCAATGAAATGCAGATTGCAACCCTGCACTTTACCGGTCCCGGGACCGACCTTAACGTTGGGCTTTCACCCCTCGCCAGGTTTGTCGGCGGAGCCAAGTCCTCTCAACGAGGTTCGCTCTACGAGGCCAATATCCCGACCGAGGAGTGTTTTACTACCCCCGACTGGCGACTAACCCATGGCGTGGTTCGCGTTACCCGACCCGTCACCGTCAATGGTGTGCTCATCCGGGATATCGTCCTTGAATTCGAGAAGGGCACTATTGTGCGAACTGAGGCCTCTTATGGAAAAGCAACTCTCGACGCCTACCTGGATTCTGACGAGGGGGCCCGTCGACTCGGGGAAGTTGCCCTCGTCGGGATTGATTCACCCATTTATCAGAGCGGGCTCCTTTTCGAGGAGATACTGTTTGACGAAAATGCCGCATGTCACATCGCGGTCGGTTCCGCATATCACTACTGCCTAGAGGGCGGTCCTGCAATGACCACGGAGGAACGCGATGCGGTCGGATGTAATGATAGCGTCGTGCACACCGATTTCATGATATCTGATGCAGCGGTCAGTGTGGAGGCAAGAACCCATGGGGGCGAGTCGATTTCTCTTATAAGGCGAGGAGAGTGGCAAGGGACGGCCCGATAATAAGACACCACCTCTTAAAAAGATTGCGGCTTTATTCCGTCGGCAAGTGCCGGTTAAAGCTCTACTTATTCGGAGTCGACGACACACGACTGATGGAGGAGTTACAAAAAATGTCCTCAAGATAAACGAGGCAAAATCCGTCTCTCCCACGGAGAATATTTTGCTCTGAGGACTTTTGAAATGAGATCCAAGTTTATCAGATGGCCAGCCTTAACGGCTATGATTTGTGGCATTCACCTCTACGCATATGGAGCGTTTTCCCCCATGCGGGCGCAGGCAGGATTCTCCCTCGAGGAGCTCGGAGCACTTGCAGGGACCGTTTTGTCGACCGAAACTAAGATTAGTGAGGTAAGGGAGGAGCTCGTTCGCGTCGCAAGAACTCGCGCCGCCCCTCGGGTAAAAAAAGAGCGCCAAGAGCTCCTTTCAGGGGAATTGAAGTCGCTCGAGGGGAGCCTCGTACAGGTTCGAAAACAATTTTCAGTCCAGGTAAAGCAAGCGATATTCGAGTCTGACCCGACACTCGGAACGAGCGGAAGCTTCGTACTACCGGGAAAGAATGGATCCTTTTCGTGCCTTTCGACCGATCAAGGAACGACAGGAACCTGTACGCAGGAGAACGAGAACATAACCTTCCGTTGGTGAGATTAAGCGAGGACTCGATAGAGCTTCACCCCAGAGAATCGCGTAATCAGTTAAGAGCTAAGAAGGGGCCGACGCCCTTGCGTGGGAAAGCGGGTGTATCGTCTGGCTTGTTTCGACGACACCCTACGGTTACATAACAGCCGGACACCCGATAGCAGCAGGCGAAACGATAACCTTGCTCCTATACTGATCTCACACGCTGATGGGCGCGGCAGCCCCGTGCAAGATTGCGCGACGGACGGGCCTCTAAGGTATTTTAGAGGCAACCACACCCGCATTTCTGACGAAACTGCCAACCGTGAAGAGGTAGGCTCCGCTCTGTCTCGTAATGAAGAGGGTTTGTTGGGTACCCGAGAAACAGGCGACCTTCAGACCCTGAATTCCCAAAATCTTGGCCAATTCCGCGAGATGTTCGAGGGACGAGGAGGCGACAATCGGTGCTGTTTCAAAGTCAAAGTCACCCACCACCTCGACACAGGCTCCGTCTGTCTCCATGACGGCTCCTCCATGTACACCTGGAATCGTTGATATGAATTCGTTTAAGCCAATCGTGTTCATGCCTTCCTCCCCTGTCGCCCTTCCACTCGTGTTCTCTGCAGCACCCAGTGCCCTCGATTGATTACCCTTCGATGGTGGCACCCTGACGAAGAAATCATGGGGGCTGACACCATCCTCTGCGAACTCCTTGAGAGTGGCAGCCGAAGAAGCCACACTGCTAGGGACTGCTCCCTCATCATCCCCCGGCGTGACATCTTCAAACTGAGAATCAGCCTGCCCGATAGATTTCCGTAAACCTACCATGACGTTTGCTGGAATCTCGCGCGTCAAGCCCGGAGGACGGCCCATTAAGAGGACCTCGCGTCGCTGATCGGCAAGTTCCACTAATTGGCTAACGACCGTAAACATCGGACTATTGAGCGTTTTTGGCTCTATCCCGATGAATAATGTATGAAGGTCAATACGCCAGTCAGTCACGAGTGATATCGCGTATAAGGCCTCATACCCCGACAATTCGCCATACTGCGCGGCAACAATATTTCCCTCAGAAAATTCAATCCGTCCAAGCTTCGACTCTTCGCCCGTCAGGACGACGAGAAGATTCCCTATTTCGACAGATTTTCGATCGAGCTTCTGATACACGAGGCCATACCGAGTTCGCCAGAGCGAACCACTTAACAACCTGTCGATGACCTGCCTATCCAAAAATTTCTCTCGGGGTGCTGCCCAAATTACCCCACTTAAGGAGAGCATATTCATCTCCCTCGAGGTCAACGGCTCCTGAAGCATGCAATATACCGGCGGCCAGTTTATGCTGGACACCTGAAGTCCATCGAACAAACAGCCATTCTGTTTCCAGCTCGATGACAGCTCTCCCGCAATACAGAAACGTCCCTGATGCGCTCCTTCCCTCCAAATATCCTCAAGTTTTCGAAACGTCACTACCTTTGTGGCATCGTGTCCTCGGGCAATACTCGTCTCTAATGATCTGAAGAGATCAACAGAACGCTCTGGCACGAATACAGTAAACTCTTCGGAGGAGTTCATAATTATTATTGCAACTATTATCTATCGCCGAGAATCTTTGCCCTCAGTTCCTTACGCGCTCGCGGGTCCTCCAACACCGCGACCACCCGATCAATCAGGTCCTGAACAACACGAACACTAAGGGTGCTCGGAGACACACTGAGGGCCTTCATCTCTCGCACCAAGGTCTCTCTAGCTCCATCTCCAAAATATTCCTCCAGGACAGCGTACATGTGGTTAACAAACTTCAGACCCACAGCATCGGCTGGGATTTTACCAGCATCCCAGTCCCCGATTAGGGACAGCTGCTTCAGGCGGGGTCCTGTGGGCACCGCCTGACTGGATTGGGAATTATTCCGCACGGGAGCTGAGGCTACCGGGCGCTGTGTCAAAGGAGCTCCCCCCTGTTGTCGTTCTAGGGGGCTTGCCCTCCCACTCCCTCTTCCCGAAGATAAATGTGTCCTGACCTTAGCAAGCGTGCTTGTCAAGGTCACATAGACCGCAGCGATATTTGCGCTTCTTTCGACGATCAACACTATCAACGCCCCCGCATCCCGCTTCAGAAGGGCCTGATGGGTTGTCCCTTGAAGCACAACCTCAGGTCCGCCACCATCCCCCAAAAAATCAAGCAGGTATCCTAACTCTTCGATACTGGGTATGAGGGTATCGACATCGAACGAAAACTGCTCCCCACCCCCTCTCTTCGAGAACACCTCTCCGTCCGGGGCACGAACCGTGATACTCACTACCCCGGGGACGGCCACTAACTTTTCAAATATCTCATCCATAGATTTCCTCGAGACTCATCGAATTCCGGGGTCAAATTCACTCATTCTCTGAGCGGTCCTCACTCTCATCAAGCGTTAGTCCCTCAATCTCATGCATCGCTTGCACCCTCAGTCCTATAAACACCTTGATGAAAGCGAATAGTATGAAGGAAGCGAACACCGTCCAGACAAAACAAACCGCGATACCGATGCACTGAATCCAAAGCTGTTCGAGCGCGGGCTTCGGCAAAAGGTCGGGTTCCCCAAAAAGCGCAACCGATAACAAACCGAGCATCCCACAAAAACCATGAACAGGTATCGCCCCGACCACGTCGTCAATTTTCCATTTGTTCAGAACAAGCTCGAACGACCAGTTGTGGATGATCCCAGCGAGGATTCCTATCACGAAGGCCGAGCCCGGTGTTATCACGTGACAACAAGCGGTAATCGATACAAGCCCGGCGAGAATGCCACCGAGAGTCTTGTATCCAAGGTCACGGTTCTTTTGGAAAAAGGTACAGTGGAGGAAGGCAGTCAGTCCAGCAGAGGAACCTGCCATGTTTGTGTTGAAGATAATCAGCCCAACGCTCTCGTTAAACTGAAGATTGCTTCCTCCATTAAACCCCCACCACCCGAACCACAACGCGAGGGTCCCCACACATGCCCACAGCAGTCCGTTAGTGTCTAGAGGAGCTACCTTCCCATCGCTTCGATATCTTCCAATTCGCGGGCCAAGAAACCAACATCCGATGAGACTCGACCATGCTCCGACGTTGTGTACAACACTGCAACCAGCGAAGTCGATAAAACCGAGCTCTACCAGCCAGGGGCGATTATCCGAGAGAAACGCATTACCCCACACCCAATGACCAAAAACCGGGTAGATTACCGCAGCCATCGCACAGCACATCATCAGGTACGCCTTAAAGCTAAGTCGCTCTGCAGTCGCACCAGAGACGATTGTCGCGGCGGTACCAGCAAAGGCTAGCTGGAATAGAAAGAATTCCCAACCCATACCCCCTTGCTCGGTTACCCCCTTACCCAAAAATAGAGACGTTCCGATCACCCCGTTCAGGGATTTTCCGAACATCAATCCAAATCCAAGTAAGAAGAAGAATACTGTCGTCACCAACCAATCGATGACGTTTTTCATCGCGATTACGTCGGTGTTTTTCTTGCGAACACAACCGACCTCGAACGCCAAGAACCCTATCTGCATGAAGAACACCAAACAGGCGCAGATGAGAACCCAGGTTCTCGCGAGGTAGTCGGCCGTAACCTCATTGATCCCCTCCGCATACGCGGCACTGGTCATGCCGATGAGGGCTAAAATTAGGAGTATTCCACGGGATACCATAGTTTTTTTTCCTCTCTCTTTCGTCCTTACTCTCACCGATGTCGGCAATCTCTCGCCCTCTATCGACACCAAAGCTCGACTCTCCGATTTTTTGAACGACCTTCTTCTGTCAAATCCTCTGTGATCGGCCGGGTTGCTCCCAAAGACATGACCTCGAACCTGCTCCCATCCGCCCCCCGCTCGACAAGGAGGCGAACAACCGACTCAGCGCGAGCCCGAGCCACTGCCTCATTCCTCTGAGGGGAACCGATGCTGTCGGAATGCCCCTCGACCACCACCGCACCGGGACATGAGGCTATAATGGACAGAGCACCACCCAACACTGGGTCTGAAATTGACGGCTCTGCGCTGCCCATCCCGAACTTAGCAGGAAAGACGACTCGCTCGGAGTTTCTCTGACTTGTCTGATTCGGCAACTTGACCGGTTCATCGGCAGGAATATTCACGGGCTCCTCTTTGACTTGGGTCGGTGGAGAAGGTTCCTTTTCCACGACGACCTCCGTCGTGGGTTGTTCCACCGGGTCTTCTTTGCCCAGTCCTTCCCCATATTCCCGAGGAGCCTCGTCTTCCTTCTTCGCTTCGACCTTTGCGACCTCTTTCGCTACCGGCTGTTCTGAAATCGTTTCATCGACGGCTTCATCAGCTTTTGTCGCATCACCATCTTCACCCTCTGGCTCAGCGTACTGAGCCTCAAGAGTCCCTAAAAGTTCATGGGGTGCCTCTCGCTCAAAACCCATCTGCTTACCCAATTTAGAGAATGCGATTGACCCCACCACCGCTATCAACACCACGGGTACAAAAACCTTCTTCATGAGACCCGCCAATGCCGACCTGCGACGGTCCACTGCCTCGGTTGACCCTGAGGCAACGAAGTCATGCAGATTTTCCCTCACGCGATCGAGTGAACGATTTAAGCCGTCAGAATCCATGTCAGCCCTGAGTCCTGTTAATAAGTCCCTTTCCCGATTTCTGTAAGAGCAGATTGCTATCAAGCTACTGCCTCTGCCTGAGCGCTCTACCTACCGCCCCATTCATGGCTACCCTTAGCTCTAGGTATGATGCACAGCACCCCCTTCGAGGATTCAGTCTTTAGTCGAGATGAACACCATCCGGGCCAAACTGCAGTAAAACCTCTTTCTAGGGCAGTGAGATATGCGGTATCACGCCCACAACATTAATGAGACAAAGACCTAAACCACCTAAACACGCCAATACTCAACCACCCCAGACTTATCAAGACCTCCCCTGGAGATCATCCTACTCAACACGAACAACCCAAAGCATTCACTTTTGCTCCGTGCACTCCCCGACCATCCGGGCAAGGCCCGATCGCCACCCCGAAGAGCAGGTCTTTTCATACCTTTTGGAGCGCTTATCAAATAGCTTCAATAGCACTGAGCGACGATCCAGATGTTTCTGCAGAAGCTCACGATCATTCTTTAATCCCGAGTTGCTAACGATCTGCGAGAGGATGTTACCCGATAACCAGACGAAGCGTTGCTGTCGCTCTGACACTGGCCCATTGAATTTCCGATATTCAGTAATGCCGCGGGTGTAGTCGTCGTCACTTCTGAGCAACGGCTCGGCGATGACAAGAAATTGATCCTCCTCCTCCTGCACCGAATGATCGACTTCCTCAAGCGAATCCCTCTGACGACGGAGTGACTCAATCTGCCGATATTCCTCGAAGCCCACAAAGCTGGTCACTCCGAGACCGATCGCCAAAAGGACCAATCGAACTAACTTCATATGGGCTTAATTCCTGATCGGTCACACGAGTTAATGAGACTACCCTTGAGTACGGCATGATGAGAATGGGGAATCATCATTCCAACTCTCCTTCACGGTCAATAATCGCCTCTATCCTCTTAATATCATCCTCTGCCTCTAGAGCGATCACCGATCGACCTCGATAATCGACCTCGATTGTTCGCACCCTCAGACCGTTTTCTATCACCCTCAGCTGCTCGATTCCCTCCGATTCCTCGAGCTCACCGATTGGAAGCGATTTATAGGCCTGCAGCGCACTGAATCGATATCCATCAACTGCTACCTGCTTGTACACCGGAAGGGGTTCACGAGGAGTGCGCATGGCTGGTATAATTGAGCGGGAGAGAAAGAGAGCATCACCATCTTGCCGTCGAACAACGAAGACACCCGCCGATTCCCCCGCTCGACGCGCCTCAACCGCGAGTCGATGAGCTGCCTGCGTGAGGCGTACAACAGGAGCAACGATTTGCAGAGATGAATCGGCAACAAGCGCGTTTACCGTCGCCGCGATCACCCATGGTGGCATGACAACTTGATTTCCCTCGATGATGATCACGATATCATCAGATGATGCCCGGTTGCAGACAGCTTCGTACGCTCTTATCGTTTTGTTCGAACAGGCACCGGAAAGCACCACCGGCTCGATCCCCATCGAATGAACGTGCTCTGCCACCCGCTCATCATCAGTCGCAACAACAACCTGTACATCCCCCTCCCGACAGAGGGTAGTCGCAGCCCGCACGAGTTCTGTCGTCCGCTCGATTACCCGTCGGCCTTTGATGAATGCCAAGGGCCTCCCCGGAAACAACACATCCTGAAATCGCGATACAACAACCAAAAATACCGTCATACGAATCCCTTGAGGCACTACCAAACCTCCTGACTGGCAGGTTTCGATTCGAGTGCTCCCATCTCTTTCTCGGAAACCCTCTTCGACACCTTTTTTCGCAAAAAATATATCATGCCCGACTGCCTCATCCGGCCTGCTATCTCCTCCTCCGCGTGACCTCTCCCCGTGAAAAGATCAACTCGACCCGGTCCTCGAATGGCATCCCCCGTATCCTGATTCATCACGAGACCACTAAACGGCACGGGCACCCCGGACTTATTGGCTGCTGGAATATCAGTGATCAGAAATGCCAACGCGCCACTCGGAAATAAACGGTTGTCAGTCGCAATCGTCCGAAAGGGGGTGATTGGAACACCGATACTGCCGATCGGCCCCTCCGAAACAAGTCGGAAGAAGATGTAGCTGGGATTGTAACCGAATATCTCGTGCTGTTGGTCCGGATGCTGCTCAAGGTAAGAACGAATCGACTGCATCGTCACCTGTTCAGGGGATAGAATACCTCGCTCGACAAGAAGTCTCCCGATAGGTCGGTAGGGAAGTCCATTTTTTGCCGCAAATCCGACCCGAATCCGTTGTTGATCGGGAAGTACGATGGTGCCCGATCCCTGGATATGGATAAAAAAACGGGCGATAGGATCCCGTAAATATACCAACTCCAGCCCCCGACCTGAGAGAATGCTTGATCCATCAATCTCCCTGCGGTCGTAATACGGAACCACCTCACCCGAGTCACTCAACCGTCCGACCCGCTCAGGAGCGGGAACACCAACTCTCAGGCTGACCGCCGGCTCGGGAATATGCACTAAGTCGGTTGGAGGAGCATACAATGGGTAACGGTACTCAGAATCAGGGCTCAGTGAACCGGCAACCTCGGGCTCATAATATCCCGTAACGAGGACCCTCTCAGCGGCTGTCTTGTAAAACAGATAATTTTCGCGCAGATAGTCGAAGAATGCTGGCGAGAATCCCTCTTGAGCAAGGCGGGATGAAACATCCTCAAGGGTCTCTACGAGGTTTGACACGGGCACCGTCTCCCTGCCAAAGCGACGATCCACATCGGGGGGAAGCTGCCGATAATAACGGAGCGATTGCTCCATCGCTTGGAGGAGAGGACCCGGGTCAGATGTATCTCCGCCAACCACATCCCTTAACGGGGGGGGGGCA
>OMIW01000104.1 GCA_900299205.1 Pseudomonadota bacterium
CTCAGCGCGCAAAACAGCAAGCGCCTCGGAACGCGCCTTCTTCAACTGCGGCCCTGCGTGAGCTGGTGAGGCTATCAACACTCCCAAACAAAGACTCAAAACGACACCCGACATCGACTTTTTCATAACTTCCTCCGATTTTCCGAGAGAGCAACTTTCCACTTGTTGATGGTAACAAATCCTCTGCCCCTCATCAATGAAAAGGGGTATCCTTCGCCCGAAATCGCCTCCTCACAGAGTGGCGCCCCCCCCGTCTCGCCCCCCCTGCCTGCGAACGGGGGGGTTGATCTTTATTTCTTCGTCTGTCACCCTCCGAAGGCGATTGCTCACGTCTGCCCGACGTAAACAAATTGAGAACGCCCTCTCCCCGCAAATGACTCAGAGCACTCTGATGAATGGGCATCCGTCGTCACTGGACCGTCGGTGCTAAGCAAGGGGGGATATTTCGTCGGGAGGTCTGAGGAGGCAACCCGAAGCCCGTGAAAGCGTGGCCTTTCGTTTCGAGGAGTATCGCGTCTTCGGGGAAACCGATTAGGTCAAAGAAGCGGCGAAAGCGCCGGTGGCAAAGGTCGGCGGCCAAGGAGTTATGACGAAACGCTCCCATCCAGAGGGATTGAC
Source organism: Pseudomonadota bacterium (assembly GCA_900299205.1). GTDB lineage: Bacteria > Bdellovibrionota_C > UBA2361 > UBA2361 > OMIW01 > OMIW01. The sequence goes on from OMIW01000104.1 coordinate 619, forward strand.
GAGAAGACATCAAAAGAACGCCTGTTGAGGGAGAAAACATCATGTCACACAAATGTTCGATTTCAGGGAGATGCCGTCAGGTCGGCAACCGAGTAAGTCACGCGAACAATCGCCGAAGCCATGTGTTCAGGGCTAACATTCAGACCCGTCGGCTTTACATTCCCGAATTGAAGCAGTTTGTCCGAGTCCGGTTGGCTACTGACATCCTTCGCACAATTGACAAGATAGGTATCGAGCAGACCCTCAGGAAATACGCCCTTTCCGTCTCTGATTTGGTTAAAGGGTAGTGCCATCATCGTCCGAGGGGACCCTCCACAAAAGAATCCTGGCATCGAGGTCGTCATCTCGTGCCAGACTCTAGTGAAGGGAGCCCTTTCTTTGGGCATTGTGCTGCTCTGCACTGAGCCTTACAGCGGCAAAAGTCTCGAAGATGGGCTCACCCGTCTCGCGAGCATCCTGCTCAACAGCGAGTTTCAGCTTCGAGCGGTCCACGACCCCGAGCCGCTGATTGAGGGGCACGAATACCTCCGCACAACGTCGGCACTGAAGCACCACTACTATCCCTTCGTAGGATACTCGCGTTAGTTCGGTTGCAAACTCAGAATCATCGGAACTTGTCATACCACAGCAAGGACAAGTCACCTGATCGATGAAAGTTTCTGCAAGACCCCGCAAACGAAATCGCACCGCCATATCATCTCCCCCTCTTACTGACAGGCTCAATGAGCTCACATCCCTTCATAACTTCCGTTCCGTAGACTTTACTCACTCACGAGGCGCTTCCTCATCTCCAGCATTCGCCCCCCATCTTGGAACTCAACCGAGTCCATAAAATGACGGATAAGGCGCAGCCCTCGACCATGGCTTGCCGCTGGGTCCTTGCGCGTTCCACCCCCAGAAGAATCCGGAACAAAACCGGGTCCTTCATCTCGAATTTTTACGATAAGCGACTCTCCGTCAAACTCTCCAAATATCCAAATCCTTCGGTCAGCAAAAGGTGGAAGATCCTTTCGTAACGCTTTGGCTTCTGAAAAACGGTCACTTCCGTTCTCACCTGGCTCATCCCGCCATGTAGATAGAAGCTCAAGGTTGCCGTGTTCATGAGCGTTCGTTACCGCTTCGTTGAATGCTACCCAGATCCTCTTTTTCTCCTCCTGCGATACCACTCCCGCATCCTCAAGCCTATCGAGCAGCTCAAATGTAAGCGTCACCCTCTGAAAATCCTGAGAACGGATAAGAAATTCCTGAGAGGCCCCTTTCAGTTGCCCGATCTTTTCCGATTCTGTTGTTGGTTCCTCAGCCGCCATGAGCGCCTGCTCCGGATAACCACCCGAGCGTCTTGCCCGCGCCTAGGCCCTTTCGGTTGGTATGAGTTTATCAAGCATCAGCAACTCGAAGGTTTCTTTAACGAACCCCTCAAGAGGCCTAACGTAAAGAATACCCCCTTCAGCTTTAAGCTGTTTATAGCAGGTAAGCACCTTTCCGATTCCGTAACTGTTGATTATCTGAACCTTACTGAGGTCGAGGACGACTGTGCGCTTCCCCCGCTCTCTCAGAGAATTACATGCAGACTTCAGAGCCTCGCCCGCCGCCTCGGTATCGAGGTCCGCGTCGACGATAATGACTCCTTTATCCCCCAATGTTTCTGTCAAAAACTCCATCGCTTCACCCTCTTCCGTATTTGGCCAACTAGTAAGCTGTCAGTAAAAGGCGCTGTCTTTTCCGAATCCTTTCGCGCCCGCAACTCCGGGGTAATTAGCCCCTGACCGCCGGCATCTGGCTTCCCCTCCCATCGTCCTTAACCGCCTCAAAGGGGATATCGGCTTGGATAGCGTGAAACTTTACTCTCGTTCAGGGGTTGGGGGCTCGAATAAGGGGAAACGGGTCGAGAGGGTGGGATCGTCATAAATCACCTGGACGCCTCGACGGTTCCGCATATTAACAAAAACGGGAGCCTTCACATTTGCGGAGGTCTGGAGAGGATCAGACCTGACAGTTACAATTAAGAGAATTGCGAACTCATCATCCCCTCTGAAGTCACAGTGGGGGTCGGAGAATGGAATTTTCCGGTCATAACGCTCCCCCATTCCCATACCGTCGATAACAACAAACGCGAGGGAGGGTTCATCAACACTCTGGAGCCAGCAGAACGGCTCCTTATGCTCGAGCATGATGTAGCGACGCTGATTCGGAAATCCGATAATACCGCGCGGGAACTCGATTATGGTCGAGGTAGGGACCACGAACTCACCAAAGCGAGAACTCTTTACCGTGATGGTTGTACCCTCAGGCCCCACCTTCCCCTCCTTCCCC
>OMIW01000105.1 GCA_900299205.1 Pseudomonadota bacterium
GTGGACACCCTGGATTCAACTATACGCACCGGATTACCTCAGCACGTTCGGGACTTTCACCCGTGAGACTCGCGCCCTACCGGGCGCACTACGTCACGAAACCTTTTTTCGGTTTCGTCCCAAACCTCCGGATGAAGAACCACGAACCTCAGTCACCAAGCATCTGAGACAAGGAGGTCGAAGTGGTGAGGGCGTTAGTGAGAAGCGCTTCGTTGAGGGAGAGAAGATGATTCATGGGTGAATATGCTCGGTAAGAAATGTTCGAGAGGGGGAAGTGTAGCATTGCCGAGGTGATGGGCAAATTGGGGAGGATTGGGGTGGACCAGATTTTGCTCGACTGGGTGGGATAATTCCGGTGGTGTTGGGGGAATAGGGCGTCCGAGCCTGGGTGCGCGGACCTCCGGTCCGCATGAAGGGTTGGGGCGGCCCCGTTTTTTCGGATTTCGGCTCCCCGACAAAGGTCTTTCGCGTGCGGTCTTTGGTGATTCAGCAAAGGAGGGCCGATCGGACCCCGCTTGTTGAGCCCCGATTTCTCCTGAAGCAGCCCCTTAGGGTCATTTTTTGGCGAGATTGACGTTAAGGGAGGAGAGCGTGTCCTCAGATTCGTCCCGTCGTCACCGCGAAGCGACGGGGTTCATCTACTCCTCGCGGATTTGCGGGAAATGAGGAAATTGCTCCCGAATATATTCCTCCGTGGAATCAGGGCCGAGAGCCGCGATTACCTTTTCACAAGCCATGCGGGGAGAGTCCCTGCCGGTAATTACTACGCTGGTTTTCGGCAACTTAATGAGTGTCGTTCCCATTGCACCGCTCTCAACCGCGAAGCGGATGGCTTGCATGGCGACATCTTCGAGGGTTGCTAACTCCTCGGGAACGGAGCCCTCTGCGATTTGACCTCCGCTTATACTCGACCAATAGGGGGCGTCTACTACTGAGTAGTCTATGACCGTCTTTGGGGTATCGAAATTTATGGAACACCTGTCTCTGACGATTCCTACCCGAATATTTTCCATGTCCTGATCGTTGAGGAACCGGTCCCGGATGATGTTGTCCCACAAGGCGGTCGTTAAACGCCTTTGGTACACGGCGAGGCGATCGGTTTGTGATCGAGGGTCTTGGTATACCGCGAGGATCAAAAGGGGCAGGTTGGGGTCACCTATCACACTGGTTCCCATAGCTCCCTCTAGCCATTTTTGAACTTCATTGAACCCGAGTTTCGGAGGGCCATCTTTAACTGTGCCGTTGCTGAACACCACGTTAGGCGTACCTCGCATTTGATTGTGCCCGCGAACTAACGCTTGAGCCACCTCGGTCAGAAAGGGCTTAAGTGGGCCATCAGCTAAAAAAGGCTTAAACGACTTCATGTTAACCAACGCTTCCGCTAGTTGGTTAGCGGGGTTTTTTTCGGACAAAACGCGCCAGATTGCGGAACCGAACTCGTTGCACCATTCGGTCCATACTCGCTCCCCAGCTTGGTTGAAATCGTAGCCCCCTTTCAATAAGCCCGCCCTTTCAACAGACGACCACGCTCCCTCGCTGCAGGGATTTACCGGCTCGATGGTGCCCGTCTCTCGATGGAATGTCTTCACATCGAGTAACGCATTAAGGTCCTCAGTGTCGCCGCTTTCGTTGAGGGACTGAATCGCTCGAAACCTATAATCGGCCCAATCGGCGGAATCGGTTGGAGCCACCAAGATTGGCTCACTGTTGAAGGTTCCCACGACCGGTGTGCCCTCAGATTTAGCCTTTTCAACAAGTTCCGCTGCATATTCCATCCGGCCACTTCCGGCGAGGGACTCATTTACTGACACAAAAGCGACGCCCGCAAACCGCAGAACCTCTTCGTTGCTGAGGAAAGGACTTCAACGATTGCTGTGTAATTCTAGGAGGTTATGGCAGCCAAGTGGCGGAACCTCCGACTGATTGACTCGTGAGGGCAAGTCGTGTATTTTGGTAGTCGATTCCCAAATAAACGTGAAATGTATGTTGCAACGCTCCCTCGCCACAGCGATTAAACAAATTGATGCTACGTTCCCCGTGCTTCTGCTGACCGGACCACGACAGGTTGGTAAGACAACACTTCTTGAGATGTGTGCCGATAAGTCCCGGCACTACGTAACCCTCGATGATATACAGCAGCGAGAATTGGCTCGGCAGGATCCTGCTTTGTTTCTGCAGTCTCATAAGTGGCCTCTTACTATCGACGAAGTGCAATATGCTCCCGAGCTATTTAGTGCCATTAAGATTATCGTTGATCGAGAAAAGAAAAATGGGATGTTCTGGTTAACCGGCTCGCAGAAGTTCCATCTGATGAAGGGGATTACCGAAAGTTTAGCAGGGAGGGTCGCCGTGGTTGACCTTCTCGGGCTGTCACAGGTTGAGTTAGACGACCGAACTGAAATTGCTCAGCCATTTTTACCCACAGATGCGTGGATAGGAAAAACGGCGTGCGGTATCAAAGCTCCAAAATCACCCAGCGCGTTGTACGAACAGATCTGGCGGGGGTCGTTCCCTCGTCTCAACCAACAACCGGATATGTCTTGGGATCTCTTTTATCGATCCTATGTGCAAACCTATGTACAACGGGATGTGCGAGATATTTTGAACATCTCCGATTCACTTGCCTTTCACCGATTCCTCGGCGTTATTGCAGCGAGAACCGCACAATTACTGAACTATTCTGATGTTGCAAGAGATGTCGATATCGATCACAAAACGGCAAAACAATGGCTATCGGTTCTCGAGACATCTGGCCTCGTTTACCTTCTTCATCCCTATCACACGAATATAAGCAAACGTCTGATAAAGACTCCAAAGGTGTACTTCCTAGACACCGGCCTTTGTAGCTTTTTAACGTTGTGGGCATCTCCAGCTGCACTCGAGGCAGGGGCCTTATCGGGAGCGATCCTTGAGACCTATATGGTCTCTGAAATCCTTAAGAGCTACTGGCATCACGGCAAAATGGCAAATTTCTCTTTCTATCGAGATACCGATCAGAGGGAGGTCGATTTATTAATTGAGGTGGATGATACGCTGTATCCTGTCGAGTTCAAGAAGAGTGCTAGCCCTGCTAAATCGGCCTCAAAGAACTTTCACGTCCTCAATAAACTCAACCGAACAATCGGCCACGGTGGGGTAGTTTGCTTCGTTGAAAGCCCTGTTCCGCTTTCACGGGAGGTGACAGCGATACCGGTGGGGTATCTTTAGGGCATTTGGGTTAGTTTCGTAAGAGGTCCAAAACAGGGGGTCCTCCACGCTCTGGTGCTGAAGAGGTAAGCATCAGAGTCCACACTCCCTCGATACTCAGACAACAATGCCGACGCTTGCGCTGCACTGTATCGTTTACCCATTCTACCCTCCATCAAAAAAGACTTGCCGAAATGTCTTAGTTCATGGTGAGAATCCGTGGAAGGACGCTTATGGTCCACCGCTTACAGACCGAGTACACGTCAAAATAGATTCTACTTAACACCTGTATAGAGTGTGATTTAATCTAATGAGATTTTGGAGGTTTAATTATGGTAGCAGTTGTAACCTGCCCATCCGCTGAGGTGCAGAACAAAGATGTCCAAATCGCGTCGTATTCGCATTTTCCGGGAGTTACGCCTTACGAGCTTACGCCCTTTGAGAAGTTTCAGGCTAACTTAAGAGCGATTGTGGACGCCTTTCTGGCTCCAGTACCAAGACTACCAGGTGCATCCTCTGGTGGTGGGAATCCGCGAAGTGGGTTTCTCCCTCCGCCCATGGGCTCCGGCCTGTTCATACGAAGGTA
>OMIW01000106.1 GCA_900299205.1 Pseudomonadota bacterium
GAGGGTGGTCTCATCCGCACTCTACTCGGATTGGATGGAGTTTGCCGATTCCAATCGGTATCGACTCGGCGCCCTGGAGCGCATCTCACGCGTGCAGGAGGTCATCTCGGAATGGGACGGCCCTCCGGAGTTGTTGCTTCAACTCAACGAGGCTTCCCGCCGGTTAGGCATTTTGTCTGATAAGGCGGCAGTCTTCAAGGGGGGGTACTCAACGGAATCGACCTGGTCAGAGGTCATTCGTAAAGGTCGGGATCGCCGCCTGAAAGAAGCTGACCTCTATGGGTGGGCCTTCCAGGTGGAGAGTCTCGTTTCGCCAATTGAGTCGTTCATGGAGAAGGTTGGAACCGCCCCTCCCGTAGAACCGGCTGGGATCGCTTTCGGGTCAAACGGCGGCGATCTAGTCAAGTTCTGGGAAAATACCGAGAGATGGAACCGCGCAGTCAAGTGTCTACGGCGCGAGCTTCCCAAGCCTCGGAGAATACGCGGCAGGTTTAGTTGGCGTCACCCTCACCACGTGTGAGAGGTCGCACCCAAGGAACGGCGCATCGTAGCATGCGTCGTTCCCCAATCTCTTTGGCTCAAAGACGAAGAAATTCGCGGCTTCCTCAGTTTTGAGCGTGCCCATGGAAGAACGATGCGCCAGAGCATGGGTCACCCCCTCGCTTAAGGATGCCGGAGTAGTAGGGCGATCGAAATAAAACACCCCAAACAACACCGGAAAGAATCCGATGCCATTTGGGGTTCGTTGCAAAGAACCTCATTTTTAAGAAACTTCTCAGCCTGAGAGAGCCTCCCCGTGCTGGGTGCTGTCCAGCCCCTCAGTTTCTTCTTCCTCGGAGGGTCTGACCCCCACCAGCAGATCGATCACCCTGATGATTGCGAAGGTCATGGCGAAACAGAATCCTGCCACGATACCGGCCGCCTTCAGCTGGATCAGAAACAACGCCATACCACCATCTGCACCTGCAGCATTCACGGCCTTGCTGGCGCAAACGCCCGTCATCAATACTCCAAGCGTCCCCGCAACTCCGTGGCACGCGAACACGTCAAGAGTATCGTCCACTGAGGACCGGGAACGAAGGGTCGCAACGATATACGAAGCTGCCCCGGCAAGAGCCCCGATCAACAGCGAGGAGTTGATAGTGACAAAACCGCCGGCAGGCGTTATGGCAATGAGTCCCACAACCATGGCGATACACACACCCATCACGCTCGGCTTTCCTCTGTGGTACCACTCCAGGGCCATCCAGACCGTCGCTGCGGCAGCGGTTGCGAAATGGGAGTTCGTGAAGACCACCGAAGCCAGCTCATTGGAGCCTACTGCAGATCCAGCATTAAAACCGAACCAACCAAACCACAGCATCCCCGTGCCAAGAACCACGAGAGCCATGTTTGCAGGAGTTGTCGTCACCTTCTTAAAATCGACCCTCGGACCAATAGCGAGGGCTGCCGCAAGAGCAGAGGTACCCGCGGAAAGGTGAACCACCAATCCTCCAGCGAAATCTAGTGCTCCCTGCGTTCGCAACATCCCGCCAACTCCCCAGACCCAATGGGCCAGCGGCGAGTAGACAAGCAAGGACCAGAGGACGATGAACAAAAGATAAGCCTTGAATTTCATGCGCTCGGCGAATGCCCCTGAAATCAAAGCCGGAGTGATAACTGCAAACATGCACTGAAAGGTCATGAAGAGGTCATGAGGAATTGTGCCCGCATAGTCAGCATTCGGAGCTCCGCCCACGCCATTCATAAAGGCCCAATCAAATCCACCAATCCAACCGCCATGGGTTGGTCCGAAAGCAAGCGAGTACCCCACGACAAACCAGACCAACGAGATGACCGGGAGTGCAATGAGGGATTGCATCAAGGTGGCAACGACATTCTTGGTTCGCACCATTCCCCCGTAGAAGAATGCAAGTCCGGGCGTCATGAAAAGGACCAGCGCAGTACTGATCATCATCCACGCTGAATCACCAGGATTTACAACGGGTGCAGCCGTTGCTGTCGAGGTAGCCACTGCCACTTCCTCGGCAAATGCCGAGAGGCTGGCAAGAGTTGCGATCAATGTCGCAGAAATAAGCGAAAGTCTTGAAATGAGCCTCAAAGTGTATCTCCCTTTTAAAGCACAACTTCACCCGCTGGGGGTCATGGTTCAAGTCATAACAGTACAAGAAAATACGCCTGAACCGTACCCCTTTTTTTTCGAGTCTGATTGATCTAACAAATCCTCCGTGTCAATTCAGTGACGATCAGACCAACGGGATGAGCGTCCGGGGCGAGCATGCGCGCATGGATGGGGCCGATTTGGATTTTTCAAATGGCGTATTTCCCTCACCTGCCGTCTACCGAGGCAGCGGTGGTAAATAATTTAAGAAAGAAGACGAATTGGTCGTTACTTACTAAGACGGCCCTCTTAGGCTCGCTGGAGTTGGGCCAAGTCCCCGCTTTTGAGCCTTTTTTAGCGAAGTTGGTGAGCTGAGCGAGGGGTGGCAGATTAAGAGGGCGAGGCGATGCCGGAAGGTTCGATTTCACGACGAGGGATGCGCATTTTGATAGTCGAGGACATGACGTCCATTCGGCGACTGGTGCGAAACCAGCTTGTCTCGCTTGGCTTCACGGCTATCGAGGAGGCCCGCGATGGAGATGAGGCGCTGCAAAAGTTAAAAATTGAAAAATTCTCAGCGATTATATCTGATATCCACATGCCGGGGATGTCGGGATTTCAGTTATTGGAACGGGTGAGGACAACACCTCCTCACGATAAAACACCCTTTATTTTGCTCACCAGCCAGTCTGATAAGGAGAGCGTGATTCGAGCCAGAGATGCCGGCGTTTCCTGCTATCTCGCCAAGCCATTCACTACTGAAATGCTTGAATCGCGGCTGGTGCTGGTGCTGGGTGTCAAGTAACAGGGCAAAGTGATGCGACCATGAGCCTCTCGGGGACTCGGGGAGGGCTTCCAGATCCTGATCGAGGGCGATTCTCTCAGCAAGTGCCGCTCTTTGCCGTAAATTCGGAGCCCCTACACGATTTAGCTTAGAAACAGGGAAGTTCGGCCGGAGAAGTTGTCGGCTCGACCCATCGATGGAATTCGGATTAAAGCCTCCCATCTTTTCGTTTCGGCAAACCGAGCATCCTTTTTGCAAATCGGTGCCACTTATCCAGTCGACGCTCCTGATGGTTAAAGCCTCTCCTCTTCTGTCAATGTTCGGGGACAAGATAAGAAGAGGAGAGATACCTTAACTATCCTTTGGCGGTTACCCGCATCGCATCAAGCTGACTGTCCGAAAGCCCCGCCACGGCATCGGCATTAAGCTGGATAAACTCCTTCATATCGGCGGGCACACCGGTGTCTTCATAGATGGCCTCTACGGGACACTCCGTCTCGCAGGCACCACAATTAATACACTCGTCCGGGTTGATGATCAGCATGCCCGGATCATCATCGCTCTTGGCTTTTCGTCCATATTTGTCGTTGAGTGCGGGGTCGCTCAGATTATAAAAACAATCGACAGGACACACTTCGACACACGACCGATCCTTGGTTCCGATGCACTTGGAAGTAATGACATACGCCATGAAGACACCTCAAAGCCTAACGCTAGGAAAATAAAGATAAGGGGAGCACAACCACCTGGCCGACCTTTTGTCCTCGAACAATCTTGCACAACGGCCAAGAATCAGGGGTTGGTTTAGCCCCCTACTGTACCAATCTATCCGACTAAAGCTCAACCCTTAACAATCAGCCCCCCTTGAAATGATGGATTAAACCGGGTATATAAGCTACCAAATGGCCCGATAGCCAAGTTGGCTAAGGCAGCGGTTTGCAAAACCGCGATCGCCGGTTCGAATCCGGCTCGGGCCTTTCTGTCGTCACCCCTCGAATCGATCCTAATTTCTCCATCAACCTCGTTCGCGCATGCGGACAGGCGATTTGAGAAGAATCAGCGGCCCCGTACATGTCCATCACTTTCTACAAAATTCTCCATCTTGCCGCGGCGCTCTCCCTCTTTGCGGTCCTCGGTGGCGTTCTGATGACAGCGGCAAACGGCATCGACAAGGAGAAAAACCGGTGGCGGAAAAAAGCGGCTATAATTCATGGCGTGGGGCTTCTCATCCTCTTTGTATCGGGGTTTGGCCTCCTAGCCAAAAACGGGCTCGCTTTCCCCGCATGGGCTATCATCAAAATGGTGCTGTGGCTCATTCTTGGCGCTCTCCTTCCTTTCGCTTACCGCCAGGCGAGGCGAGCGACCACCTCAGGGGATAACGCCGTAGACGAAAAAGCCGGCGACCTTCTCTGGTGGCTGCTGCTGGGGGTTGGCTTTCTTGCGGCGTATGTGGGAGTGTCTTGGCGCGGTTGGTAGGACACTTTCGCCAACCGTAATCCGGTTATTTGTGCCCATCCTCCCACCTCCTCGTCACATAACCTCTTTGCTATCCTCGCTTCCTCGCCTCTCCCCCTCTGTGACTCAGGGTACCTTCGCTCTCAATGGAAGCTGGGCTCTTGCTCTCGCAATCAGAATTCTCATCAAAGCCCCTGCCTCATATATTGCGCCTCATCGACCAAACCGCAGGGGGGCCGGTTGCAAAGTGAACGGCGGTTTCCTAGGATAGCTCATCCGAAAAGGTTAACAGATGGCACGGTTTAAACTTGATCTGGAGCAGCTCTCTCGCTTGCTCCCGACAGTCGAAACGAAAGAGTCCTTCAGCAACGGAGAGGAGGTACGTCACGTTACCGTGAAGGGCCCGTTCGTGACCATTCCTATAGAGGTCAGGACAGCAGTCGCGGCCGCCCCTATCGATGCGGGAGGTGATGTGAGGTTGAGTCGCGCAGGCTTTACTCACAAGGCCTTCCTCGCCGGACCGATGGGTCGGTTCAGTTTGTCCGTGGGAATTGCCCCTCAGCTGGACAATCCCAGGCAATCCGAACCCACCGCTTACGAATGACGCTTCGTGATCCACTCCGGTTTCTACCCGGGAAGGGCCGCCTTGTGCACCCTTCCCGTTTTTTCATACAACCTCACTTCCATCAATCCGTAACACCCGAACTCTCTCCTCCGCCTGGCTCAGCAACCCTCTTAGGTGATTCAGAAGGAGGCTGCCGACTTCGTATGATTGAACGGCTTGATCGAGCGGAATATCGCCACTCTCGACCTGGGCCACTAGCTCCTGAAGCAATTCCTGTCCCTCCTCAAATTTTAGCGGTGAAATGAGCGCCATCGGCTCCTTTGCCGACATCAATTCGGGTATTGTTGCTGGTTTTGCTGAACTGTTTTTTGCCATCTCATATTCCTTATCTTCGTGGCTCTCGTTTTCTCAGTCACCTCCCTGACGCGCCACCCTCACCTTCTCCATCTTCCTCTCCCAACGTTGGTATACCATGATCTCGCGAGATGTCACCAATCCCGCCATGAGCACCTTTTAGCTAACTCCCCGCTTTATGAGCCGACCACGCCGCCGCAACTCTGTCCCGCATTATCGCCTCTTGAGCGCACTCCCGCTATCGATTCGTCGGCTCCTCATCGCTGCGACCGTCATCGCTTCTGCCTTTGGACTCATTCCTCATAGGCCCTCCGAACTTCCCCATTCTCCTCATGCTGAGAATAATGCTCACGCAGAGGAACTGAAACTTGTACCCCTTCTGTCAATCGTCGATGGAGACACCGTATACCTCCAGTTTCCCCACGGGAAGGAATCGGTGCGCCTTATTGGAATAGACACCCCTGAATCGCGAGAGAATCAACGCGCTTATCGTCAGGCCGAAGAGTATAGAGTTCCTCTAAAAACGATCCTCTCCCTCGGAAAAGCGGCGACTCGCCACCTCAACACTCTTGTCCCCCGAGGCTCTCGAGTTTCAGTCTCATACGATCAGGTCAAAAGGGATAAATATGGCCGTCTTCTCGCGTACCTATATCGCAGTGATGGCACGATGCTCAATCAGCAGATGATTGTTGATGGATTTGCCGCGCCACTGTCGATTAAACCGAACACCAGATACGCTACATCGTTTGCAGAGCATGCTGAGAGGGCTCACCGAGCGCAAAAAGGTATCTGGCAACATATAAAACCGCCAAGGCCGGGGGTGCTAAATGAGCATCGGCGATAAGCCCCAATAACGACGATGATTGACCGATCACCTTAAGAGAGCTATCCGATGGAACACCCCCTGATTATCACAGAGCAAGAAGGCATCCTCCACCTGACGATTAACCGCCCTCTCGAGAAGAACGCTCTCAATCAGCTGATCACCAAAGCACTGACTGAGCAGATAAAGAGAGCTTCTGACTCCACAACGATTAAGGCTATCGTGCTATCAGGAGCAGGAAGCACTTCCTTTTGTGCCGGCGCAGACCTTCGAGAGCTTGCCGCTCTTACTACGACCGGTGAGCGACGAGCTTTTTTTGGTGCGATCGGCAGCCTGATTGATGCATTCGCTCACTGCTCTAAACCTGTCATTACCAAAGTCCAGGGTTATGCCCTCGCCGGTGGATGTGGGCTCGTCGCCGCATCAGATATAGCGATTGCATCTGATGACGCTATCTTTGGCTTACCCGAGATTCAAATAGGACTCGCCCCTCTTATGATCATCGCCCCCCTGTCTCGATCCATCGGACAGAAAGCTCTCGCGGATCTCGTTCTCACCGGTGAGCGAATATCAGCAGAGCGCGCCCTCGCGATTGGTCTTGTCTCTCGGGTCACTACCTCCGCCGATCTTGAAACAACCGTCGAAACGATTGCGCGCCGACTCGCTACCCTGTCCGGCTCTGCTCTGACCGCGGCCAAACGAACCCTTTGGACCGCACCCGACAGCGAGCTTTTCTCATCACTCGAATCGCTTGCTGATCGAGTTGGACTCCTCGCAAGCGGAGAAGATGCTCTCGAAGGGATAACGGCATTTCTCGAAAAAAGGAAGCCTTCATGGAAGCACTAACCTTCACTATCGGGCATTTTCGGGTACGTGAACTCCTCTTTGGAATGTTTCGACTCGATGGCGGAGCTATGTTCGGCTCGGTCCCTCGCCCACTCTGGAGCAAACAGATCCCGCCAGACGAACGAGGACGCATCCCCCTTGCGACCCGCAGCATCGTGGTGGAGGTCGGCGACCGGGTATTTCTTGTCGATGTCGGTATCGGCGAAAAGATGGGAGAAAAGGAGCGAAACATATACGCGATTGAGAACAAACCGAATCCGGATCAGCTCGTTGCTCCGACTGATATTATCCTCACCCATCTTCACTTTGATCACGCAGGAGGAATCAGCAGATGGAGCGAAGCCGACCCGTCGATCATAGAACCAACGTGGCCCCAGGCGACCATTCATATCCAACACGCCAACGTGACAACCGCAACAACACCGAATATCAAAGAGCGCGCGAGCTACTTTCGAGAGAACGTCGAGACGCTCTCACTCGCCAAAACAGTCCTCTATCACGGAACGCAAGAGGTATACCCCGGGATATTCGTTCATCGAGTCGATGGTCATACGGATGGTATGCAATGGGTTGAAGTCCGCTCTGAAGGAAAAATGCTCCTGTTTCCCTCCGATCTCATACCGACATCTTCTCATCTCCATCCCGCGTACACGATGGGATACGACATGTGCGCAGCAAAGGTTCTCAGCGAGAAACTCGCATTCCTGTCATACGCAGCCGCTCACGAGGCGATAGTCGTTTTTCAGCACGACCCCATGTGTCCGGCGTTGCGGATTATCGAAAGGGGGGGGAAATTTGAGGGAGTTTCTGTATAAGGGAAATCGGGGACTCGCCGACTCGTCATTACAATCCCCGCCCCATCGCCATACGCCATCGGCGAACTGTTCCATCCTCAACCCGAATACCCGCTTTCGCTAATTGAGCCCGGATCTCATCAGCATGCCCGTACCTTCCCTCGGCGCGAGCGATGTCTCGCTCATCGAGCAATCGCTTTAACTCAGATAAAGACACCTCGAAAAACTCTTCTTCCATCTCCTCACGACGCTTCTTGATAAAATCAACGACCTCTTGATATACCCGTTCGTAGACATATCCATCAGGAAATAATCCAAGCAGCTCGCCAACCCGCTTTAATTCGCTCGTGAGTGCTCGGATCTCCTCCCGATTCTTTGTAAAATCTCTCAGGAGCGATAATCCCTCCCTTACTGATTGCTCAATCGAAACCAACGCCTGAGGTGTATTCAGATCGCTCCTCATTGCTCGAGTAAACCGCTCTCGAAGATGTGCCGCGTGCCCCCATACATTCGCTGGACTGTCTTCGCTCTCATTTTGTTCCTCTACCAAGCTCTCGACCTTGTCGCAAAACCAATACAGATCAAGAAGATGATTAATCCGCTCTTCAAAAAGTTCATCGCGAATATTCACCGGTGAACGATAGTGAAAGGTGAGAAGTCCATAGACCAACAGGGGCACTCCCCAACGGTGACGAGCATCGGCGATAGAGACAACATTCCCCTCGGATTTGGACATCTTGATCCCGTCGAGGAGAACCAGCCCAAGGTGAAACCAGTGACGGACGAATGGGGCGTGATTGTGACATTCTGCCTGAACAAGTTCGTTCTCATGGTGCGGGAACAGAAGATCGAGCCCACCACAATGAATATCGATCGTCTCACCAAGGAGGGCATTACTCATCGCACAACATTCGGTGTGCCAGCCGGGGCGGCCTCGTCCCCAAGGCGAATCAAAGCTCTCGCTCGGCTCATCGACCCGCTTCCATAGGGCGAAATCGAGGGCATGCCGCTTCTCTGCTCGAACTCGCTCCCTCGTCCCCGCGACCAACTCTCCCGCAGCGTGTCCCGAGAGCGCACCATAAGACGAGGCACTCCCGATATCAAAATAGACATCCCCGCTCGATGCTACATACCCATTACCATTCACGAGCAACCTCTGAATGTATGATATGATCGTGCCGATGTGCTCAGAAACGCGTGGCTCTGCATCTGGAGCGGGAACCCCGAGGCAAGCAACTTCTTCGTGATACATCCGGGAAAATCGGCGTGCGAGGGCAAGCGGCTCCTCTTCGAGCATCTTTGCTCGATTAACTATTTTGTCATCGATGTCAGTAATATTTTGGACAAACCTGACCCGATACCCCTCAGACACCAGAAATCTTCGTAACACTGCACATCGGATCGCGGTCGTTCCATGGCCGAGATGGGGCTCATCGTAAGGAGTAATTCCACAAGCGTAGATTGTGATAGGCCTCGCTAAGGCGAGACTACCGGGGCGTTTCTTTTCGTCGTCCCCCCCCACCCGCTCTCGTCGCCGAGTTAGGGTATTGTAAAGGTCAAGCACCACACCCTCCGTTTTCAGCTTCCCGTGACGACATTTTCCCCCAATTTTCGAGTTTTTTTCCCCACCCGTCCCTCGTCGCAATCTTTTTTCTCCGTATTAGCCGGCCATTTTCCCTTCGTTACACTCCAGAGTATAATGCCAAAGCGATAAATCATCGCCTCTTTCCTGAAAGATATCGGGCGCCATTGATTGGAGTAGTATCGTATGACC
>OMIW01000107.1 GCA_900299205.1 Pseudomonadota bacterium
ACATAATGCAAAAATTGGCACCCATCGCCCGACTCAACCGCCTCAAGACGAAATCCATCCTCAAAGGGGGGCATGAATGTGTCCCCTTTTTGGTCGCCATCTATTAATGTAACGTGAGCTTCATCCCATACCCCGACAGTCTGGCGGTAGAGCGCCGCTCCACCAATAATCCAGTAGGCCTCGGCTGGATGCGCTTTCATCTCCTGAATCAATACCCCAAGATCGGAACAAACACGCACCTCAGGCGGATACCCCTCCTGCGTGCCTTTCGTCACGACGATATTGTGTCGCCCCTTGAGGGGACGAGCATGCTCGGGCAGAGAATCGAAGGTCCGTCGCCCCATCACGACAGTCCCCCCTTTCGTCAATCGCGCGAACCGTCGCAAATCCTCCGGGACCTGCCAAGGCAACGCACCCTCGTGACCAATAACTCTCCCCTTGTTCATCGCCACGATCGCCCGAATGGTCATTGAGAGCCTCCTTATGTCAGGGGGGTTAAATCCCGCGCAGGGTCCTACACTGCGATGGGGAGTTTAATAGCTGGATGAGGATCATACCCCTCAAGTCGGAAATCTTCGTACCTGAACTGAAACAGATCGGAAACCTCGGGATTGATCCACATAATCGGAAGTGGCCGAGGCTCGCGAGCAAGCTGTTCTCTGGCTCCGTCGAGATGATTGCGGTAGATATGGACATCACCGAAAGTGTGAACAAATTCGTGCGGGCGCAACCCTGTAACTTGAGCTACCATCATCAGTAAAAGAGCATAGCTGGCGATATTGAACGGCACTCCAAGCATGAGGTCAGCTGAGCGCTGGTAGAGCTGAAGGCTCAAGAACTCCCCTGAGACGTAAAACTGGAAAAGGGTATGACACGCCGGGGGGGCGACGTCTGGGAGATCCCCCGGATTGTACGAGATCACCAGATGACGGCGACTGTATGGATTTGCCTTTATAGCGGCAACAACCCCCCCCAGCTGATCGATGGTATCCCCCCGCGATGTCTCCCACCGACGCCACTGCTTTCCATAGACGGGGCCGAGCTCTCCTGAAGAATCTGCCCATTCGTTCCAGATGGTAACCCCGCGATCAGTCAGGTACGAGATATTGGTATCTCCCTTGAGGAACCATAACAGCTCATAGATGATTGATTTGAGGTGAACTTTTTTTGTCGTTACAAGCGGAAAGCCCTCGGCAAGGTTGAATCGGAGCTGTCGACCAAAAACCGATAAGGTCCCCACTCCCGTTCGGTCAGGACGGATATCGCCCGAATCCGGGGCACCATGCCTCAGAACGTCGGATACTAAATCTAAGTATTGCTTCATCCGATTTGCCCTCTCATTCAGGATTCCCTGCCCTCCCCGATAAGAGCGTAGGAAGGCCGGACTGTCAAGACTACCCCCCTTATTGGCACTAAGCGTACATTTGGTCTAACATTCTAATAATGTTAGGAACCAGCCAAAGTTCAAAGCGGGTGATAATTCGTTCTTGAGGGCCTTTCAGGCTTCCCTTATTCCTAGTCGGAGGATTGGAGTCGAACGAGGTGAACAGCAGTGTCAAACAACGGCGCGCGCGTGCTCGGGAGTTGTCCGATCTCGGAGAGATCGCATCTCATTTCCGAGATTTATTGCGCCGTATCTGCACCAATGAGAGCCGGGTACACCCCTCAATTCCGATACCATCAAAGGTCCAGAATACCCTCGATAGGTGGTTAGACTTACTCAAAGAGGGGGCATTCTCGGTTGCATCTTCAGCCGAATGGATTCCTCATCCCGATATTGACCCGCTCCTTGATGGTGCAGAAGGAATAGCTGCAACACTCCGTGCAATTGTTACTGGATTAGAGCGTTGCTCGGCAAATGCATCTCTCGGAACCCCTCTTTTTGCGAAAGAACTTCGGGGTGCTCGCGAAATTTTAGGGCAGATGCCCTTCGGCGTCCCCGAAAACCGTCGTTCATTCATCATCGCGGTTCTATCTCTCACTCTCGCGACGACTCCCCGATCATGTATCAGACGAGCAATGGCCTTCTACGAGGTGTTCGGTCAAGAGTTCAATGAATTTGTTCCGTCAGGGGATGAAGCTGCTTTCGTGCACCGCATCGCTCTCCTTCGGGTCTGTGATGATCTCGCACAGGGGTCGATACGAACCTTTCGTCACTTCGTCGAGAGTGCTTTTCGGGGAAGCCATCCGATGCCGATGCGTCATATCAGGGACGCTGCATTCCGGGGGGCGGAAAGGGCTCTCGAACGAGTGCATGCAAAACCATCAAAAGGACGTCTCGAGTCGCTCGCTTTTATTGTCGCCCTTGGTGGAGCACAATTACCCGATGTGTGGGAGGTTTTACGCCCTCTGACCACCCGATTAGCCAAAACCGATCCTTCGCTGGCACATTATATTGTGGATCTCTTTTTTCCGGTGAGCACGAAAGGTGCCCCTCATGCTGACGACTATCTTCGCCGCGAAATCCAGCTTTTCTTCGCACTCGATCAAACCATCGCAACGAGGATGCAACGACACCTCACCGGATACTTCCCGCTCGATTGGGAGAATGTGCTTCGGGGGCGTATACCGAACCTACCGCCAGCGGTTCGGGGGTTTTCTTCAGACGCGGATCCGCAACTACTCAAGCACCACCTTGTTGATCACTACGTCCCCGCACGTCGTTCGCAAAGGATTGCAAACGGCGTGGAGATTATCCCTGCTCAAGCAACCGCATTAGGCCGACTCACTACGGAGCTATTTTCGATCGGATACGGGGCGTACATCACTTTTGTTCCACAATCAGGCATCGAGTGTCAGTATGCCCCTCGACCACATTCACTTGTGCTTTCTGCCTCGTGCATCGATCCCCGTTCGCATCCCGGTGAATTGTATCTGGCCCTAGGAAAAGCTCTCTACCAAATGCCTCTTAAGGGAACCTCTATTCGGCTGTCACCCTCGCCCCTTTCGGTAATTTCGCACCTCCATCAAACGGAAGATTCGCCCCCTGAGATACTTCCGTTCTCTGTTGTGTGTTCCCTGCTCTTCGAGGTTCGGTGGCTTGGCAAAAGGGTTCTCGGATTGTTGCGAGGTGATGGCATCCCCCATACCGAGGATGAACGACTCATCCGAAACCACTATGACCGACAGATGCGAGCTCGGCTCCTCGAGGCCGAAGCAAAATACCGAGGATGTTGTGAGCAACTGAGTCTCGTAACTGACTATTTTCAGGGGCGACGTGACGGGGCCGTCGACATTTCCTACCATCCTGATTGGCTCGGCATTTACACCGCTGCAATCGGCGTGTCACTTCCTCGGGGCATGACAACGGTTTATGTACCTCTTCCCGCGATGACCGCGATTACTCTCTCGGAGGTCGATCAACATATTTTCGACCAGCTCGTTGGCGTCGAGCCGATGTTGCGAGAGCTTTTTGCCGAGACGATAAAGAGCGTCGATCACGCCCTCTCCCCTTACCCGGCCATGCGCCCCCTCCTCGAATTTGTACGAGCCTCAGAGCGGCGTCGTTCGCGGGGAGGTGCACTCCGGCTCCTGTCCTCCTGCTCCCGCTCTCTCGTCAATAGAACGGTGGGCACTCTGAAGGCTTGTATCGGACGATAGGGCACACATCGGAGGTTTGTCTGGCCCTTTGAGCAATCCACGGGTGGTCGACCTGTTCGCTGGTATGGTATAGGGCCAAGAGGGAGCTCGTTGCAAGGGCAACGGTACGCGTTATTCCTTTCCCCTGATTCATCCCTTATACGTCCATCTGAGCGGAGGCTTCTTCCCATGAAGGCACAGACGATTCTCGACACCATAGGCTCAACTCCTCACCTGAGGATTAATCGCCTCTTCGGCGATACTCATGAGGTTTGGTATAAACTTGAACGCTCAAATCCCTGTGGCAGCATCAAAGACCGAATTGCGCTTTCAATGATCGAGAGCGCTGAATGCAACGGAATGCTTCGCCCGGGGATGACTATTGTTGAACCGACATCGGGAAACACGGGAATCGCGCTCGCGATGGTGGGGGCAGTGAGGGGTTATCGAGTTATTCTCGTCATGCCCGAATCGATGTCAATCGAGCGCCGAAGGTTGATGTTGGCGTTTGGGGCAGAGCTTGTACTCACTCCTCGGGAGCGGGGAATGCCGGGAGCCATCGCCCGGGCTCGTGAAATCAGAGAGGAGATTCCTCTCAGCTGGATGCCAATGCAGTTCGATAATCCAGCAAACACCGAGGCTCACCGAAAGACAACCGCTCTCGAGATCCTCCGCGATTTTCCGGAGGGGATAGATGTTATAATTACAGGTGTTGGCACAGGGGGTCATATAACTGCTTGTGCAGAGGTCCTCAAAGAAAAGTGGAAGCAGCTAAAAGTATTCGCGGTTGAACCCGCAAAGTCCCCCGTCCTGAGTGGCGGTACCCCCTCCCCTCACAGGCTTCAGGGCATCGGCGCGGGATTTGTCCCCTCAATTCTTGATACATCTCTTCTTGACGGCATCATTCAGGTACAAGAGGAGGATGCCTTTCGATACGCCCAGCGGTGCGCTCGCGAAGAGGGTGTCCTGGTCGGTGCTTCTTCAGGCGCGACCCTCGCAGCGATCGCGCAGAAGATTCCAGAAATCGCTCCCCGCTCCCGAATTCTCGGCTTTTGCTACGATACCGGCGAGCGATACCTGTCAGTCGACGGTTTTTACCCGAGCGAGACCCCCTCGTAAGTCCATCCCTCTGCTACTAAAACCGCGATACTGCATCGGCATTCGGCGAGCTCGTCAGGTAGTCTGTGGTAGAGGACCAAATCGTGCCTCACGAAGCTCTCAAACCTTCCCCAGGGGCGTGCCTAGGGGGCACCTCTTTATCAAAAGGGCTTTACCCGAGGTCTCTGAGACCCTTTACTCGGGGTCTCTGAGACCACTGCGGCCCCCCACTCTTGAGGTCAATAGGTCACCAGGATAGAGTGTGATCAGATAACGGCAGACCAAGTTGATGAAGATGCTATTCCAATCGGACCCTTTTCGCGTTTCCCTCTTCGCTCGATACATCTGGACACCGCTCTGTGTCCTCCTCACGGCGTGCGCCCCCCATCTTGGGCGCTCCCTCGTGATTACTGAGGTCCCGCCTCACTTTTCGCAGTCAGGGACACCCTTGTCGTGGAGCAGGCTGACTTTGTCGATTGAGCCTCCATCGATACTTCCCGAGCGGAGTATCGGTGCATTCATCGATGGGCGGTTTGTCCCGGTGGAGGGTCCGACTGACTCGGTCATCGGTGACGCACTCCGTAACCGAATCATCCGGGCGGGAGGCCATCTCTCTCCGAGTGCCCCCGTAATGATCGCGAGCCAGGTAAATGATTGGCAGATGGAAGTGTCACCCGGGTTTCCCACATCCGGCGCCGAAGCCCGCGCGCAGATAACTCTCGAGGCGAGGGAGCTGACGGGTAAGGTGATCTACCGAGCCACCTATTCGGGTGAAGCCCAGCGAACCGGAAGTTATTTAGACCGTGGCCTCGCCGAAGAGACCATGATATCCGCAATGGGCCACGCGCTCGATGAGATTGTCCTCGATGGAAGGCTGATTCGCTCGATACAAGCCTCTGAGGAGAACAAAAAGCCCTCATCGTCCCGTTTTAAGGGGAAGGAACCGACCCCCGCCTTTAACGACTTTCGGTATTGAACCAAAGATTCTCTCACCCCTCCCTTTTATTTATTTGTTTTGACTCCTCAATCGTGTACAGTCTCGGCAGAGGTGTATGAAAGTCAGACATCCTCGGAGAGGAGCTCGGCTGGCTGCGTGGGTTTATCACGAATCTCCGATAACCCCCTCTCGCCTTGTTAGTCGTCGATACCGACCCCGGTCGGATGTAGTGCAAAACTTGTCCAGTAGAGGAACCTATGTCCGCTATGAAAAAAAAGGACCTCGACACCTTCAACGCTTTACTGTTGGAAGAAAAGCGAAAAATATCCCGGCATCTCGAAGATCTGAGCGATTCGGCTGAGTCTGAGCTTGAGATCGGCAGTGGCGACTCCGTTGATATCGCTTCTCTTGAAATCAGCCAGGCATCACTCCAAAAAATCGGGAAGCGCGAAGCGTATCTCCTCAAAAAGATCGAACTCGCTCTGAAAAAAATCGAAGACGGAACATTCGGCGAATGTGAGTCCTGTGGTGAAGCAATTGGCGTCGCACGACTCATGGCACGGCCCGTTGCTCAACTGTGCATTGATTGCAAAACAGAACAGGAGAATGTCGAGCGTCGTTTTAGTGCTCGAGAGAGAGGGGCCGCCTCGGATTCTCGTGATGTCGAGGACATCGAGGAATTTTAGTACCACCTCTCAGCTCAACTCGACGACTCGATGGTGAATTTTCAGCAAGATAATATTGTGATGCCACCGTGGATCCGAGCACGACTACCTGTTACGCCCATGCAAAGGTTAATCTAGCGTTACGGGTAGTCGGTCGTCAGGAGTCAGATGGCTACCATCTTCTCGAGATGGTAAACGCTGAGATCGCTCTCGCAGACGAACTAACGATAGAACGACGGCAAGGGGGAGAACCAATAATCATCGCCGTTCAAGATGGCGCTCCTCCGCGAACTCCTGTAGCGGCTATCGAGGACCCGCATACGAGCTCGCTTGGCAAAGCCTTCTCTCTCTTTTGCTCTGCCTTTTCCGTTACTGCATCAATTTCAGTGAGGTTAAAGAAGAGGATTCCGATTGGGGGGGGGCTCGGTGGGGGAACCTCGGACGCTGCCACCCTGCTTCGCTGGTGCGAGCTACATCTTCTTCCCCCAGCGCTCCAAGGAACCCCTGAGACGGAGCAGACCCTTCAAAGGATTGGTTGCGCGGTGGGGGCCGACGTCCCTTTTTCGCTCATCGGAGGGAGTTGCCTTGTAACGGGGATCGGTGAATCTGTCGAGCCGCTCCCTTGGTCACTGACCGGCGTACCGATCATCCTCGTCATCCCGCCCATTTCGATTCCGACACCCGAGGTTTTTCGGGCATTTCGAGAAGGGGGGTACTCGTTTTCTCCTCCCCACCTCAAAAAACTCCTCAACTCCCCCCCTCCTCAACCATCCCAGTTGGTCTTCAATGACCTCGAGCCCGTGGCTGCGCATGGCTGGCCTCTTGTCGGTACAGCTCTCGCTGCCCTCAGAGCCGACCCGTCGAATGGGCTCTCGCCTTTTCAACCCGTCATCGGAATGACCGGGTCTGGGTCGACCATTTTTTGTCTTCCCCCCACCTGGTCTACCTCGCAACAAGTCGAAAATAGATTGTTCGCAAGCGTAACCGATCGGGCTCCCGAAGGCTCTCTCTTTATACGGTCGGTGTTTCGTTAGGGGCTCGGGTGAGACTAGAGCGGATGTTAGCAATCATTTTCCTTATTTCCCAGCATATCTCGTTAGAGCGCTTTGGGTAATCGCCGTAAGGGTGAAACGGAAAATGTCAGTTGATTGAGTGTGATGTATGGCTCGCTTAATTGTATCCCTCCAATGCTTTGATGGATGGGCCAAAGAACCCACCGATGTAGGGCATCTCCAGTCGACTTTGGGCTATATCACTCCCGTTGCAGATGGGTTTTTAATTCCATTATCTTTTCACGAATTGGAAGATCTCAGCGACGGAGGGATATCAGCTCTTCGCTCCCACGCGGTTCTTTCAGTGCTCCCCCACGGCACGGTCAGAGCAATTTGGGAACGCCCAGAGACAACGATCTGTCTCCCTCCGATCACCGATCTCATCGATGGAGCGGAGACCATGTTGGCGGAGATCTGGGCGGAAATCATGGAAAGCGTCGGAATATTCCGGTTTTGCCTGCCGGTCACATCTGTCGAAGCCGCTCGACGCCTCCGCACGTTAACTGCTCAACTCTCTCCCTTTATCTCCCTGACCATTTGGGATGTCGGACATAATGCACGGGTTCATGATGAGCTTACTGCCCTTATGTCAAACGATCCTCAGATTACATTCGCGGTGAACGCAAGTGACTGGATGACTGAAGATGCCGAGATAGGGCGAGTACGCACCACCTCTTTTTCCCAGTCGCATGCGGATCGTTACTCGATGCTACGCTGGTCTGCACCATCATCCACGCACCGAGCCTACCAGAAGAAGCATTTCTCCTCGTATCTGGTAGCGGGGTCAGACCACCAAGAGCTGAGATGGCCGATACATGCACTTCCGCAGGACGGCTTCATCCTTGTTGAAGGGGCGACCCCAGCGAATGCCTCCCCTCTCCTCATGAGAGAACTTCAACGGGTCCGTGAACTCTGTCTCTCCACCCAGGGTACGGATATCCTTGAAAACAAATCGGCCGATACCATGAGTAGTCTTGCGCGTAAGACTCAGGGATCATCCCGCCTCGAAGCAGCTAATGGTTCATAGGGGGCCATCCTCACCCATACGAGGGACGCCCATCAGGGTGAATATATTGAGGCCTCTCCATCTGAAACTTTTTGAGGGATACCTCATGCAACCGAGGGCCTGAAATAATCCCCTCAGCACGCAGGCCTGACCAGAACAGTCATCGCGATCCTTGGAGTGGCTCTGGCTTCTGACTAATAGACCCCCAGAGCCACAAAAGCCATTCGTCACCACGGTATCCCCATGGACCCCGAGGGCTCCCTGGCCGACGAGCTCCCTACCCGTTACCCGCAATCCAGCTGGTATGGAACGACCCAGGTCGATCAATTCGCTCATAGGTATGGGCGCCGAAGTAATCCCGCTGGGCCTGAGTGAGATTCAACGGAAGGGCAGCAGCGCGATACTGATCGTAATATGAGAGTGATGCACTGAAGGCCGGTACTGGAATCCCGACCCGTGTCGCCAGGGCAACTACCTCACGAAGCGACGCCAGCCGGGTTGATAGCTCCTGACGAATTGCCGGAGCGAGTAAAAGATTCTTTAGCACCGGATTATCTGCGTAGGCCCGACGAATCTCCTCAAGGAACCGCGCACGAATAATGCAGCCCCCCTTCCAAATAGCCGCAATATCTCCGAGGCGAAGGGACCAGTTCCATTCCGCAGAAGCCCGGGCCAGCAGCGCCATTCCCTGAGCGTATGAGATAATTTTCGCACAATACAGGGCATCGTGCGTCAGCGCATCGAGCTTTTCCGGTTCTATCGACTGGGCAATATCGCCTGAGCGCAAGTGTTCTGCAGCCTCGACCCGCTCATCTTTAATCGCGCTGAGCGCCCTTGCATCCACAGCCGCACTGATCGTCGGGATAGCGACGCCAAGATCGAGCGAGCTCTCAACGGTCCATTTACCGGTACCCTTTTGCCCTGCTTTATCGAGGATGCTGTCAACAAGATATCCTCCGGTTTCCTCGTCAACCTGGGTGAATATGTCTGCGGTAATTTCAATCAAGAAGCTCTGGAGAACACCCTCATTCCACCGCCGGAAGAGCGAGGACAACTCTGGCGGCCGCCGCTTTCCGACCGTCCGCAACAAATCATACGCCTCGGCAATAAGCTGCATATCGGCGTACTCGATTCCATTGTGCACAGTCTTGACGAAATGACCGGCCCCATCAGGCCCGATATAGGTCGTGCAGGGTCCTTCTGCATAGGCGGCTATCTTCTCAAGGAGGGGACGAACACGCTCCCACGCCTCGGAGCTACCCCCGGGCATTATGCTCGCTCCATTGAGGGCCCCCTCCTCACCTCCCGAAATACCCACTCCAAGAAATTCGATCCCCGACCGCTGACCTCGTTCAACCCTGCGCATCGAATCTCGGAAGTATGCATTCCCACCATCGATGAGAATGTCTCCAGGGGAGAGAATGGGCAGCAAAGTCTCGATGATATCATCAACCGCTGAACCTGCCTTAATCATGATAAATATTCGACGAGGTCTCTCAATCGAGGCGACGAAATCTTGGAGTGTTGCAGAGGCGATAAATCGTTTACCCAGCTGTTCTCCCATGAATCGTTCAGTAACCTCATTACTTCGATTGTAAACCGCGCAGGTGAAGCCGTTGCGCTCGAGGTTACGGGCTAGGTTAGCTCCCATAACGGCGAGCCCAATCATCCCCACATCTGCCTTTGTCATACGTCCTCCGTCTCTAAACCGGAGCGGTTGTCTCCGCTCACTTTGCCTACACTCGCTCTCACTCCACTTTCAGATACTTCATCTCCCGCTCTAAGCCACCATGCTCAGCTTACTCCGAGCCCCATACCGCGCCACTCCGAACCACTAACTCCGTTGCTCTATGCTGAGCCCCCGAAGCGAACAAGGACTACCCCGCCCACCGTCGGCGCCCTATAATACCGAGGTGAGTACCGACCTTGTCAAACCCCTTTATCGAAACTCCTGATCATGCGCAGCCTCTCGGTCCTCCTGATTCTCTCACTCTTCGTTACGAGGGCCTCTGCACTTGAGCCTGGACTCGTGAAGAGTATTGTTCTTCTCGAAACGGAGGGTGGGGCGTGCGCCACTGGCTTTCGCTTTGCGAACGATCTCGTTATCACCGCAGCTCATTTTACCGACACCGCCTGCCCCCAAGGTCGGTGTCAGAATATCTCGGTCTCTGTTGCTCCGGACATTGGTCAGGTCGTTTCTCCTCAACCGCTTCTTCTCGACACTCCTTCAGTTCGGTGGGATTTTGCGGAATTTGATGTTGCCGCCCTCACCTTTCCTCAACCAGATAGGCTACCACCGCCATATCTTACGGCCCCCTCGCCGACGACGAATGTCGCGGGTGAGGTATTTTCTCTCGGCTATCCTCGGTGCAAAAAGCTGGAATTGACGGCAGGCGCTCTGATTAATCCAACGGTTCGTGGATGGAAGAGTTCTCTGAGCGGGGATCGCGGCGTCAGCGGTGCCCCTGTTTTCACCGGTGCGGGACAGATCGTCGGCATGGTCCGTGGCTCAGCAACGATCGGTGGATCATTCCACTCCACCCTTCTGGGAATGCTCTTTGGAGGCAATGACGTTACCCCCAACGCATTCCAGAGCGAAGTTGTGCGGGTATACGAGCCTTTTACTTGGAGCGTTCTTCCACCCCGAGAATCGTTTCTCGCTGCTCTTGCCCACGTCGAAACCTTTCACGACAATCAGGTTATCTCGGCCCAGGGGCATCAAAGATTATGGTTGAGCCTCGCCTTCCAGCACGCCGTCGGCGTTATCGCCCGAAGAGCCGCGCGAATCGAGGATACGCGCTCCTTGGTGCATCGATTTCTTGATGCTGACAGATTTCCTGCATCACCACCTCCAGCGTCCGACGAGTTAACAACATCCATCAATCGGGTTGTTCTTCGCTCTCAACTTGAGCACCACGGACTTCGTCAGGGATGGTTTACCCCCATTCAGGACGATGCGACTATTCAGCAAGGCCAGTACGGGGGCGTTATCAGGGCGTTTGCCGAACACCCTTTTCCTGGGTCACAGCTCATGACGATGACCACACTTTTCTCATACATCCTCCTCGCGGGGATTGTTGGCACATTATGGGTTGCTTCGCTTGGGTATGTGTGGGGCCGACTCTATGAGACTCCTCTTATAAGAAGACTAATCGCAACGGGAGCCGGTATCGTTGGCGGGCCTTTCTTTGTTTTACTGCTTGCTTGGCGGCTGAGAGGCAGAAAAAGAATTCGTGAAACTTCAACAGAGCGATAGCTGCCCCGCTGTACTCCGGCTATCGGCACATCGCCTTGATCAAAATCGCGAAATACCCCTATTGTCCGCCCCGTTTTATCCCCTCCGATGCCCACCACCGATAAACATCGGCAATCGTATCAGCGAGCGAGTACTCCGGATTCCACCCCGTCGCCCTATTGATTTTCTCGTATGAACCTTCAACCACTGGAATTTCAGCACCCCGCATCCGCCCTGGGTCCTGCTCAATAGTCACTGTTACTCCCGATACCGAGACCAAAAGTTCAAGAACCTCCTGGATCGATACCGCCCTCCCAGAGCAGAGGTTGAAGACACCCGAAGCGCGACCCGACACAAGAGCCCTGTACCCTCTTACAATATCGCGAACATCACAAAAATCTCTCCGGGGGGCCAGGTTCCCGACCCGTATTATCGGCTCGCTTCGTCCGGCAGCAATAAAAGCCAACTGGCGGGCAAAAGCTGAAACTACGAAATGGTCAGTCTGGCGGGGACCCGCATGATTGAAAGGTCTCGCAACGATAATCTCAAGCCCACGCCGTGCAAAGAGCTGAGCTACCTCCTCGGCCATCAGCTTCGAAAGAGAATACTCGCTTACAGGAAGCGGTGTTACCTCCTCAGTGAGCGCTCCCCCTGTCAGGTCAGCTCTGCCGTACACCTCTCCCGAACTTACCACGAGAACGCGTGGTGGTTTCACCATTTCAGAGGCAGCTTTCAGAACCGAGTGAACTCCGCCCACATTCACCTGAAGGGCCGGCGCAAAGTCCTGAGAGACCAAAGGAGGAGACGCAATACCCGCCAGGTGGTAGATAACCTGCGGATCAAACTGCTTGAATACTCTGATGCATTCAGCCACCGAGGTCACATCGAGGGTGGTCATCGGGCACTGCAGGGGGTTTCCTACTCCGTAGGTCGCCCCCATGACTTCATCACCCTCCGCGAGAAGGTGCTCAACAAGGTGTGAACCTACAAACCCCGATGCGCCAGTAACAAGTGCCCGCATACCCACCCCCAAAACATCCGGACGCCCCTACCGAAGATGTAGCTCGACAGTCCTTTCCGATGGAACAGATGGCTGGCTGTCCAAGACACCATCAATCAACCACGGTTGCCCTCGAGATATGCGATCGATATCGTGACTGACCATCATCTCAATCATCTTCTCGAAGCCTACCGCTGGCTTCCAGCCAAGCTCCTTCTCTGCTCGCGAGGGATCCCCAACGAGAAGATCGACCTCAGCAGGCCGAATAAATTGCTCGTCAATCTTCACGAACTGGGTCCAATCGAGATCCGCCGCCGCGAATGCACATTCAACAAGTTGCTGTACCGTCCAGGTCTTGCCCGTAGCGACAACGTAATCGTCGGGGGTATTCTGCTGAAGCATCAGCCACATTGCACGAACATAGTCCCCGGCGAATCCCCAATCCCGCTTGGCATCGAGATTACCAAGCCGAAGCTCCTTGCTCACCCCGCACTTAATCTTTGCGACCCCATCGGTAACTTTCCGGGTCACAAATTCAAGTCCACGACGGGGTGACTCGTGGTTAAACAAAATACCCGAGACTGCAAAAAGGCCGTAACTCTCGCGATAATTAACGGTAATGTAGTGCCCGTACGCCTTCGCAACGCCATAGGGAGAACGAGGGTAGAAGGGCGTAAGCTCGGTCTGCGGGGTCTCGCGCACCTTTCCGAACATCTCCGAACTAGAAGCCTGATAGAATCTAATCTCTGGATCCACAAGCCGAATTGCTTCGAGCATTCTGGTAACCCCTAGAGCAGTGAACTCCGCCGTCAATATCGGTTGCGTCCAACTGGTCGGCACAAAGCTCTGCGCGGCGAGGTTGTACACCTCAGTCGGTCGCACCTCACGAAGGACATTTACCAATGAATGAATATCAAGCAGATCCCCCTGGATAAGTCGAACACTGTCCATAAGATGGGCGATACGATCGAACCGATCAAGCGATGAGCGCCGAACCATTCCTACGACTTCGTACCCCTGCTCGAGGAGCAGCTCCGCTAGATATGAACCATCCTGCCCTGAAATTCCCGTTATCAACGCTCGCTTACCGCTCATCACTCCTCTACTCCTCTTTCCAATTTAAAAATGAAATATCTGCCGAAAAATAGGAAGGAACTACTCCTTAAAGGAGCTCCGTTCTCCCCCGCTTTCGCAACTCGTCTACTACTAATTTTACATCCTGAACATGATCTCTGGCACAAACGAGAAGAGCGTCTCCCGAATCGACCACGACGACATTCGATACCCCCACCACCGCACAGAGCCGAAATTCCGAGTGAACAGTACAACTCCGGGAATCAATTGCAACAACCTCACCGCGAAAGAAGTTATCTTTCGCGTCATGGGCAAAATTATCAGCCCAGGCATCCCACGATCCGATATCATTCCATCCAAACGGCTCTGCCCAGATCATCGCGCAGTTCCGGGAGAGTTCGAGCACGCCAAAATCTATGGAGAGCGATTCGAGCGGTTCGAATTCTGCTCGAACAACCCCCTCCTCTCGGGGAGTTTGCACCACCGTCGAAATCCTCTGAAGCGCCCCGAAGAGCTCTGGCATATGTTCCTCAAACGCCGCCCAGATCGTCTCTATCGAGGTGATGACCATCCCGCTATTCCAGCAATAGAGGCCCGACGACACATACTGCTCTGCCCGCGCCTGATTTGGCTTCTCGTAGAACCGATGAACCATGTAAGCGGAACCACGGAGCGAGGCCCCACGCCGAATATAGCCGTACGCAGTGTTGGGCGATGTTGGTGGAACTCCAACAGTAACGATCAGGGGTTCTTCTGCCGCAAGCTCCGCGGCTTCTCCGAGCACCTCGAGCAGCAACTCCTCTCGCTCAATCGAGTGATCGGCAGGAAGAACAACAATAACTCCTTGCGGATCCTCAGAACGGATGTGAGCCGCTGCAAGCCCAATAGCTGCGGCTGTATTTCGCGGGAGCGGTTCAGTAATAATTCGGGCATGAGGACAATGCTCCTCCGCGAGCGGACGCTGTACCTCATTGGTCACTACCCAGACCCGAGCCCAATCGCCCGACAAACGGTGTGCACGGCGTACGGTGGCCTGAATCAGGCTTTCCCGACCTTCCCCAAATGCGAGGAACGGCTTCGGACGAGTCATTCGACTCATTGGCCAGAAACGGGTCCCCTGCCCCCCGGCAAGGATGACGGCGTGTACCTGCTTACGAGCAGCACTGTTCATTCGTATCCCCTATTCGAACTCATACATCGCTATCCAAACTCTATTGCTTACCGCGCCTCTTTCCCAATCTCATGAAGGTACTCCTTCAGCGCTTCCTCCCAATTGAGCGGGGGGCGACCAAGAAGCCCCGCGAGTTTACCGCAATCGAGCGCTGAATAGCGAGGCCGTCGCGCAGGCCGTGCATACACCTCAGCGGTTGTTGGCTCAATAGAACACATAGCTCCCGACGGAAGCCGCTCTGAAGAGTGCCTTAATATCGCCTGCGCGAAGGTATACCAGCTAACCGCTCCCTCACAGGCCGCATGAACAACTCCCGAACACGGTATCCGACAAAGGTCAAGAATTACCTCCGCAAAGTAACCCGTCCATGTTGGTGACATCCACTGATCAGCCACGACCTGTATCCGCTCCCGCTCAGAGAAGAGCTTAAGCATGGTCCCAACAAAATTCGCACCCCTCTGCCCATACAGGCTGGCGGTCCGAACCACGAGCGCACGATCCCCGAGAACCTTCCCTACCGCCCGCTCTCCCTCGAGCTTCGATGCCCCGTAGACATTCAGGGGACGCACCGGTGATTCCTCGGTAAGAGGAGTATCCCCCTCCCCATCAAAAACGTAGTCGGTAGAGATGTGGATCAGTCGCGTGCCACGACGGAGACACGCCGTAGCCACCAGCTCCGCCCCCAACGCATTGACCGCATGCGCCCGCTCCGGTTCCTCTTCCGCGAGGTCCACCGCTGTATAAGCCGCACTATTGATGACGATTGTCGGAGCAGTTTTCTCAACAATCGCACCCACCTCAGCCCGATCAGTAATGTCAACCTCCGAGGTCACCGGCGCAACTATCTCAAAGTTAAGATCAGCCGCACGACGAATGAGATCGTAGCCGAGCTGCCCCGAGCCACCAAAGAGGAGAATTTTCATATCACTTTGCTCTTATCTTTCAGAGAGTAAACTTCTCGATACCCTCAGATTTTGATCAGCCTCTATCCTCGGCTTCCATAATTTTGCCGATAGAAATCTCGATAAGCGCCTGACTTTATCCGCTCCCACCACTGTCGGTTCTCTTGGAACCAAGAGATCGTGTCGACTATCCCCCGCTCAAATGCTACGAGAGGCGACCAACCCAACTCATGCCGTAATCGAGCCGCATCGACCGAGTATCGCCTATCGTGACCAAGGCGGTCGGTGACGTACCGTATTAATGAAGTATCTTTACCAAGGTGGGACAAGATCAACTCAGCGACCTCGCGGTTTGGCTTTTCAAACTCCAATCCCCCGCCAATGTTGTATACTGTTCCCGAGCGTCCGCCCTCAGCGATCATCGCGACGGCTCGACAATGGTCGGTCACATGAATCCAACTCCGCACATTCAGACCATCGCCATAGAGAGGGAGCTCCTTCTCTTCAAGGGCGTTAGTAACGAAGAGCGGAATAAACTTTTCAGGAAACTGATACGGACCGTAGTTGTTCGTGCACCGGGTCACGATGATATCCTGACCATAGGTGTGTGCGAATGCTAAAGCAAGCAGATCCGAGCCCGCCTTTGAGGCAGAATATGGGCTTGATGGCATGAGGGGGCTCTCTTCCGTGAAGGAGCCAGTTTCCCCAAGGGATCCATAGACTTCATCTGTGGAGACGTGGATAAATCGCCCAACTCCGTTTGCACGGGCTGCAGTAAGAAGCACCTCTGTCCCTACCACGTTGGTCTGAACGAAGGGTGCTGCACCCAGTATTGACCGATCGACATGGCTTTCCGCCGCGAAATGGAAGAGATAATCGAAGCTCCCACCCGCGAGCAGCTTATTGACAATGCCTCGATCGCAGATATCCCCCTCGACAAACCGAACTCCTCCCTCCCCAACGCACGAGGCGATGTTTTCGAAATTGCCGGCATAAGAAAGATTATCGATCACCGCTACTTGCCACGATGGTCGATGCTCAGCGATCCAACGCACAAAATTACTGCCGATGAACCCTGCTCCCCCCGTTACGAGTACCTTCATGACTCCCTTTAACTCTCTTTCACGCCCGTTACTGCATCATAGTCGAAGCGTTTCGGTACATCCAATCCTGCGCCAGATCCCCCAAACCGGTAAGCGCGAATCGCACAGTAACCCGTTGATTATCTGGATTCGTCGTCTCACTCATCCCGAGGTCAACATGCCAACAGTTGCATGAGCTCACATACCGGAGCGCAACCGCCTGTTCGATTGCATCGCTCGCCACGATATCATACCTGGTGTAATACCCCAATTTCAGTCTGTCGGTAAGAACAAGCTCGGCATTACCAACGACCTGATCGATTCGGTCAGGATTAACTCCCCCCGACGAACGAAGGTCCACGGGATCAACAAACGAGTACGTTCCCGATAAGCGATCTCCTCGATCGTCACGCGTGGAGAGGGTCGTTCCCCACGATGTCAGTGAACCAGAATATGGGTTTGTGTTACTGAATGCGGCAACGGTTACGTAGTTGGTAGGGTTTAACCCAATCGCCGTCCAGATATCTGAAAACGGCTTTCTCGTTGGATCGTTATCCTCCTGCTCCTCCGCATAATCGTATGTTTCTCTGAGGCTGAAGGTCACTAATTCCCGCACGTCCCCCTGCCTCCCCGTTCGGGTGCGGTAAGACGTAGCACCGGCACCATCGAGAAACATCTCCGGAATCCCCTCATTATATCCTAATTCGGGCAGGTCACTCGTGCGGGGAACAAGCTCCGGTATCGTTGCTGAGGAGGCGCGACGCGACTCGAATTTGCCAAAGACCGAGGAATCAAGACCGAGGGTAAAGAGGCTACGCTGCCGGATTCGGTCAATTGAATCGAAGAGGGGCAATGCATCCTGGCTAACATCGGGCACGAAGGTATACCTGATAAATGGCTCTATCGTATGTTTGATCTTCGATATCTCCTGAGATGCACTTTCAGCACCTAAACCGGTAAGAAAATGCCAAAACCCATCGGGCGACACAGCCAGAGTTTTCTCCAGAGCTGTGCCCACAGTCGACTGAACAGCCCCTGTCCTTCGATTTTCAGACGTTGAAAAAGGATCAGTAGCGGCAACATTCTGGAGCGAATAAAAAGTGTCGTACCCCGTGACCGCAACATTCCCGTACATGTAGTTTCTCACATGAAAGGGAACAGTTACCGTGGGAGCAATGTGGGTCCGCGTACCATCATATCCCGCTGCCCGATTGAACGAGGTAACGGTTCCGGACCCGCCGAGAATGATCTTCAACCCGAGCGGATTGGTGCCAAACGGGTTTAGCCGATACGACCCCGCGAGAGATGCCTCGGGCAGTCGCTGAAAAACGGCGTCATCGTTCTCTTTTATGTCAAAGTCGATAATCTGGTTGTACTCCGCTCCGAGACTCGCAGTAACGGAGGAGCCAAAGTATGACTGAAGAAGCATCGAGGATGGTTGGTAGATTGTCGTCGCCAATCCGATCTCGGGATCCTGAATCTCCCGAAGGAACTCATCATCGCTAGTATAGCGGATATCGGTGTTGAAGCTCGTTGGAACGAGGGCATCATCCTCGCTCCGCCAATTCTCGGCGTACATCAAACCAAGCCGGTTATTGCCGATATCAGGCAGAACCCCCGTCGGTACCCGCAACCCTCGCAAGCTTCCCTCACGCCACGATTCGTTCGAATAGACGACCTTGCTTCTCACCGAGTGTCGAAGAGAGAACTCTTTCCGCACCCTGACCGACCCTCCATAGCGAGATTCCGTTTCTACAAAAGGAGTAACGGTCAGGTCGGTAGAGCCATCAATCGGAAGAAATATCGGCTGCCAAAAGCGAAAACCGTCCCGCTGACTCAAACCGAGCTGCGGTACAAGCAGCCCTGCTGCTCGATCAGTTTTGACCGGGAAGATAAAATAGGGTGAGTATAAAATCGGCACCCCACGAACCTTGAGAAGCAGATCCCGGGTATGTGCATACCCTCCCTGCGTGATTGTCACCTTCCGCCCGTACAATGACCAAGGAACATCTCCCTCTCGACAATCGCAGCTCGTCATTGTCGAGCGAACGAGCTCGTACTCCGTCTCCGAGAGCTTTGCAGCCCTCTGGGCCTCTATCCGATAGGCCCCTTCGTCATAAGAGAAAGCGATATTTTCAAAAACTCCCACCTCTTTATCGAGGTCAACAACCCCCTTCTCGGCCGCAAGCGACCCCTGTGGCGAGCTCACCAGGAGCCCCCCAGAAAACGATGCCTCGTTTGATTCGAGATTTACGGTTCCCTCCTCGGCTTCAACTTGAACCCCACCTCGCGAAACAACCACCCCCCCACTCGCTGAAACAGTTTTTCCATCGGCTGAGTAGTCAACCTGGGGTGCGCTCACCCCTACCGTATTATCTTTCGGTTTATCAACAGCGAATGCCCCTTTCCGGGCCGCCGCCCGCCGGTCCTTTATCTGCTTTAAATCCTCGGAAAAGAGTCGCCGCCACTGCTGCTGTCCTGACCCATTCGAGGCTCCCGATTGGGCCTCAACTTCGGCGGATAATGGCCCAAAGCCCGCAACGAGCCACACAAGAGCACCGAGGTAGCGCGCTCTCATGAAGTTCCCCGTCTGTCTGACCCGCGATCCTTTGGAGCTACCCATTTTTCCCCCTTTCTCTCGGATCTCATCCCAGCTCAGGGCTTGCGCAGGACGGTGGTTACCGGCTCGAACTCGGCTGGGAAAGATGCGCCCTCTTTTTAACCCCGAAAGGCCCGCTTCATCAAGCGGTTATCTCTAACCACTGAACCCCAAATTTCGCAACAATCGAGCGAGCTCATCCCGCATCTCCATCCGCGATACAATCCGATCAACCATGCCGTGCTCAAGCAGAAACTCGGCGCGCTGAAACCCCGGCGGAAGCTTCTGCTTAATTGTTTGCTCGATGACGCGAGGGCCGGCAAACCCGACGAGCGCTCGAGGTTCGGCGATGATAATGTCTCCCTGCATCGCAATCGAAGCCGCCACTCCTCCCGTCGTCGGATCGGTTAACACCGAGATAAACGGGATATGTGACGCACCCACTTTCGCTATCGCTGCACTTACCTTTGACAGCTGCATGAGAGAGAAAATCCCCTCCTGCATCCGCGCTCCTCCCGAGGAGGAGAACACAACGACGGGCTTTTTCTCCTCAATCGCGGCCTCCATAAGACGAACGATCTTCTCACCGACGACCGCCCCCATGCTTCCCATCATGAAGGTATTATCAAAAACCCCAAGCATAACAGGAATATTGACGATGCGGCACCGTCCCGTCACCATCGCCTCAACGGGCCCCCCCGTTTTTTCCTTGGCCTTTAGCTTATTAATGACGTCGCGATATTTGCCCTTCTCATCCCGCCACCCGAGCGGATCGGTGGTCCGCAGAGCGGCGTCCATCTCCACGAAGGAATGGCGGTCCGTAACGTAAGTAATCCGCTCCTGAGCCGAAAGCCTGAAGTGATGACCGCACTTGACACAAACCTTAAAATTACGCCGAAGCTCCTTGTTATAGAGGATCGCTCCACAAGCAACGCACTTCGACCATATCTCATCGGGCATCTGCACCCGATCAGAGTCATCCGCCTGCGGTTTTGTTTTCTGTCGCGTCAACCATCCCATCGGCATGTACCTCGATTTCTGTCAGCTTCATCGGGTTATTGCAACCCTGCCCCGGAGACCGGCTCCTCGGCGAAGGCTCGCTTTCGACTCGCTGGGGAACTTAATCGTTCTCCCCGAGAGCTTATTTTTTCCTCAATCGAGTCGCTACGATAAATGAAGGAGGTCACAGAAGTAAAGCCGGGGATATCGAGACCTGTAGAGCCTACTCCAAGAGTCCTGTCCGCGATGCCCATTCCAATCCTCCAGCTCCGTCATAAGTGGCGATGGCTGCATCGGCACCGGCTTGAGGAATGGGGATAAACTCCCTCGGTTTGAGCTGCATTTGGGCCTTCACGACACCCCATAACGAGGTGACAAAGGAAGAGGAGATGCCATAGGATTTCACCCAAGACGTAATGTGCCCCCCTGAACGCTTCGGAGCCACCGCATGACCCCTACCCCCCTTGCCGCCATAACCGCCTATCTTGATACCCTCCTTCCGCCATCGACTTACACGGACGCAAGCCAGAACGGGTTACAGGTCGATGCTGGAAAGGCCATGGTAAGTTGTGTGGGGTTTGCAGTTGATGCGGGGGAGAGCGTTATATCTGAGGCCATCTCGCGGGGGGTCGACCTCCTGGTCGTCCATCACGGCCTTCTTTGGTCTCACGCTCCTTCGCGGCTTATCGGGCCCTTCGCCCGTAAAGTTCGCCTTTTGATGACAGCGGGATGCTCGCTATACGCCTCGCACCTCCCCCTTGATGGCCACCAGACCCTCGGGAACGCTGCCCAGATCGCCGCGACCCTAAACCTCGAGTATATAGCCCCCTTTTGTCACTACAAGGGCGGGCCGGTGGGGTGCCGAGGTAACTTTGTTAGCCTCACCACGATTGAGGAGATCAATAATCAGGTTGCAACATTCCGAGGACACTCCCCGGCTCAGTTCCTCCCTTTCGGAGCGACATCCTTCCAAACGGTCGCGATCGTTACCGGTTCGGGGTCATTTGCTATCGAAGAGTGCGCTGCAGCTGGCATTGACCTCCTGCTGTCCGGCGAGCCAAAACACGAAGCGTATCACCTCGCCAAAGAATTGCGACAATCAGTTCTATTTGCTGGTCACTACGCCACGGAGACCTTTGGTGTGGCAGCCCTTGAGCGAGAAATAGCCAGACAGTTTGGGGTGAAGACTTGCTTCATTGATGAACCGAGCGGAATCTAGCCGTCAAAGAAGCGCGTACCTTCGGTAGGATGCGCGCTTGCCAAGATTTATCGGGCTCGTACGACACCCCTCCTATGAGCTCTTCTCCCCCATTTCCCTCTTGAGCAGCACCTCTTGCGTCAGCTGCAAGCCAAGCTCACGCAACGTCATATCGGAGATGGTCGAAGGCGCTCCCATCATGAGGTCCTCAACCGTTTGAGCCATCGGGAACGGAACGACCTCCCGGAGTGTTGATGATTGGGTCAACAACATCACTATCCGCTCGATACCTGGAGCCATACCTCCGTGTGGGGGTGCCCCGAAAGCAAAGGCCTTGATCATCCCACCAAATTTTTCATCGACCGTTGCGCGAGAATACCCCGCTATCTCAAAGAGACGATACATGAGCTCGGGGTCATGATTCCGAATCGCGCCACTAGTCAATTCCATCCCGTTGCACACAATGTCGTACTGGTACGCGACCAGTTCGAGAGGTGCAATCCGCTCAACGGCCTCCAACCCGCCTTGGGGCATTGAGAAGGGATTATGAGCGAACCCGATTGCCCCGGTCGCCTCATCCAGCTCGAACATCGGAAAATCGACTATCCAGCAGAACCGATACACATCGCGCTCGATTACATCGAACTGCGCGGCTGCTTTCAGCCGAAGTTTCCCCATCGCAGTGCGCGTTTTTGTTCCCGGCCCCGCCGCGATAAAGATCACCGAATGCGATGAACCATTGCTCCCCCGCTCTCCACTCACCGCTTCGATAATTCCATGCTGCTCTTCGGGAGTTAGCACCTTTGCACACGATCCTTTGACCTCGCCCGCAGCCACCGTGAGGTAGCCAAGGCCCGTCCCGGTGATCTGTTTATAAACCTCGACCAAATCTTCGAGTACCCGACGGGAGGGTATTTCATTAACCGGAAACGAAAGGGCAATCACCTCACCCCGTTCCTCGATACATCGGCGGATTACCTGAAATCCGGTATCTCGGAGAATGTTGGTAATCGTGCACAGCTCCTGGGAGATCCGCAGGTCGGGCTTGTCAGAGCCGAATCGTTCAATCGCGTCGTTGTACCGGATGCGGGGGAACGGAGCATCGGTGATTGCCCACGATGAAAAGGAGCGAAACAGCTCGGGAAAAAGCGTGTCTCCCACCGCGAAGACATCCTCTTGCTCAACGAAGGACATCTCGAGGTCGAGCTGGTAAAACTCTCCCGGTGAGCGATCAGCACGAGGATCTTCATCGCGAAAACACGGCGCTATCTGAAAATAGCGGTCAAAACCCGCGACCATCAGGAGCTGCTTGAACTGTTGGGGAGCCTGAGGCAGAGCGAAAAACTTACCCGGATGCAAACGAGAAGGGACGAGATAATCCCGCGCTCCTTCTGGGGAGCTCACCGTCAGGATCGGCGTCTGAAACTCAACGAAGCCCATCCCGTGCATGAGTTCGCGGATCTTTTTTATGACGGCTGCCCGAGTGAGGATTGTCCGGTGAAGCTCAGCGCGACGCAGCTCAAGAAACCGGTACTTGAGTCGCTGCTGCTCCGGAGCGTTATCATCTTCGGCGACCTGAAACGGAAGAAGTGCTGCCCGCGAGAGCACCTCGACCGACGACACCTGCACCTCAACCTCCCCAGTCTCCATTTTTGGATTTTTAACCTGTGCAGCCCGCTCGACTACGGTCCCCGTCGCCGTAATGACAGACTCAACCCGCACATCACCCAACACCGCTGCACTGTCCCCCGAGAGGACGAGCTGAGTCACCCCGTAGTTGTCTCGGAGGTCAACAAATACAAGCGACCCGTGGTCCCGCTTCCGCTCAATCCAACCAGAGAGCGTGACGTTCGACGCAACGTGCTCAACCCGAAGCTCACCGCAGCTATGGGTCCGATAGCGACTTCGGAGTGACGATGGCCGAGCGAGGGTGGAAGAGTCGGTGACAGAGCGCGATGAAGCAGCAGAGGACATAACGGAACCCACAATAATTGGCGACACACAGGAAAAGAGGGCGGGAGTTAGCCCTAAACCACCCCACCGTCGCATGGTACCGATAACCTATCGTTCCCTCAAGGTTACGCGAGGTGTCAGAGACCTCGTGGAGGGGGCCTTCACCGATGTCATGTCCGTTTTGCACCTCGGATTAGCGACGAGCCGGGGAGGAGGATGGAGACAAGCGGCAGCACGGTCTTGATATCATTAGAGATATCCATCTTCCTACCCGTAGCCGCCTTCTAATCACTCAAGCCCTCAGCTCTTACTTTTCCTGAATACTTTTCGTTCGAGGACATTCTTTTGAGTCGCATTGGCCACCGCTTTTTTGGCCCTCTGTTGTGGAACGCCGTTTCGGCATGTTAGCATTCGGGGGGTTTGCACCCGAAAAAAACGGCGAGGATTGCTGGCGCGTTGCGTCGGTAATGTGATGGGTAGAGCCACATTGGTAAGGGAACGGAGGGAGTTATGGATTTAGGGTCTAGTCGGACGGTTAAATCCGAGACATCGGCTGGGAAGTTGGTTCGAGAATGCGCAACACTTGTCCCCGAAATGAACTCATCCGAGCTCGAAGTTCTGGGAGCATTTCTCAAGCTCGTTGGTGAGAGGCTTTCAAAAGAGACCCCGAGCCAAATGCCGGCAGAGCCGACAGAAGACCTCACATTCCCGTCAGTACCATCCGCTGACCCCACCCCAGCATTTCCTCAGATCGCCACCCTAAGAGAACTATCGAAGAGGGTCAGCGAAGAGGAGCGTGGGTTGCGTGACCGCATAAATGAGGCGCGAGAATATTTTGGGGTAATTTCGCTTCATCATTTCGGAATCGA
This sequence comes from Pseudomonadota bacterium, assembly GCA_900299205.1. Classification (GTDB taxonomy): domain Bacteria; phylum Bdellovibrionota_C; class UBA2361; order UBA2361; family OMIW01; genus OMIW01. The sequence goes on from OMIW01000107.1 coordinate 24,420, forward strand.
CGAGAATGGCCGATTAACGGGGGCATTACATCTGCCTGAGTCAAACGAAGATCCAGTTAGAGCCATTTTTTCCGAATACCTGCGGAATCCGCCGTGTTTGGAACGATTAGAGGTAGCTCTAACGTTTGCAGATCTTGAGGCACGAGGGGATATGACCTCGCACTTATCCTACTGGCAAGTCGGAGAAAAGGACTATCGTGGAGACCCGCAGTTAATCGAGGGTTTTAGCCGGCTGCTCACCATCAAAATAATCCGCGAGAACACAGGTGCCCTGTATGCCAAGGTGCAGTGCAATCTGGATGGAATTCAATCGGATTGGTTAAATTTGGATCGTGCTATTTGGACTGCCTTCAAGGAAGGGATTTCTAAGGATGGTCTTCAGGTGCGTGTTAGAAAAAGCGGGGGATCGTTTTTCGAGCCTGTTGTGCAGAAGACGGAAGTTGAGACTTTTGTTGAAATCAAGCAACAAGACAGGAACGGTCGGGACCACCCGTACGCTTTCCTTACCTATATTTGCCAAAAGCTTACTGAAGCAGCGCAAAAAATTCATGCGGAAGAGGCGCCACCAGGACAGCGGCGAGCCGGAATCGGGCAGGTCAATTTAGGACTATTCAGACGGCGAGACGCCGAAAGTTCCCAAGAGAACCAAGGAGCACCAAAGCTTGAATCCCTCCCTTTCGGGGAAATTCCGGAAAAGGCATCGTCATTATACCCTCAACTAAATAATCTCAGAGCTTGCCGCAACGACCTTCAAGAACAGTTTCGCCTCTCGCCTCGAGCAGCTCAATTTTTGAGCGAATTGTTGCCGGACCTCGAGATGTTGGCAGCAGGAAACCTTGATTTAACCAATTCAAGAAAGTCCTACAATATTAAAAACCTACACGATGTCCTCCGACAGGGTGCCTTTGTATTCGACGCGGCGCAATTAAGTCAGGAGAACGCTGCTTTTGAACGGTTTTACCATTCGTTGAAGCAAGCCCCTTCCAAACCCCAAACGCTGAGCCCCGCGGAGGCGGAGATGTGCCGCTCCATCCTGCGCACGCTGCGGTGCGTCTTACACACACACACACACACAGAGA
>OMIW01000108.1 GCA_900299205.1 Pseudomonadota bacterium
CATGTCGTGGCTGCTCTCCTCAACTCTGCGTGCAGAGGCCGAGAGATACTCCTCGCGCACCTCGGCACAGAAGGGATGAACCGCATCCAGGCGGCTCTTGCGGGTCACCTTCCGTACCTACCTCAACCTCTTTTGGCGACGGCGGGCAGGAGGGGCCCTCAACCGGTCACGGAGAGAGCTCGTCAAGGAAAGGCATCAGAACTCCCTGATTTTCTATCCGATCTCACCGCTGCGGCTAGGGCGGGCAAACTCGACCCAGTGGTTGGCCGTACAACCGAGATCCGTAGGGTCATCCAGATCCTGTCCCGTCGAAGCAAGAACAATCCTGTTCTCATCGGAGAGCCGGGAGTGGGAAAGACTGCGATTGCGGAGGGGCTTGCCCAGCGAATTTCGATGGGCGATGTACCAGAGGCGCTCGCGAAGTGTCGGATACTCTCTGTCGACATGGGGGCACTGATTGGTGGCACCATGTATCGGGGTGAATTTGAGAAACGACTCAAGCAGCTCCTCGAACTCGCCAAGGATGAATCTGCCATCCTTCTCATCGATGAGGTTCACACCCTCGTTGGTGCGGGGGCGGCCGAAGGCAGCAGCGATGCGGCCAATATCCTTAAGCCTGCTCTGGCTCGGGGTGAAGTCCGGATTATTGGAGCTACAACCCTGGATGAACATCGGAAACATATCGAGCGAGACGCGGCTCTTGAGCGGCGATTCCAGCCCGTTATGGTCGATGAGCCATCGCAGGAGGAAGCTCTTGAGATGCTTCAAAGGCTTCGGGGCCGATACCAAGCACATCACGGAGTCAGCATCACACCGAGAGCTCTCGAAGCTGCAGTGAGGTGGAGTGATCGTTTCATTAATGATCGTTTTCTCCCAGACAAGGCGATTGATCTTATCGATGAGGCTGCCTCGAGAGTTGCTCAACAAGCACCAAAGACCAACGGAGAAGGTCGCGCTCTTCGACGAGAAGCACGTCAGTTGAACAACGGACTGCAAGGGTGCATCGACACTCAACAGTTCGAGGCGGCTGACATTCTCGCTGAGCAGCTCTTCAGAGCTGAAACTGAGCTCGTTCAGGCGTTGGTGCCGATGGGCGCTGTCAACGGTTACGCGATCCCCCTCGTCACCGAGGAGGATATCGCCGCGATCGTCGCGTCTAAGACCGGGATTCCGGTCCAGATGATGACTACCCCAGCGCGACAGCGGTTGCTCAATCTTGAGTCTGACCTTCGCCGTCGGATTATCGGGCAAGAGCACGCAGTTGTCGCAGTCGCAAGGGCGATTCGACGGAGTCATGCGGGCACAAGGAGCCCGAATCGGCCAATTGCTAGCTTTATCTTCGCTGGCCCCACTGGAGTTGGGAAGACTGAGCTGGTCAAGGCGCTCGCCGCGACCGAATTCGGAGATGAAGAGTCGATCATTCGGCTTGATATGTCCGAATTTATGGAACGGGGGACGGTGTCAAAGCTTATCGGAGCGGCTCCTGGGTACATCGGCTATGAAGATGGAGGGCAGCTCACTGAAGCTGTTCGCCGTCGGCCCTACGCCGTTGTGCTTTTGGATGAGGTCGAAAAAGCCCATCCCGACGTCTTTAATCTGCTCTTGCAGGTTCTGGAGGACGGAAGGCTCACCGATTCTCAGGGGCGCACCGTCGACTTTTGCAACACGGTAATCGTGATGACCACGAATATCGGGTCGCGGGTCATACAGCAGCGAGCCACCGGGGGACTCGGTTTCGAAATGTCCGAAGACAGTCCCGCTGAGGCTGAATACCGCCGTATCCAGGGGGCTGTTCATGAGGAGTTAGGCCGGTACTTCCGTCCTGAATTTCTCAATCGGGTAGACGAAATTCTCGTCTTCCGGGTTCTTAATCGCGAAGAGGTTCGACAGATCGCGGAGATCCTCGTTCGTGAAGTGGAAGTTCGGTTGGCGGAAAAGGGCATTGCTCTCGCGAGCACTCCTCGTTTCCTCGACCACCTTGCCACGGTGGGGTGGAACCCAACCTACGGAGCCCGCCCGCTTCGGCGCGCGGTGATGCGTCTCCTCGAGGATTGTCTCGCCGAGGCGATTTTGCGGGGAGAGATCGATTCGGGGAGGGCAGAGGTAGATTGGAATCCGGATGAGGGACGAGTCGTCCTTTCGACTTCGATCCCCGCCGATTTGTCCGTCTGCCGCTAGGGCTATCCGAGCTCAAAGTTGCCTCTGTTTGGGGTGGCACCAATCTGGCTCGCTACCCCAAACATCCTCCAATTAGGGTTACTCCAAATGGTTTTCTCAATATCCCCGCCATGCGGGATTCCACGGAGCAGTTCTCCGTGGTCAACGGGCAGCCCTTCGTGCTGCCCATTTTTTTTAGAGGCTGCGAAACAAGGGGTTTCGAGGCGCGGGTGCCGCTGCTTTGGCACAGACTCGATTCGAAAGGACGAGGAAAAACCGGAGGAATATCAGGCATATTTTGAGGATTTTTTCTCGTCCTTTCGAATCGATGTATGGGCCGAATGAGCGGTGCCATCGTCCGAACCCCCTTATTTCGCAGCCTCTTAGGGGGGAGTTTTAGTTGAAGGTGCTAATAATGGCACCGATACGACACCAGCCGTCACAAGGATAAAACCTATCATGGAGAGGATATCGGGAATTAGCCCAGAGATTATCCATTCCCCGAGTGCCGCCCATATGACGGTGGTGAGCGAAAGGGGTGAGATGCTTGATGCGGGGGCGTAGCGATAGGCGTGGGTGAGGAAGAGCTGTCCAAAGGTGCCAGCGACTCCAAGCGTTACGACCCAGGAATAGAGGGATGGGGGTAGTAGGCCGAGTCCGTGATGCCCCCCTCCGGCGATGCCGACAAGAATTCCGCCGAGCCCAAAGGTGAGAACGATAACGTGGGCTGGATAAGTGCCTCGCATCAGACGGAGTACCATCATCACGAGACTCGCAAAAAATCCTCCAAGAAGCCCGATGAGAGCGTGTAGTTGAAGCAGTCCCGACCACGGCTTGAGGACCAGAATGACCCCTGTAAATCCGACTACCGCGGCCGCCACCATAGGGCGAGAAACCCGCTCGCCGAGCCAGAGGGGCGCAAGGAGCAAGACAAAAAGGGGGGCTGTCTCGCGAAGAATAGTTGCATCTGCGGTTGAGAGCTTGGTAAGCGAAATGAAGAGACAGGCAAGGGCTGTCGTGCCAAGCAACGAGCGAAGGAGGAGTAGTCCCGGCCGAGGGTGAAGAATTGAGCTACCTGACAGGACCGTCACAGGCAGGACGAACAGGAACGTAGCGGCCGAACGGATCAGAAGAGCTGTCATCCCACTCGATGTCTCCCCGACAATTTTGCCACTGAGATTCATAACAGCAAAGGAGATGCTCGCTGCGAGCATCAAGAGACAGCCCCGAATGGGCGAATGTCGGGTCGGATGAAGCAGCGAGATCGGTTCTTTGACTTCGCAAATTGTAACTATCCCTTTTGGCGGGTCACAGACCACGGGCAGAGAGAGCAACCCTGTACCGCGGACCCCTGTGTTTTCCTTTGGTTGAATCTGATCTTGCCATTAAAGTCATATCAACGGGGCGAAAAAGTTCGCTATCACCCTTCATCATCATCGGCGAGGTCGTCATTGAGGCTGCCAATCATGTCATTAACATCCTTGTTGAACAACGGCATGTATCTCTCGATTAAGATCTCGGCGATGTCAGCGCGGTCGAGGATACACCCTGACCCTGGATTCTTTGTGTTATTTCCGAAGCGATCCCAAAAAAGCTCGATTGCCTTCTCGAGAGATTGAATTTCGACAGAAATCGGTGATTCAGGATCGGAATCATCCTCATCTGCCAAAATTCTTTCCTGACGCTCTGATAACTGCTGAGCAAGGGTCTCCCTCTCCTCACTCCAGGCGGCTTCAACGAGCCCCGAGACGACGCAGATCTCGAGCTCTTTAAGAAGGAGCATGCGAACTGAAACCTTGGCGTCCATCTCGTCGTCGCTTGATGGTACAAGGGTAGCGTGATGGATAAAATCGCGGGCTGCTACATATCGATCAAAGAGTGCTTCAGGATGTCCCGAGCCCTCTCTCATGTCATCCAGCAGTGCACTAACGAGATTCACGTGATCTTCCCTCGATAGTTCCCAAGAATGTTCTGAAGACTCTCGCCACTCATTAAAAACCGAAATAAATCCCACAGAGGTTGGATCGTAAAATTCCGTCGCGAAACGGCCAAGCATCTCATCGAGATCCTCTTCATAGGTTTCGCGAAAACGGTTAATCATTGCATCAGGCAAGAATTGTTCGCCCGAATCGATACCAAAGAACGCTCCGAATTGACCCATCATAATTTCACGGCCCGCTGCGAGATCAATCATTCCGGGTTGAACCATCTTCCCATCAGTGCGAAGGGCATTGTCATAGTCGGCGAGCATACCGGAGAGATGTTCTGCAGCATGACAAACAACGCTCCGCAACCGCATAAGAGTCACCGCATCCTCTGCAGGGGATTCTTCCGCAAGAACATCGCCCAACTCATCCCGAACGGCCGTTCGAAGCTCTCCGGTCTGAGTAAAGAAGGCGTCGTGGTATTGCGTAATTTCCGGGATGGTATTATCGATGAGAGCGTGCGCCTTCATCAGGAGGCGAGCAGAGTCATAGTGATTGAATGAATGGGAGGTTCCTACCTCGTTGAGAATTTCGGTTAGCCACTCCTCTCGGGTTTCGATATCAATATCGCCGATCTCTTCGTCTTTAACTGGAAATCGTCCCTGAGCAACACGGGATGCCACCGCAAGAAAATCCACACCGGCGTCGCTCATCCCCTCTTTGAGGTCGGTGATGGGATCGACCCGAACGAGGTCCTGAAGGTATCGGCGCGTATCAGCTTCCTTGGTCGGAAAAATGTCATTCAGATCTTCGTCATCAACCGCGAGCAAGCAGATAGCCAGGGACTCGAGATGCTTTTGGGCGAGGAGCCCAATCTCATTTGATGACTGGAGGGAGCGGTCGACGATTTCCTGAGCCTTCACCCTTGATATCGGTCCTGTCTCGAGCGCCCCGGCGACCATCGCAAGATGGCCTCGAAGGTCAAGCGTTACCGCAGGTAAGGAGGTAGGCGAGTGTTCTCGTTCCACTTGAACCAGATAATTTTCTAACCGATCAATGAGCTCTCCGAGCCCCTCTCCTTCTCGATCCACCGCGGCTACTTTGTACTGGCTGACAAGTGAGTGACACGTTTGGATAGTTTTTAAGTCAGTCTTTGAGTACCATCCGCGAAGCTGGTCGCTCACTGGGTCGATCGCTCGCATGACGACACGAGTCGCATCTCCGAGAGCTATCGAGCCTCGCTGTATATCTGCCGCAACCTCTTCGAGCAGTTGCTTGTCGCGAAGCTGAAACGGGTCGATAGTGTCAGAGATAAAAGCCCACGCATCCCTCGAGAAATCGCTGAATGATGGACCTTTGGGATGGCTTGAGTTTTGATGAGTGGTCAAGGGTGTCTCCGGCAATTTTGCAAAAACGGCAATTTGGCAATAAGTCGACGCTCAGGTTACCCCCTCGGAATAAGGGGCAATTAGCTGACGCTACTTCGCATTGGGTGGTTCGTCAATTTTGCCCCTGGGGAGAGTATCGCGGGTAGAGCAGCTCTATTTACTTCCCTTAGCTGGAAAGAGGTTCGGAGCACGTCCTGTCTGCCGTTTCTTTCTTCTGAGTCTTTCTTAGCCATTAAGGTAATGAAACACTTGACCATGGGGCGAGGAAACTGAAAGGGACGGGAGCGACAGCACATTGTGCGGAAGCTCCCGATGGAACCGTGACCAAAGGACACCCGGGGAGGCTCTTTCGGACGTCTACCGGAAAGGCCCTGAGAGCGCTTTCCAGAGGGAGGCTTCCAGCTTTGCAGAATTCTCTCCAAGTCTCATTAGGCAAACTGTCTCACCAGGCAAAGGTCGCCAAATCTCCGTCTTACTTGTCGGGGCAAGAGTCCTAAACGGTCGAGAGCGACAAGCGCCTCGGCTGCTCTTAGGCCGGTTTCTCCCCGAGCCATCTCAAAAACCGCGAGGAGAAGCAGAGCAGCTTCGTCTCGCAGCTTTCGCGTGTATACGCCGGAGTGAGGGTCTCGACGCCGGGGAAGCAGTACGCTTCCGGCAAGCGACACGCAGATGTTATACGGGACTCGCACGGTAAGGTCGCCGTGGCGAAAATCACCGGAATCACGAGCAATGCTCAGGGCACCAAGTCGAATCTGCCTCGATACTTCATCCATGTCTGCGATTTGCAGGAGCGCATCGAGGGTGATAATCGAAGACTCATAACCATCACGGAGAAGCTCCCAGAGGTCGTAGGCATGTTGGAAATTTTCCTCAGCTTGGAGCCTTCTCAGGGCAATTTTCGTGAATTGTTGAATGAGCTCAATAGGCCGCCCCGCGATGACGAGAAGGGCTATGCAAGCGGTCGCTATCCGCAGAAAATCGCCTTCATTGATGCTCGGTTCACTTAGTTGTTCCAGAAGGGGCGGTATATCCTGCACGTCTCCTAGTGCAAGAATTAGCCGAAGCTTCTCACGCATGCCATCAGGAAGTTCCCGTACCACGGGGAGGAAATCCCCGAATTGCTCGGAATTCCTCTCAAGAAGAGTTACAAGAAATCTTCTCGTGTTGTCGTCTTCCTCTGGTAGTGCCCGAAGCCAGTCCGCTAATTTGGACCTGTTATCACCCGTCACATCCTCGTTCAGGATCAGCGCGGACAGCTCCCGGGGGAGTTCGCTCGGGGAAAAAGCTGGGAGTTTCACAGAAAACCTTCAGTAAGGCTCAACAGTCTAGCCCGGCCCTCCAACCTCCGTCAAATACGGACGGAGGGTCAACCCCCGAGAAATGTGAGTGGATGCTGAGAGGGTCCTACAAAACTAATTTTCTGAAGTCTCATTCGACCGAATAGTGTGGTGGCCGTTGTTCTCTTTATGAGAGCTGGATGAAAAAAGCCGCTCGATGGTGTCTCTGTGTCGCTCAACTACGATTGATCGCCGTACCTTGAGAGTAGGGGTTAGAAGCCCATTCTCAACGGAGAACTCGGGCGATACGATCGCGACCTTTTTGACCTGTTCAAAAGAGGCAAGTTCTTTGTTAATAAACGCCAGATGAGATTGGAGATCGTTCATGACCCATTCACACGATGCGGGGTCAGCGGGCTCGCTCACTCCCCGTTTCTTCGCGAGAGTCGAAAGCATACCAAGATCGATAGTTACCACCGCCGCGCAGAATGGCTTTCCTTCACCAACAAGGACGGCGTGACTGATGAGATGGTGGCTCTGAAGAAGATTCTCAATCTTCTGGGTTGGGACCTTTTTGCCTCCCGCGGTCACCAATAGCTCCTTTTTTCTTCCTGTTATTGACAGATAGCCCTCCTCATCGACTGCACCGAGGTCTCCTGAGTGGAACCATCCCTCAGCATCAAAGCTCTCTGCGGTCTCTGCCGGTTTGTGGTAGTAGCCGACCGCGACGTTTGGCCCTCGCATCAGAATCTCGCCATCATCAGCTATTCTAGTTTCAAGCCGCCGAAATGGAGTGCCGACCGTGCCCCGTTTAATCGCGCCGACTCGGTTTATGTGAGTAGCGACGCACGTCTCAGTGAGCCCGTATCCCTCAAGGATTGGTATCTCGAGATGGGTAAAAAAGTCCAAAACATCAACAGGAAGTTTCGCTCCTCCTGATATCGCGTGCTGAAAATTGTTCCCGAATATCTGTTTTTTTAATAAACGTCGAATCGGCTCAGTTCCCGCAAATGCAATCTGAGCCAAGAGCGACTGCCGCTTGACTGGATCGGCGTGCGCGCGGGCCGCCCACAGGGCACCACGAATCATGAGTCCGCGGACTGAGTGTTGCGCCGCGGTACGCTCGATTTGACCCTTAATTTTTTCGAATAATCGCGGCACTGAGGGGACATATTGAGAGCCACCGGTGCGCATATCGGTAGCAACTGAAGCGAGGTCAACTACCGAGCGTTTTGAATTTGGGACTCGGGTATATAGCACACGCGCCTCGGTGAGAAGGCCGAGCCACTGAACAAGCCGTGCAAATGAATGAGCGAGGGGGAGGTAGAGAAAAAGAATACCATCGAGCCCAAAAACTCCCGATTCCGACGCCTGGACGACGTTCGACAAGTGATTGCGGTGGGTTTGCATTACTCCTTTGGGAATTCCCGTCGTACCTGAGGTGTATACCAGCGAGGCGAGGTCGCCCGGACGAATTTCGGCAATCGGCAAGGGATCTGAGAGAGGAGCTTCAACCAGTGAGCTCCATGAGGTGACGCCAGCATGCTCGGTCACCGACTCGAACGAGAGAATCGTATCGATGGCGAGCCGGACCTCTTCCTCTTGACCCGGTATTAAGAGCGGAGTGTCGCGGAGAGCGAGAAGTTTTTCTACCTGTTCGCCATTCTCGGCGAAAACAATCGTCGCTCCTGAGTCAGCGAGGATAACGCCAATATCGTGCGGGGGGAGGGATGGATATATTGATACCGTGATCGCACCGAGCCATACAATCGCAAGATCTGCCTCACTCCATTCCGGTCGCGTGTTGCTCAGAATAGCGACCCGAGTGCCCGCGGTGACCCCTGCCGTCTTGAGGAACAAGGCGATGTGGTGAACCCGCGACGCGACCTCTTCGTAACTCCGCGAGCGCACCGTGCCTTCCTGATCAAAAAATAGATATGCCATATCTGAGGGACGGGCCGAAAGAGCTGCCTGAAATGCTTCGGGAAGTGAGGAATAGGGAGAGAGTTCGTCCATGGGGTGTCGAAAAAAAGGGGGAGGGATTTTGGGGAAGGAACGACCGTTTTAGGCTACTCGCTGGCGACATCCTACCGCGAGGAATCAGCCGCTAACAAGCGCAAACATCGAAGGGGGTGGGCGCTCCACACGATGCTCGTGACGTTGTTTGTCGCAATTATCGGCGCTGCTTAAAGGTTGCCCGAACTTGCATGGAACGGGACATTCGCACGAGGCAAAGAGGACGAGTGTGACGGCAAGCACCCGACCACGATTCAAATTGGAATCGGCGTGCGGGACGCGCAGTTAATCTCACGACCTGACCTCGGACAACGGAGGTACGACATCGTCGGCCACAAGAGATACTGGTCGGATTACTAACGACCGAACCTCGTCCAGTCAGCCTGACTGTAAGGATGACTTTTGAGCGCGGAGCGGTTTTTCCGAGAGCGAAGATTGTCAGGGCATCATATTTTGGAGAGGAGGTTTGCCCGATCGTTTCAAGGGCCCCCCACGAGCCAAATTTTGAATAAGATCCGATATCGGTAAAATGCATGAACAGTCCTCCACCCCGCGCATTCCATCCCGAGAGATAGGTATCGTAGAGCATTCCCATGCTTGGATGTCGGTTCGCTTCTGTGAAAAGAGAGGTAATCGCCGCGCTGTCTGCCACGGCACCGATCCCCACCAAATGTTGGCCGCCTTCGTAACTGACAAGTGAGATACCATACCTTTCTGAAATCCGTTTGTTCTCCTCGATCCAACTGAAGCTCTGACCAAGAGCACCGCTTGAGGGGGCTCCCGGAATGAGTGAGCCTCCACGGAGCTCTGCGAAGAGCGCCGCTTTTCCGCCGTCAGAATGGGACGTCCACCCCTCAACCAAGGGTGCATATTCTTGGTGCCCTAGGTAATCACCAAAATAGGGAGCAATGGCAAGATTCCTTATTCCATGTGCAGTACACGGTTGTTTGTTCCAGAGAGGACAGGAAAGGGCTTCACTCGCCGTCCAGCTATTCGCCGCTTGCGATGCAATAACACATTGAACACGCGATGGGTCGTCCGCGAATACGCTTTGCCAGATACTGCAAATCTCAGCGGCTCGACTCCCGTAAAAGTTAATACGCTTGGTAAATCCACTTTCGGTTCCGCCCGGCCACTTCTTTTCCCCCTCTTGTTCCATCCATGAGCCTTGGGTGAACAGATCGTTCCAGGCCTCATTCGAGTATTCAACATATACGGGAAGATCGTCGTTGAGTTTCGAGTGAACAAGAGCGGCAAACGAGCGCACATCGGCCAGCTCAAATCGATGCGGAAGGGTAAACCACGGTGTCTTTTTTGCCGTATTGGCAAGTTCGAGCATTACCTCAACGGGAACTCCTTTTTCGGTCGAATATCGGGCATCGGATGACAGACTACGGTCGCGCCACGATGATAGGGGAGTGTTATTTGTCCGCATCCAATCCATGAATCGCAAGACCTTGTAGGGTTTGAGTTTGTCAAGGAACTGAGGACTAAATCGCCCAGAGAATGCCCTTTTCTCATCTTCCTCCCGAATCAACCGAATATTTCTCAGGTAGTCGCCCGAGCGATTAGGATCGGTTGCGGTGATCCTCAGAAGGATTCCCCCGTTGGCTGGATCTATTGTTATGACATCTCTTTCAGGTTTTGAGTCACTTTCAATTTTGCGTGCGCCAAGACCATATTCTAGGGAGCCGGTACCCTCGTAGCGAACGATAAACCGACCCTTTGGGAATTCTGGCGGAATATCCCAGAAGGTTGCTGCCACGGTAAATATCGGGTTGCTTGCTCGGCTTGGAAGGGAGCGAATCCATCCTGAGGAGTCGAGATCGAGGAGTCCAGATTCTCCGGTATTCCATTCATTATTCGAATTACACCCCGGATCGTGACCGTTGGTGCATTGCGTGAACCATTCTCGAGAGGAGAGAAAAAGGTCGATAAACGGCAATTGTGGGGAATAATCAGTGACAGCATCAAGATTCGATCCGACGGGGTGGGAGTCGGGGCTCTGACCAGCGATGGGGGACAGGGGAAGTATCAGCGCACAGAGCATCAACACCTTAAGCAAACCGGACGATATCGGACGGTGAGGGTGGAGCATATGTATGTTGATAGGGTAAGCAGGAGAGCTATTCCTTCGGCGAAGGAGGAATCTTCGACCTACTCCCTTCATTGTATCATCAAATCGAGGTTGGTGGCGGAAAATTGATCTGATATCCGAACTCCCTGTCGATGAAAGCAGCATCAGTCTCTGGGGTGGCCTATTTCCGGAATATAAATCGATGGAAGGTCATCTGGGTGACGCCCCGCTTGTGAAAGTGCTCGGGAGCGAGAGCGGGGAGGGCCGTCTCCTCTGCAATTGGCGAAAATTGTGCAAATAGCTGGAATACCTCGTCGCGTGATACCGAATAGGGTGGTCCTGCATCGCCTCGACCAGGCATGTCCGCTACCTCGAGAAGAAGATAGCCACCCAGCATGGTGAAATTGGCGAGAAGGGAGGCATACCTGATTCGGGCCTCCTGCGGTAATGCAATAAGGGCGGCCCGATCGTAAACCAGATTGTACGCTTCGTCAGAGACAGCGGAGGGGAGGTTGAAGATGTCAGATTGAATTAATGAGAGATTGGGGGTCAACAGAGGAAAGGAAATTGGATTGGAGCTTTCAGTGGAGAACAGTGCATCGGGTATCAGATCCCGGCACGACCCATGGATTAACGACAGGAGGGGCTCCTCAACAAAATCAACGGCGGTGACTGAGAATCCCTCATCCACCAAATACCTAATCGCCGGTGAATCGCCGCACAAAGGAACAAATGCACGTCGCAGAGCGAGAGAAGGCGTAGTATCAGACGAGGAACATGACGATAAAGCGGTGCTCGTCGAAATAGCCCGTGGCGATTGGTATTCGACCGGAGATTTCGACTGAATCAGAAATTGACCAAACAGTTTTGTCCGATGATCACGATAGAGAGAGAGAAGCGGATTATCAGATGTGAGAAGTTCTCCCCGCCATGGGGTGTGTCCTGTCTGCCAACACCGCTTCCAGTCATAGAGAGAATACACGGCTGGTTCCTCAAATCCGGAGGGATAATAGAATGCACGCTCCGAATAGGCACAATGACGGCTATCTCGGCGATACGTGCGCAGTCCCTTTGGTGCCTCGCACAATCACCGGCGATCCGAGTACTCGGGTTAACCCGAGTGCTCGCATAGTACCCTCAATCGTGCGAGAGAGGGTAGGCGATCCGAGTGCTCGGTGAGCCGCCATCGGGAAGAGATACTGACGAACCTCCTCGTGGGTTAAGCATCCTCCTTCTCGGAGGATGCTCCGGATATCGTGATCTCGGAAAACGGTGAAGGGTCGCGTCGTTTGCTCAATCCCTTTCTTTGCCCCGTATAATGCACCGCTTATTACATTGACGCTCCGACTGGAGGGATAGTCAATAATGACGTGTGCTCTGGCAACGCGACAGAGCTCGGCGAGGAGGGCTCGCCAGTCATCGACGTGGGGAAGGATACGAAAGGATATCACGCCATCAAAGAATCGATCCGGATATGGCAGGCGGTCGAGAGGACCTTCGCTCCAAGAACAATCCTGTTGCTCAATAAAATGAGCGGCTCGGCCCTGAGCTGAAGGACAGCTGCCGTGTATCGTAACGACGTAACCTCGACGAAGGAGAAGTGGGGTGAGTTGGGCGTGACCTCCTCCCACATCAAGAATGGTGCTGCCAGGGGGAAGGTCAAGAAGCTGCGAAAGGGCAGCCTCTTGGATGTCGAGCATCCACTCTCCGATGGGCCCAGCGAAACGGGAGGCGTACCGTTCGGTGGCTGAGTCAACATCACACCACGATGAGGGTGGCACAAAGCCGGCAGACGGAGACGATTGCTGAATCATTCTGTCGTTGAGGGGGTTGAAGGGATGATTTCGTGAGCGCTTAGCGAAGCGGGGGCTCGCCGAGCCCGCGATTCCCGAGTCTCCGTCGGGGGGGGAAACACGCGGGTGCGACCAGATAGCTGTGGAAGCCATCCTGCCTCGATGTACCATCGGGCTACTGATCGGATCTCCTCCGTGACTGAATACGTCGGAGCGTAGCCCAGATCGGTACGTGCCCGCGAGCAATCAAAGCTGCGATTCTTCGTAAAGAAGTCTGCACGACGACGATGAAGAGGAGGCTCGAGGCCGAAGGGAAGGCACACGGCCTCAACGAGGGAGCCGAGAAGCTGAAGTGGGAGGACAGGAACCCGGAAAGGGAGAAGCGACACGCCATACTCATCGGCGATAATCCGCATCGATTCTTCGAGCGAAATAGGATGTTCTCCCCCCACGATGTAGATATTTCCGTGACTGGCTGTGGTCTCTGAGGCGAGTCGGAAAGCTCGAGCCACGTCACGACCAAGAACCCAATGACACCACGTTTTTCCATTTCCAATAACGGGAAGGGTTCGGGAGGCGATGCCGCGGAATAATTTGAAAAGCCTCGTATCGCGGGGCCCGTAGACCATTGCGGGACGAATAACTGAACCGGAGATTTTCCCTGATCGAAACCAAGAAACCGCAAGCTTTTCCGCTTCTGTTTTACTCTCCTGATAGACATCAAGAGGGGCATAGTCGGTTGTCTCGTTGGCGGGTGGGTTCTTTACATTCCCCAGCACGCCGGTCGTGCTGCAGTACCCAACATAGGGGATGCCCATCTCGCTTGCGACCTCGAGGACGTTGCGGGTCCCCTCAAGGTTGACGCGCCAATATTCGGAGGAGGGGAATTTGGCTTCGCGGAACAGAGCCGCCAGATGAAATACTCTGTCACAACCCCTCATCGCCACGCGAAGTGAGTCCCTATCAGTGACGTCACCAGTCACCATATCAACGGGCAAGGTGCTCAAGAAGGAGGAGTCACTCGAAGGACGGTGGAGCGCACGAACAGAGCTTCCAACAGAGAGGAGCTCCTCACACAAGGTGCTGCCGATAAAGCCAGTTGCTCCGGTCACGAGGGCTTTCATCATTGATATAAAGCTGCTCCCTCGCGCTGAAGGCTTCCTGCCTGCACTCCGAGCGCACGACAGGCAGGAAAATAAGGACTGAGCCGAGACGGACTTGAACCGTCGACCCACTGGTTAAAAGCCAGTTGCTCTACCGACTGAGCTATCGGCCCTCACATGACCCTTGGTTCCCGAATTTTAACGGCCGAATTGGCTAAAGTCAATCTAAGTGCCGGATTTTCCATCTGCCTCCACATATCAAAGATACCGCAAGGACCGTAGGGCAAAAATTTCCCCCCAAATCTTCCTTAATCGCGCAGAAAAGGGGGTTATTTTAAAGGAGGAAATATCGAATGGATTGTCCTTAATGTTGGCGGGCTTGGTAAACCGCCAACATGTGATAATCCAAGGGTGCGAAGTCGTCTGTGAGTGGTTGGAAGTGATCGACGGCTGCGAATTTCCACCTGTTGGCCAAGCCCTTGAGCTGAGGTATCGGTTGGTGGGAAGCGACAAAAGCTATGTTCTGGACCTCAGAGGGAGCCCTTTTGGGATCAATCGGATAGATAGCCACGTAAGAAAAAGCCTGCTGAAAGGTTCGGGCTATCATTTGGGTCACCGTGCTGCCGTGCCCCTCGAGGGTGCCGATAACATTTTGAAGAACGACTCCATTCGGTTTGAGCAGTCGCGCCACCTCTTTGAGCGCCTCCTCAGTTATCAGGTGAAAGGGGATCGAGATACTACCGGCGAAGGCATCAAGGATGATGACGTCAAACATCTTGGTGGTGGTATTCAAAAAGATGCGCCCATCCAAATGGTCGACCGCGAGATTCGGAAGGTCGGTCAATCCGAAAAAATTCCGCGCAACACCTGTCATCCCAGGATCTAATTCTACGACGTGAATGGAGGATTCGGGGTGTTGCTCGGCCAATCTCCGGGGCAATATTATGCCGGCACCCCCTATCGCAAGAATGTCCTGCCTTTGGGGAAAACCGTTAATCGCGGTGGCGAATGCAGAGAGGTATCCATTTGTTGGTTCACCAGTATCGAGAAACATTCCGCTTTGGTACCCGTCGGGGCCTGTGGCAAGCAGTCTCACGGCTCTCTGTCCTTCCGAGGCGGTAACCACCCAAACCCTCTGATACTCGGTATCAAGGTCGACGATGTTTTTCCAACGATTCTGTGAATGACTGAGTGAGAGGTGTCCGATCAGCGTAAGAATTACGACACTGGGGATGGCTACCGCCGTTTTTGCCGCAATAATCGATAGAAAGAGAAGTACGATAGAGAGGGTATAGAGGATGAGGGTCGTGCCGAGAAGCGAGATGAGCCAGAATCCCCCGAGAAAAGTCCCTAGAATACTCCCCGCGGTGGAAATCGCATAAAGGTTGCCCACCGTTGCTCCCGAATGATCGAGATCTTTTATCGCCAGCCTGATGCAATAAGGGGAGACCATCCCTAAAAGAATCGAGGTTGGACCGAAAAGAATAAGTGAGGTGATGATGCTGGCGAATCGCAGGTCACGGAGGCTTCGTCCGACGAGCAGCGCGACGATGTCTTTGCTCAGGGTCGTCAAGAGTATTGATAGGGCTCCAGCGAAAAGGATCCAACCAAGTTTTTTGTAGGAGGGGCTTCGGTCAGCATAGTGTCCACCGAGGTAGTAGCCGAGGCTTAAAGCTCCGAGGACTGTTCCTATGAGGCTTGTCCAAACGAAGGTTGAGCTCCCAAGATGTGGCGCAACAACTCGCGAGCCCACCAGCTCGAGTATCATGACCACGGCTCCCGAGACGAAGACGATGAATGCGAGTTTTGGTTTCATTCGGAATCTGTGGCGAAGATGAGCTTAAGTCGGCGAACAGAGCCCCTTTCCGAAGTTAAGGGACGACGGTGGTAAGTAGACGAAGCCCTTTTCGGGGGTTGCCGTCCATGCGGATGAGGATTGCTGATCATAGATCAAGCGGGGAGATTTACGACACTGGAAGTTCGGCAAATCGCCCCCACAGTTTCGCCTTCGGGCTGTCTATGCAGCTTAAAAGATGTTTGATATATTTAAGAGGTTAGTGTCTGGACCCTAGTTTATGAGCGAAATGCCCCTTTTTTTTCCTGCACCGGATGTTGGCCGGTTGGAATGCTCGATTACCGGGGGTGCCGTGTCTTTGGACGCCAAACTGGACCCGGAGCTTTCTGGTCTTGCTGCTCTTGAGGCTCCTTGCTTCCCGGGGGCGAAGGGAAGCTTTGATCTCGAATTATTGAGCCTTTTGAGTGAGTTGCGATTTCTAGCGCACACCGGTCCGACTTCTGAGCTTTGCAAGAAAGGTCCTGCCGACATTTACTCTATGGGTGCGATTTCCCCCGAGATATCGGATCTCGGGAAGGGATTCTATATTCGAAGGAGCACGAACGTCGCTTTATTCGGCGATTATTCGAACGAAGAGAAGCGCGAGGGAGAACTGACCATCTTAAAGAGGGAGCTAATCGCTACGATGGGAGAACCGTCGGGAATAGAGCAGTCGCTTCGAAAGCTGTCGGTAGACCTCTCGATTCATCCGAGAGTCCCCTCCCCGAAAGAGCATCCTGAAGATGAGGGTGGAGTCGAACACTCTACCGTCGAATCGTTTGAGGGAGAATGGCAGACATTTACATTCCTGCTGCTCGATAACGACAATCGCGGAAGGGTTTTTTTTATCGTCGAAGCAAAGGCTGATCGGGAACAACTGGTCACTTACCAGTTAGATGCGGAATCTGGCGTGGTTATTTTTACCGTTCAGGGGGAGATTACTTGTCGTCGGACGGCGACGGATGAAGATTGGAAGTACGCTATTAAGCAATTTTATGAATTGAAGAAGAGGGTAGCCGATTCGGTGGACGACGAGTAACACGTCTCCAATATTGCTGCGCAACCGACCTCGAATGAGACTCAACGGATTATCACCATCGCTCCGATGCCGAGAAAAGATAGACGGTCGATCAATTTCTTAAGCTCGCCCCGTCAAGGCTCTCTTCAGCCCTCTGAATACCATTTCTATAGAGAGATAAGGGAAATTCTTCTCAGTATTTCAATCATTGCGCTGTTTCTTTTGCTCGGCACATTAGGTTTTTCGTTCATTGAGGGGTGGAGTTTGTTTGACTCCCTCTACATGACTGTCATCACTCTTGGTTCAGTCGGATACCAGGAGGTTCACCCCTTGACCCAACCTGGTCGGGCTTTCACTATTATTCTGATATTGACGGGATTGGGGTTAATGACCGTCCTTTTTACGACCATCGCCCAAAAGGTGGTCCAGCAGCAGATATTTTTGGCGATACGGGATAGGCGAATGGGCGAGCAGATACGAAAATTGGAGGGCCACACAATAATCTGCGGGTTTAGTCGACTCGCCCGAATTGCTATCCGAGAGCTTCTTGCGTCGGGAATGCGGGTCGTTATCATCGAATCTGATCAAAATCGAGCGACTGAGGCCCGTCAGATGGGGTATCTCGTTGTTCAGGGCGATGCTACCCATGATGAGATCCTTCTGGCGGCAGGGATTCAGAGGGCGCGCTCAATTGTGACCCTTCTGCCAAAAGATGCCGACAATCTTTATGTAATCCTCTCATGTCGAGAGTTGTCTCCCGAGCTTTTTATAATGACCCGGGCGGAGGATGAGGCTGGTGAGAAGAAATTACAACGAGCGGGGGCAACGCGCATCATTTCGCCATATCGAGTGGGGGGGCAAAAGATAGCTGAAGGTCTAACCCGTCCCTACGTGACAGAGTTTCTTGATCTTGCCGTCTCCAGCACGGGTTCGCACTTGCAGCTCGAAGAGATACGAATACCGCATGGCTCTCCACTACACGGGAGGAACTTGCGGGATGCCGAACTCAGGCAGAGAACGAATGTCATTGTTGCCGCAATCATCATGCCGAACGGAACTATGCACTTTAATCCGGATGCGAATACCGAGATTAAGGAGGGAGCGACTTTCATAGTCCTGGGGCTGCGTGAGGAGCTTTTTCGTTTAGAGCGATTGTTGTTGGGTGAGGAGCATGAATAAAGCAGCCGACCATAGGCTGCAGTTTTGGGAAATGATCGATGTTTAAACAGTCACGCACATTCCGATTGCCGACATTTCCTCCGAGGGCCGCATCCCACTTTCGTCGGTTGTGTGAGCCCCTTCCGCCACACACGGTTCCGCAGCTTCGGGAGGAGCTTGAGGGGTTTTACGATGGTGTATTAAGGGAGGTAGACCAGCGTCCTCTCGTCAATCGGGAGCTCGTTCGTGAACTATATGACAGAGCTTCCCTGCTCTTGGATCGTTATCCGCATCTTTCAGAGCGGCACCGCTCTCTCGCCGTGGGTGCGCTTCGGTACTTTGTTTCAGGAGACGATAGCTTTTCGGATCTCGATTTTGCGTCGGGATTTAATGATGATGCTGAGGTTATGAATTATGTTCTTGAGGAGTTGGGCCTCATAGAAGAGGCTATAACGGTCGAGTGGGCGATTAAATAAGAAAACGCCTACTAATACCTGCTGATAAGTCAAAGGTAGACTGGTTACATTTAAAATACAAAAAACCCAGTCCGGTTTCGATTTAAATCGCATCAAACTCCCTGCGTATTCAGTAGGAGATGTTTTATATCACTAGAACCATTTCCCCGTCTGAAGGCGTACCATCTCGTCGGGATTGTCTGTTTGATGTAAGGGGGAGTATGGGGCTGGTAAGGAATGCCGTGAAGACGGCAGGGTTCTTTTTTTCTGTTTTTTTGGTGTGTATCGGTGCAGTGGGAGGATGGACCGAAAGGGCAATTGGGGACGACAGGTATCTGGTAGGTTTTCGGTCGGAGGATCATGTTGACGAAGCAGATCGTTCGATGCTTCGGCGGCTCTCGCAGAACGGTGCTTCGGTGTTGATGCACTTTCCTTCGAGTCACGCCGCTCTGATTGAGGTAGATGAGGCTGAGCAGACGAAGATCCGCGCGCTGCCGGAGGTCTCCTATGTTGAGCGGGATCTTCCCCTTTCGCTCTCGATAACCCCGAACGATTCGTTTTGGACGGACCCCGCGAGTTGGGGATTAAAGGGATCACCCGGTATTCAGGGGGTGCAGTCATGGGATATCACCCGAGGATCGGCTGGGGTTGTTATCGCAGTACTGGACACGGGGGTGGATATCACCCATCCCGATCTTGCCGCTAAAATATGGAAAAACCCGGGCGAGATAGCTGCGAACTGGATCGACGATGATGGCAACGGTTTCGTCGACGATGTCTACGGCTGGGATTTTGCCAATGGTGATAACTATCCTCAGGACGACCATGGGCACGGAACCCAGGTTGCCTCTGTGGCGGCAGCGGCATCAAACAACGGAACTGGTGTAACGGGTGTGTGTTGGAACTGCACCATACTGCCCCTTAAAGTGTTTGATGCAGCGGGGACTGGCACACTGAGTTCAGCAATCGCTGCAATCGATTACGTTGTTCGTCTCCGTCAGCGAGGTATTAATGTCGTCGTTATGAACATGTCGTATGGCGGTTCAGAGCGGAGCCAAGCAGAGGTTGATGCAATAGCCGCTGCAGAGGCTCTCGATGTTGTTACCGTCGCCGCTGCAGGGAATGAGGGACGGTCGAGCGACACCTTTCCTTTGTATCCCGCAGCCCTCTCTCAGGAGCTGTCGTCCGTTGTGTCGGTCGGAGCGATCTCCTCCGATGGGAATCTTGCACCGTTTTCAAATAGTGGCCAATCGGTGGATCTGGCGGCTCCCGGAGTCAATATTCTTGGAGCCTTTCCGGTTGGGTATGACGGGCTGGCGGGGAATTATCAAAATTTCTCGGGCACGAGTGCATCGGCACCTTTTGTCTCTGGGGTCGTCGGATTAATTCAGAGCTATCAACCAAAGACGGCGAGCCAAATTAAGGGGATAATTCGGCAATCGGTGGTCACCCGCTCTTCGCTCCTCGGTAAGGTCGGAACCGGAGGGAACCTCGATAGCTATCAAGCACTGCTTGCGGCCCAATTGGCGACATTCACCTATCCGGTAAGGGGAGTTATTCGAGCGAATCAAACTCCCGTTGCAGCGGTTCCTGTCGTCATCTCGGCCGATGGTTCGTCAGCGACGGTCCTCACAAATAATCTCGGAGAGTTCGTGTCAACTCCCATCGCTGAGGGAGCGGTTGCTCAGGTAGTGCCCACATCGGCGACTTACCAATTTGTCCCTGCCTCACAAACTGCGGTAGTGGTGGAAAATCTGGTGCCCCTTACCTTCGAAGCAGTTGCTCGCGCAACGGCGACTGCAACCGCGACGCCGAGTGCAACGCCGAGTGCGACACCGACACGAACGCCGACGTTGACCCCAACGACCACTGCAACGGCGACGGTGACGGCGAGTCCCACGGCGACGCCAACTCGGACGGCAACATCTACCGTAACGCCGACAGCCACCGCGACGGCAACTTTGACGGCGACCGCAACCGTTACTGCCACTCCTACGGTGACCCCATCTGCAACGGCGACCTCGACACCGACAGCAACCTTCACGGTAACACCGAGTGCAACTGCTACCGTGGTACCAACGGCGACGGCGACGCGAACAGCAACCGCTACCCCGACGAAAACCGCGACAGCAACCCCCACCCGGACCCCAACGAGCATGCCGCGGAAGAGGAAACGTCGATAGTTAGTGCTCCCTGAAAAATAGCAAAAAAATTTCAGGGGGTACTCTGATCCACTGATGGTCCGGCAAACGTCGTAAGCACTTCGGCGACGTGCGTGAAATGGCGCTTACTAGGTTTTGATGGGCTTGAATTGCCCTAAAAAAATCCTGATCGGTTTTTCAGGACCAACTAGTTTTGCGAGAGACGGTCCAAACGGGAGTCCATGGAGTACACGGAAATCGGTGAGTCGGGGATTTATGCTGGCGTGATTACTGCTCGAAACCCCCGACCGCCCGTTCGATAGCAGCCTTAGTCAGGTTTAGCTTGTGGAGAGCGGTGATCTCGTTGGTTCGCGCCTCCGTGAGCTGTACCTGGGCATCAAGGACGTCAAGCTGAGTGGCAGCTCCGACCTCGAGCCGAGCGCGGGCAAGGCGTTCACTCTCGGCTGCCTGAGTAACGACCTGTTGTGAAGCGTTCAGGAGCTGCTCAGCCTCAGCCCAGGAGAGCATCGCCTGCGCTACCTCGACCCCGATTTCCTGTTGAAGTCGCTCCTGGTCGATCTCGGCGAGCTGGTGGTCGGTTCGGGCTGCCGCAACAGCCCCTTCACGGGTGAAGCTGTCGAATATATTCCAGGTACCCCGCACACCGACCTGCCATCCTTCAAGAGTACCACTTCCTCCGAACGGGTTATTTCGGTAGGTATAGTTCGAGTAGGCGGTTATCTTAGGAAGGTATTCGGCAAGCTGCACCCTGACCCCCTTCTTTTGAGCATCCACGAGGAGCTGCAATTGTCTTAGATCAGGACGACGCGAGAGTGCTGCAGCTCGTGCCTCGTCTATTGAGGTGAGGGGCAGGGAGTCTCTCGCGAGGGTGCCCTCGACCTCGAGGGCACCGACTGGCAACGCCAGTACCCTCTTTAACTCTTCACGGCTGAGGCTGAGGGTGTTAGTTGCCTGAATAAGTGGGGTGCGACTATTGGCGAGAGCGACCTCCGCACGAAGAACCTCAAAGTTGGATATTGTCCCCGCGGCGAATTTATTTCGTTCCGATTCGAGAGTCTGTTCGCGGAGCTTAACGAGCTGCTCCTGCACCTCGATAGTTCGTTTCGCGAGAAGAACATCGAAAAAAGCCTTTTTTGCCTCGAATGTAACCCTTTGTCTGATTGTTCGAAGTCCCCACGATGCAGCCTCTGCAAGCAACTCTTGTTTTCGGAGCGCATTGAGTCCTGAGCCTCCTGAATAAAGTGACTGCGATAGCTCAACGCCCCCGTTCCAATTCGTCGCATTTCCAAAGGCACGGTTCCCCACTGAGGGAATAAGTCCGGTGTCAGTCTTGGTATATGAACCTGTCGCGCCAAGTTGGGGAAGGAGTTTGCCCCTGATATTTGTCACCGCATGTTGTTGCTTTTCAAGCTCCTTATCAGCTTCAGTAACCTGAAAGTTGCACTTGAGTGCTCTCTCAAGTGCGCCATCGAGGGTATAAGGCGCCTCTAAGGGTGACGGCGTCGGCGAGGGGATTGATTCTGCGGTGGCAATACCACACACCACGAGCGAAGACAGAAGGAGACCGTATGTTCGGGACGATAGCGAACGGTGAAGAGTGCAGCGAGAATTAATCATGGAATTCTGTCGATCAGGAGGTGTTATTCGGAGGTCAGTAGCTCTGCTTCCGAAGAAACTATTGCATACAGGCACGGCACAAGAAACAGCGTAAAAAAGGTACCGACGAGCATTC